>CAZXHG010000057.1:0-40807 GCA_964639985.1 uncultured Rickettsiales bacterium
CGTCGCAGTCGTTGTCCAGGATCCCGTCGCAGGCCTGCTCGGCGCCCGGGTAGACCGTGTCGAGCATGTCGTTGCAGTCCTCGTCCACGGGGTAGCCGTCGCCGTCGAAGTCGTCCGTGACCGCCGAGTCGTCGTCGTCCGCCGAGTCGTCGTCGTCCACGCTGTCGTCGTCGTCCACGCTGTCGTCGTCGGTCACGCCCGTGGTGTCGTCGTCGTCCACCTCGACGTCGCCCTCGCAGCCGAGCGCGACGAGTAGGACCGCGGACCCCAGCACCGTCATCCAACGCATCTCAGTCGTCCTCCGCCAGCAGCCCGGCCTTGATCGACGAGACCTCGACCGCCTCGATCAGCGCGATCGGCAGCCCGCGCTCCTCCAGCTTGGTGATGCCGTCCACGGTGCAGCCGCCCGGGGTCGTCACCTCGTCCTTGAGCTCGGCCGGGTGACGACCTGTCTCGAGCACCAGGTCGGCCGCGCCCCGCAGCACCTGGGCAGCCATCACGCGCGCCTCGTCCCGCGGGAGGCCCATCTTCACGCCGCCCTGGGCCAGGGCCTCGATGATCTTGAAGGCGAACGCCGGGCCGCAGCCCGCCAGCCCGGTGCAGGAGTCCATGTGTCGCTGGTCCAGCTGCACCACCTCGCCCACCGTGGCGAACAGGCGACGCGCCACCTCGAGGTGCTCGGTCGTGGCGTGGGCACCGCCGCAGACCGCGGTCATGGACGAGCCGACCACGGCGGCGATGTTGGGCGTGGCGCGCACCACCGGGTTGGGGTGGCGAAGCTCACGCTCGATGTCGCCGGTACGGATCCCGGTCACGATGGAGATCACCAGCACGCCCGGGGGCACGCTGTCGGCGATCTCGCGCAGCACCTCGATCAGATCGCCGGGGTGCACGGCCAGCACCACGGCCGACGCGTCGCGCACGGCCTCGTGGTTGTCCGTGGTGGCCTGCACGCCGCGCTCGCGCAGCGGGGCGAGCGACCGCTCGTGCCGGGCCGTGGCCACCACGTCGTGGGCCGCCACCTCGCCGGCGGCCACGATACCGTCGATCAGCGCCACGCCCATCTTGCCGGCGCCGCCGATCACGGCGAGGCTGCGGCCACTCGTCCGAGCCTGCTCACTGGGCATAGGAGATCTCGACCACGTCGCCGTTGTCCGGGACCGAGGCAGCGTCGAACACGACCGCGTTGAGGGTGGCGTCGAAGGACCAGCCGGTGGCCACGTTCACCCCCTCCACCACCACCTCGATGGTGACCTCGTCTGGCACCGCCGAGAGCATGAAGGTATCGGCGTGATGGTCGGACATGTAGCCGAGGTTCTCCAGCACGGTGGCGTAGCTGCTGCTGCAGATGGACTCCGAGATTCCGCCCGTGACGCTGATCGCCAGCTCGTACTCGGCGGCCGAGTAGGCGTTGCCGGTCAGGCCCGAACACCCCGTGAGCTGGCCCGTGATCCCGCTGATGGTCAGGTGGTCCGGGTTCACGTGGTACGCCTGCAGGGCGAGGACCCAGTCATTGGTCGGACCGGGGGACTGGTCGTCCTCGTCCGACACGATGATCACGTGCAGCCCGGCCTCCTCGCGGTAGAAGTCCTCGTTGGGCGACGTGCCCGCCGCGGCCAGGTCCATGCCCTCCTCGGCATACATCAGGCCCTGCTCGGTCGCGCTGCCGCCGGTCCCCACGTCACAGTTGTCCGCGAAGTCGTCGGCCGGGTCAGACAAGGACGGCGCGACCACCGACGGCAACCCCTGGAACTCCCCGGTGTCGGTGGTCACCACCGCGACCCGGTAGTCGACGCCGAGCAGGTCGAGCACGTCGAAGAAGGCCTCGGCGTTGCTGTCGAGCTGGCCCTGCTCCTCGTACATCGAGCAGGAGTTGTCCACTACCCACAGGATGTCCGTGGCGTGGTTGCCCGTCTGGGTGAAGGCGTCGGTCACGCAGGTCTCGTCGAGCAGCCCGTCACAGTCGTTGTCCATGCCGTCGAGGCAGGTCTCGTGGGCGCCCGGGTTGAGCGCGGCGTCGCCGTCGTTGCAGTCGTCGTTGCACTCGTCGTACCCGTCGCCGTCGTCGTCCACCTCGTAGGGGTGCAGGGCGCCGTCGCAGTCGTCGTCGAGGTAGTTGCACTCCACCTCGGCAGCGTCCGGGTTCACCGCCGGGTCGACGTCGTCGCAGTCGCCATCACAGTTGAGGAAACCGTCGCCGTCCGCGTCCTCCTCCCAGCTCAGGTCGCCATCGCAGTCGCTGTCCACGCCGTCGCACACGTCGGTCGCGCCGGGGTGGATGGACGCGTCGCTGTCGTCGCAGTCGTCGCCGAACGAGAAGTCCGCGGCATACCCGTCGCCGTCCGCGTCCACCCCGTCCATGCCGTCACAGTTCTGGTCGATGCCATCTCCCAGCACGTCGGTGGCCAGGGGATTGATGGCGCCGTTGCCGTCGTTGCAGTCGCCGCTGCAGGTGTCGTACCCGTCGGCGTCGGCGTCGTCGAGGTTCAGCTCGGCGTCGGTGTCGTCGCAGTCCACGGTCTCGTCCCAGCCGTCGCCGTCCGCGTCCACGGGCTGCCCGGTGTCGTCGTCCCCGGTGTCGTCGTCCCCGGTGTCGTCGTCGTCCGCCACGTCGTCGTCGTCATCCGGGAGGGTGTCGTCGTCGTCCGCCACGTCGTCGTCCGCCACGTCGTCGTCGGACACGTCGTCGTCGTCCGCCGCGTCGTCATCGTCGCCGATGGGCATCTCGGGCACGCAGCCGAGGGCGAGCAGGCACAGCAGGAGGGGCAGCAGGGTGATCCAGGGGCGCATGGTTCTCTCCAGCGAGCCACATGGCTCGCGGGCATCGTACCAGGGATCGACGGGAGATCAGGAGGTCGTTGGGGGCCCGGCGCTCGCCTGCGCCGCCTCGGCCTCGGCCTCGGCGCGGGCCTCGGCGCGAGCCTCGCCACCGGACCCCAGCATCACCGAGATCCAGTGCAGCTCCTCGCTGTTGGCCAGCAGGATCTTGACCAGCATGGTCAGCGGCACGCACAGCACCATGCCCACCGGACCCCACACGTAGCCCCAGAACACCAGCGACAGGAACACCACCAGGGTCGACAGGCCGAGCCGCTTGCCCATCAGCCGCGGCTCGATCAGGTTGCCCATGGTCACGTTGATCGCCACGTACCCCAGCGCGATGGCCAGCGCGCGGCCGGGGCCGAACTGCACCAGCGCCAGCAGCACGGCCGGGAACGCCGCGATGATCGATCCCAGGGTGGGCACGTAGTTGAGCAGGAACGCCACCAGCGCCCACAGCACCGGGTAGTCCACGCCCACGATCGCGCACAGGACGCCCGCGGCCACGCCGGTGATCAGGCTGACCACCGTCTTGATCGCCAGGTAGCCCTGCAGATCCTCCATCACGTTGCCGAACCCACCGAGGTCCCGGTCCTCGGTGCCCAGCGCCACCCGCAGCTTGGCCGGGAATCCCGCGGCCTCGGCCAGGATGAACACCACCGTCAACAACACGAACAGGGTGTTGGACAGCATGGCGGTGACCGCGCCGACCGCGTCGGCCACCAGCGCCATCAGTCGGCCCGCGTCCAGCTTCTCGGTGACCGACTCCTTGGAGATGTCGAGGTCGGCCGCGGCCAGCCACTCCTGGTCGTCCATCCAGGCGAACAGCCCCTCGGTCTGCCGCTGCAGGCTGTCCTCGTACTGTGGAAGGTTGCCAGCGAAGTCCTTGATCGAGGTCCCGAGGAACAGCGAGACCAGCACCAGGCCGGTCAATACGAAGGCGAACACCCCCAGGGTGGCGGCCCAGCGGGGCACGCGGTGGCTCGACAGCCAGTTGATCGGCGGGATGCTGAGCACGGCCAGGAAGGCGGCCACGAGCACCGGCAGCAGGATGGAGCTCGCGGCCTTGAGGCCGGCGATGAGCACCACGAATGCCGCGGCCATCATCAGGGAACGGAAGGCGATGTCAGCGCGTCGTCTCTCGGTCATGGCTCCCGAGTATACGCGCCGGGGCGGCTTCGTTCCCGCAAACGGCGAAGGGCCGTCCGGGGGCACCCGGACGACCCTTCTGGGGACGGGGGAGGGTTTCTAGCGGCGGTCCTCGCGGATCTCGGCGCGGTCGGCGCCCAGCTCGGCGCGGGCCATGGCCTGCAGCTCCTTGAGCAGCGCGCTCTTGCGGTCGAAGTCCGCCTTGGTGGCCGTGCCCCGGTCGAACCGCGCCTCGAGGGTCGCGAGCTGACCGGCGATGCTCCGGGTCCGGTTCAGGTCGAGACGCGCGGTGCGCAGGTCGGACCGGTCGTCGCGGTACTCGGCCGAGTCGGCGGCCACCTGGGCGACCTCGCGGGCCGCGGCCCTGTAGTGGCCGCTGGCGAACGCGGCGGCCGCGTCACGGGCCTCGGCCTGCACGGCGCGCTTGGACCCGGTGGCCTCGCGGCGGGCCTCGGCCACGTCGGTCCTGGATTCGCCGACCTCGCGGCGCAGCCACGCCGAGATCTGGGCGTCGGCCGTGGCCATGCTCCGCGTGTCGCTGCGGCGGTAGGCGTCGTGCCAGTCGTCGATCAGGTTCGACAGCCGCTGCAGGTCGCCCACGTCGTCGCGGAGGTCCGACTGGTTGTCCCGCGCCTCGGGGCTCCGCGCCTTGGACTGGCCGGCGAACGCGGCGCCGGCGAAGACCAGGCTCAGGGCCAGGGCGAACAGGGTGGTCAGGGAGCGATTGAAACGTCGGTTGTTCGGGGTCGTCATCGTTCTGTCCTCCACGGTGTTGCGAGCGTCGTTCGCTCTTGTGGGGACAGACGGACCTTCGGGTCGCCGATTCGGAGGTTTGCCAACGGTTGCTCATGGTTACATTCGTTTACATTGCCCACCACCCCCCGGCGGTCCTGGCCGCTGGCCGTGCTACCCTCGCCGCCATGACCCCACACGCGGTCGAGTTCCGAAGAAGAATGGACCTGCACGCCCTGCCCTGGATGGCATCACCGTGACCGACCGCCCCCGGCGCTGGGACACCGCGTGGCTGGCCGTGGTCGCGCTGATGGTGCTGGCCCACGCGCGGTTCGCGATCGTGGACCAGCGCCTCCCCCAGGATCCCAACCACTGCCACGGCGCCCTGCCCGCGGCGTGGCAGGCCCTGGACTCGGTGCGGGGCCTGGCCCAGGTGCCGGACCTGCTCACCAGCCAGACCACCGGCTGGTACAACCTGCTACTGGCCGCGAGCATGCAGGTGGTGGGCCGAGGACCGGGCGTGGTGCAGGCGTGGGAGGTGTTCTGGGCGGGCCTGCTGCTGGCCATGCTCGGCCTGGCCACACGCCAGCTGTGGGGCCCCCGCGGCGCGTTCGCGGCCGTGACCCTGATCTCGCCGTGCTCCTACGCCATGGTGCTGGCCGGCAGGCTGGGGTGGATCCACATCCCGGAGCTGGCCCTGTTCCTGGTCGTGCTGGTGGTCCTGCTGTCCGATCCGGCGCTGACGAGGCGACGGACCGTGGTCCTCGCCGCGCTGGTCGGCATGGCCGGGATCGCGATCCGGCCGTCCGGCATGATCTGGGGAGCCACGCTGGCGCCGTTCCTGCTGTCGGGCTGGCTGGTGAGCGAGCAGCGCGAGCGGTTCGTGATCCGCGCCACGGTCGTGCTGGCTCTGTGGGCTCTCGCGCTGGTCCCGGCCATGCACGAGCTACGCTCGTACATGGACAACAAGATGGTCTCGCGCACGCGCTACGCGTTCCTCGCGGATCCCGAGGTGCTGCTGAAGGGCCTGGCCGCGGACATCGGCGTGTGCTTCGCGGTCGTCGGCCTGGTCGGCCTGGCCATCCGCCTGGTCCGCTTCCCGAGGGACCGCTGGCGGCCGATGGCACTGCTGCTGGTGTGGCTGGTGCTGCCGTTCGCGCTGTACGTGCAGATGCACGCGGGCATGCCCAACTTCCCGGCCTACACCGCGGCGTTCGCCCTGCTGGCCGCGGGCGGGCTGGCGCGGCTGCCGTGGCAAGCCGCGCTGCTGCCCGCTGTGCTGTGGCTGCCCGCATACACCGCCCAGTGGCTGCCGCTGGACGCCTCGCGGGCCCTGTTCGAGCACCGCTGGCTGACCATCCCCGCGGCCGTGCACACCGAGGACCCGATCAACTTTTACCGCCCGTACCGCGGCATCACCGCCGACGAGATCCTGACCCTGGTGGACGAGACCTGCACGGCCAGCGGCGAGGCCCCCTGCACGCTGCACGTCGACCGCTGCCTGTTCCGCCCCAGCGGCGTGGACCCGGGCCGCATGGAGCTGTTCCTCACCGGCCGTCGCGTGACCCTGCTGCCGGTGTGGAACCCGGGCCACCCGTCCGCGGGCGAGGGCGGCGCGGGCATGGCCAGCTACGTGTGCCTGCAGGACGACCAGGACTGGCGCAACCGCTTCTCGGACCTGGCCCTGTGGCGCGCCGCCGTGATCGCGGACCACGACTACCAGCTCATCTGGTCCCGCCACGTGGCCCCGGGCTGCGACTACACCTGGTGGGTGCCGCGCGGTACGGACCTCGACGAGGCGAAGCTGCCGTCGATGGCGGGACGGCGTGAGACCATCCCGTCCCCGGCGGACTGGTCGGTACCGCCCGAGGAGTGAAGAAAGGGGACGTACGTAAGAAATCAACTAACTCGCGAGTTAGTTGATTTCTTACGTACGTCCCTTTTCCGTAGAATCGCCGTTCCTGCTGGAGGATCCCATGACCGACATCCGCATCGTGCGCATGCCCGACGAGGCGCTGCTGGACGGCCACGACGTGCGCTCGTGGCCGATCTGGACCTGTGAGGCGTCCGAGTTTCCGTGGACCTATGACGCTCGGGAGACCTGCTACATCCTCGAAGGCGAGGTCACGGTCACGCCGGACGGCGGCGAGCCCGTGACCGTGGGCCAGGGCGACCTGGTGACGTTCCCCGAGGGCATGTCGTGCACCTGGAAGGTGACGAGGCCGATTCGCAAGCACTACCGGTTCGGATGAGGAGGGCGAGATGCGCTGGACGCTGCTGCTGATCCCGGTCCTGGCCGTGCTGGCCCTGCCCGCGGCTGCCGAGGATCACCCGGACGACCACGACCAACACGGCGACGAGCACCACGGCGACCACGGCACCCACCACCGCGTCCTGTTCGGGGCCAAGGGCGCGGCCCTGTGGGCGAAGAGCGCCCACGCGGACCTGGCGCTGTTCGGCGGCGGGGTGTTCGGCGAGGTGTCCGTGGTGCACGGCTGGCTGGAGATCGAGCTGGGCGCCAAGCTGCTGACCAGCGCCCACGGTGGGACCCACGTGCCCATCGACCTGCTGATCAAGAAGCCGTTCACCGCCGGCCCGGCCACGATCTACCTGGGCATCGGTCCGGCGCTGAACGTGGTGTCCCACGACCACGAGACCCACGCGTACTTCGGAGTGGCCGGCGTGATCGGCACCTACCTGTGGCTGACGCCGCACTTCGGGCTGAACATGGAGCTGCTCGAGGCGGTGGTGTTCGAACACGAGATCACCAACGAACTCGGCGGCGCGTTCGGGGTGGTGTTCGGGATCTAGTCCGTCACTGGTCGCTGAACGTGAGCTCCGTGTTCAGCGCTCCGATGCTCTCCATGTCGTCCTGCCGCTGCAGCAGGTAGTGGCCCACGGCCGGGTCCTTCTGGGCGATGCCCAGCGACGTCCAGACCATGTCCGTGTCGCGGGTGAAGATCTCCCGCTGGTTCTGATCCACGAAGATCACGCCGTACATGCCCTCGTCGGGCATGTCCACGCCCGCGAGCTCGAGGAACTCCTCGCAGGTGTTGATCTCGTAGTGGTACTGGCCCTGGTACGTCAGGTCGCACTGGGGGCAGATGTCCCCCTGGGCGGTCTCCACCAGCAGCGACTCGAACCGCACCTCGCAGTCGTCGAGCCAGCCCACGTCCGAGTAGAACTCGAACCGCGCCTGGTGGTCCATCTGGTCGGGCCAGGTGCAGTGGAACTCGCCGTCGCAGTCGGAGTCGTCACAGTCGACCTGGCCGTCCCCGTCGTTGTCCACGCCGTCGTCGCACTCGACCTCCGGGTCGTGCGCGTCGTCGTCGTCGTCGTCATCGTCGTCGTCGGAGGCGTCGTCGTCGTCCTGCGGTCCGGGCGGGTCGCGGTCGTCGTCGTCGCCGCCGGGACAGCCCGGCAGCAGCCACGTACCCACGGCCACCGCGAACAACACCCACGAGATCCGGGTCATCGTCGCCTCCTCACCGCCACCAGCGTCGCCAGCAGCACCGCCAGCCCGAGCACCCCGGCCGAGGGCCGGGACGCCGCGTCGCAGTCGCAGCCGTCGTCGTCGGACGGGGCTGCGGAGTCGTCATCGTCGTCGTCGTCGTCACCGTCCCACGGCGGGTACCAGTCGTCCAGGTCCTCGATGGGCAGTGGGTGGTGCACGAAGCAGCAGTCCTCGTGCAGGTAGCCCCATTCGCCGGGCAGGCCCGGGGAGACCATCTCGTACCAGCCCTCGTAGTTCTTCTCGGCCATGAACCGCTGACCCCGCTTCGCCCGGAACGTCACGGGCGCGTCGTCCGACGGCTCGGCCCGCACCGGCCAGCTGCCCGCGTTCTTGATCCCCAGCAGGGCGTAGTCCTTGAGGATCAGCACCGAATCGGCGATCTGGGCGTCCTCCCCCTCCTCGGACCACACGTAGGGCAGACGATCGGTGTTCAGCCACAGCACCGTGTCGGCCGCGGCGCGCACCGCGTTGTCGGTGATGGGCGCCACGCCGTCCGCCACCTCCAGCACGACCGCGCCCTGGGCTGCGTCCTTGCCCGCCACGAACTCGTAGGTACCCAGGGAATGCCACTGGTGGGCGTCCGAGGGATCGCCGGCGCTGTCGCCGGCCGGGGAGCCGTCGTAGCTCACCGTGAGCTCGTACGCGCCCGGGTAGGACAGCTCGTCGTCGTCCACCGGGGTGTCGACCACCACGTACACGGTGCCCGACACGGTCTCTGTCACCGTGTCGTCGCCCCAGGCCAGGCAGGCGTCGTCGTCGACCTCGGAGAGCAGGGCCACGTCCATGGCCAGGTCCTCGTCGTGGGTCAGGGTGACGGTCACCTCGGCGCTTCCGCTCAGCTCGAGGCGGTAGACCATCTCCGGTCCGGACAGGTCCGGGGCGTCGCCGCAGCTGTAGGTGAACAGGTAGAGGCTGCCAGAGCGGCGCAGGTCGTCGTCGTCATGGTACGGCGACGCGGTCACCACCCGGGGTTCGTCCCAGGTGCCGGTGCCGCCCCCGCGCTGGCCCAGGGTCACGAGATCCTCGCCGCCGGAGTGCGCCACGCGCCAGGTCACCTCCTCGGCGTTGGCCGCCTCGCCGTGGGTGACGAGCACCTCGTACTCGCCGTCGGTGGTCAACCTGGGAACGAAGGTGGCGGTCGCCGCGCCGGACGCACCGCGTGACGCGAACCCGACCACGTGGTCGGCGCGAGAGCCCGCGGCCACGCTCTCCCAGGCCCCGGTCTCGTCATAGTCCTCGGCATCCTCGAGGTCGTCGTAGCGATCCAGGGCGGCCACGGCCGTCCCCCAGTCCGTGGGGTGCCAGTAGCGGTACCAGGCCTCGTCCCCGTCCTTGATCCGCTGCGTGCCGCAGTAGGCGAACCAGTTGGACTGCCAGCCCACGGTGTCCGACGTCGTGTCCTTGTCCACGTACACCGGCGCGTCCTGGTACTGGAGCACGCCGGCCATGAAGCTCAGCCCCCGCGTCCAGTGCCCGCTGTAGAACGGGCACACGGCCTCGCCCCACAGCCAAGTGCCGAAGTCCACGTGCGGCCCGATCTCGTCCTCCACGCCGTCGGACAGGGCGATCACGTCCTCCTTGGCGACCTCGTCGCCGACCTGTACGTAGTCCCCCACCGACGGGTACAGGGACCAGTAGCTGCTCTCCCACTCGCCCGTGTCGTCGTGGGCGATCCACACGTAGTTGGCCGCGTTGGGATCCCCGACCGGCACGCCGTCGACCAGGTCGACCACCGTGCCGTCCGCGGCAGCCATCACCTCGGTCTCCATGGCCACGAGGTAGGCGGTGGCGTTGTGCTGGTCGTAGGCGTGGTTGGTCTCCCCGTCCGCCGGCGTGCCGTACCAGCCGCTGTAGTCCTCCATGGTGCCCTCGGCCGGATCGAGATCGAACGGCACCAGCACGGTGGCCGTGCCCGCGGTGGACACGGGATCGAAGAACGGGCCGGGTTCGGCCTTGTCGTACCACTCGTCCGCGGTCGCGGACGACGCTGCGAGCAGCAGGACCATCAGGGCGAGGCGCTTCATGGCCGCCCCCTTTCCCCGGCGACCCGTCGCTGCCAGTCGAAGCCTCCTCGCACCGGCGCGCCGTCCAGGTGGCCGATGGTGGCCCAGGCGCCCTGGTACGCCGCGCGCCCGTCCGGGGCCAGGGTCCAGGTCTCCGATCCCGCCGCGGTGCGTGTCTCGTACACGATGCCGTCGTCGGTCCACCAGCAGCGATCCGAGAAGGCCACCGGCGTCGCGGTCTCGCCCGGATGGATCAGCTGCCGCGCCATGGTCGTGGCCGCGTCGGCCACGAAGAAGCCCGCCCGTCCGGTGCGCGTGGACACGAACAGCACCTCGTCACCGTCCGGCGACCACACCGGGTTGTAGTCTCCACGCGCCCCGTCGGTGAGCCGCACCAGGATCGCGGCGCGGTCCGGCCACACGAGCCACACGTCGCTGTCGATGGCCCGCATCACCTCGTCGACCGTGCGTGCGCGGGTCGCGCTCCAGGGACGATGGCCGTCGGTCCACGCGGTCACGGCCAGGCGTTCTCCATCGGGTGACCAGCGCGCCTGGGTGACGTACAGATCCCCCAGGTCCAGCGTACGCAGCGCGCCGGGCGTGCCCACCCGCACCTCGCCGTCGAGGGTGACCAGCGCCAGCTCACCCCGACCGGACAGGTCGGCGGCCACCGCGTCCGCGTCGCCGGCCAGCAACCGGCGGCCCTGCGCCGACAGGGCGACCACGCTCATCCCGGCCTCGGGCACGCCCGCGCGGCGGACGACCTCGCCGTCCAGCGCCACCAGCTCACCGTCCAGCCAACCCAGCACCTCGGCCACGTCCTGTGCCATGGCACGGCCCGCAGCCAGGGCGACCACCAGCGTCACCCCGATCGTCGACAGCTTCCTCACGCGCGTTCCTCCACCGGTCCAGCGAACATCGTAGGCAGGGGGGATCGGGCGGGCAAGGGAAGACTCGGGTCCGGCCAGCAGCTAGGATGGTCCGCACCGGAGAGTGCCATGATCCGCAAGACTGCAATCCTGTGCGTACTGGCGGCCGCGCTCGGCTGGGGCGGCTCCGCCGCGGCCCAGACCGACGTGCTGCTGGTACAGACGTCCGCGCCGTGGACCACCCAGTCCAACGAGCAGTGCCTGGGCAGCCTGGGCATGACCTATGACTTCGTCACCGACTGGAACCTGGTCGACTGGGCCAACCTGTCCAGCTACCGCGTGATGCTGATCGTCAACGACCAGGCCCAGGGGTTCTACGACGGCCACGCCTCCCACCAGGCCGAGCTGGAGCAGTTCGTCATGGACGGGGGCGACCTGCTGTTCTTCGCCGCGGGCGCGGGCTGGGCCGGCGGCCAGCTCACCGCGCCCCTGCCCGGCGGGCTGCCGTGGCACTTCTACGGCGCGGCAGGCGATTACGCCAACTACAACGAGATCGAGGACTACACCCACGCCATCGTCACGTCCCAGCTGTCGGACAACGTCCCGCTCAACGACGGGATCATGAACGGCAACTACTGCTCCCACGGCTACTTCCTCGACTCGGAGCTGCTCAACGAGACGCGGGTCATCTTCCGCCAGTCCGCGTCCGAGGGGGGCAACCCCACCTGCATCGACTATCGCCTCGGCATGGGCCACGTGGTCGCCTCGACCAACACCTGGGAGTACCACTACGCGGGCATGGGCATCTCCGGCCTGGAGGGCTACTTCGCCCAGCGCAACCTCGACGACGTGTTCCTGTACATGCTGGCCGTGGGCGGCGTGACCGCACCCGACGCGGTGATCTACCAGCACTACATCGAGACCAGCCCCAGCTGCGTGGACGGCGACGTGCCCGTGGGCACGGTGATCTACGTGTCGACGCGGGTGGGCAACCTCGCGGCCGTGGACATCGCCTCCATGGACGTCTACTTCAGCTACGAGGACGAGTACGAGAACGAGTTCCCCATCGGCACGGTCACCGGCGCGGCCGTCGTGGCCGAGGGCGAGATCACCGTGGGCGTGGACTGGGACACCACCGGCCTCGACCCGGGCGTGTACACGATCAAGGCCGAGGCCGTGGTCATCTCCCCCGAGGAGCTGGTGGAGAACCAGGACAACAACTGGTCGGCCCGCAACTGCACGCTGTCCGAGGGGGCGGGCGACGACGACGACGACACGGTCGGTGACGACGACACCGGCCTGCCCACGGACGATGACGACGACGACAACGCCGGCGACCGGCCCCAGTTCGGGTGCGAATGCGACGCCGACGGCAACAGCCGCGCCGCCACGGGGTGGATCGCGCTGGCAGTGTTCGCGCTCGCGGCCAGGAGCCGACGCCGGAGGGCGTGAACCGTCGATCCGAGGGCCCTGCCCCGCCCGAAGAAACCTGAGCCGCTTCCCCCACGCTCCCGGTTCCCCCCTGTGAGGTCGCCGCCGGCAATCGGCCGGTCCGGGACCCGAGCCCTCACCGGAGAGAACACGATGCGAATCCACCGATGGACCCTGCCGACCGTGGCGATGCTCGCCCTGGGCGGCTGCTCGACCTTCTACTCGACCCAGACCGACGAGAACTGGGACCACGTCACCTTCGACGAGACCCTGCCGCTGGCCCTGGAGGACCTGTTCGGCACCTGCGCCGACCCGATCGTGCTGGCGGACGACACCACCGAGATCGACCTGCTGGGGGAGTGCCCCGAGGCGTCCCCCTCGTTCGATGCCGACGGCGCCAGCCTGCTGCACTTCGGCCTCACCCACGGCTACACGGCATCGTCCATCGACCTCGAAGGCTCGCTGTTCCCCGACGAGATCGAACCGCTGCTGAGCGACATCTTCGCCATCGAGCTGCAGGACGATGACGTGGCCGAGCTGTGCGAGGAGCTGTGCGAGGAGGTCTGCGAGGATCTCGTACCGGGCCTCGCCGGGGGAGTCTGTGACGAGTGCCAGTCCGCGTGCGAGGAGGAGAACGCCTCGGCCTGGCCGCAGAACCGCTGCGAGTTCTTCATCGAGTTCGACCTCGAGTTCGGGGAGCTCGAGCTGGCCAACCTGGACGCGGAGTGGGTCACCCGCACGGACCCGGACGACGCCTGGGACAGCTGGCCTGCGTTGCAGATCGGCTACGACTTCGCGCCCGTGTACCTCTCGGACACCATCACCGTGCCCGAGGAGCTGGACATGGTGCTGGGCTACAGCGACGAGATCGTGCTGGCGCGCGGCACGCTGGACAGCGAGGTGACCTGCGACCTGGCCTGGAGCTGGTGGTTCCTCGAGGCGCTCACCCTGTGGACGGTGGACGTGGAGGATCTCGTCGAGAACGCCCTGCTGAACCGGATGCCCAACGGCGAACACGAGATCGTGCTGGAGGGCGTGGACCTGCAGCTGGCATTCGACCTGTCCGAGGACGGGACGAACGTGGACGCCGAGCTGGGCGATGTGAGCGTGACCGCCACCTCGCTGGCGCTGCAGCCCGCGCTGCACGAGGACCTGCAGGCCGGGTTCGGGTCCTTCGAGGACCTGCTCGCCGACGCCACCGCGAACTCCACGGGCGGCACCACGGACATGACCGCCGACGGCCTGGCCGCGACCATCGAGGACGGCTTCCGCGACGCGCTGACCGCGGCCGCCGGCGCCGACCCCAGCGCCGCGGACCAGATCGCCGACGGCCTCGTGTCGATGATCGAGGGGACCAACGAGGACGGTCAGACGATCTGCAGCCTGCACGAGAGCGGAGACGAGCTGCACATGCTGCTGGATCCCGACGGCGGGAACTGCTTCGACTTCGACCTCGACGGGGCCATCCCCATGGAGGACGTGCCCCCCATCATCGAGCTGGAGCCCATCGTGGACGAGGATGACGTCCAGGGCGTGGGGGACCTCACCAGCCACCGGGCGCTGCAGGCGCAACGCTTCGCCCAGGTGCACGCGGACATGGTCGAGGCCATGCTGGTCCTGCCGCCGCTGCCGCCGATCCCCGGCCAGCCGCTGCCGCCGCTGCCGAACGGCGACACGGCCGAGGCCATCTCCGCGGCCTGGCTGTCGTCGGACGCGTACCTCGACGAGGTGGACGCCTACACCGCGGGCGCGATCACGTACGTCGATTTCATGGAGCGCTGCACCGCGGCCACGCAGGCGTACGTGGCCGTGGCCCGCTAGTCCTCGACCATTTCCATCACCAGGCCGGGCAGGTCCGGGTGCTCGAGGATCGTCTCGTGATCGCCTTCCAGGCCCGGAACGATCCCGGCGAGCACCTCCCTCAGCTCTTCGACACCCAGCTCACCCGCCGCTGCCCTGCGTTCGAGCCCGGGCCGCAGCGCCGAGAACTCCCCGATCAGGGTCATGGCCTCGACGTAGTTGCGCACCTGCCACCAGCTGTGGGGCGGCAGCTGCCGGCTGCCGAGCATGGAGAGGCAGGTGACGAGACCTTGCAGGTCGTCCTCGGTCAGCAGGTCGATCTCGTCGAGGAGGGGTTGCAGGTTCCCGCCGGTCTCCATCTGACCGAGCACGGCCCTGCGCAGTTCCTCCCGAAGCTGCTCGGGCTCCAGCGTACCTGCCACCGCCATCGCCGCCAGATCGTCCTGGCGTTCGAGGAACGCTGGGATCAGCTCCATCGTGCCCAGCAGCTCCCAGCTCTGCAGCAGGCCGTCGGGCTGGAGCCGCCCGGACCAGGCCATGACGTCGAGCGCCGCCTCGAGCTCGGGGCCATCCAGCGACGGGAACGTTCCCAGGGATTCCGGCCACGACGCCTCCAGCCTGCCGAGCTCCCCGGCCAGGTCACCCGCCGTCAGCTCCCCCGCTGCTGCGCGCAGCTCGAGAGCCGGCCGCCAGTCCCTGAACTCCGGCGATCTACCCAGCGCCCACAGGTCCGACCAGCCCTGCTCCCAGCTGCGACACCCCTCCTCCCGGCACTCGGCAAGGTACTCCACGACAGCCTCGACCTCTGTATCGCTCAGCTCGCGGAGCCCACGGGTCCAGAACGGGTTCGCCTGTACGTCGTGGGTGCCCGCCTCGACCCAGGACGTCGGGTGGTCCGGAACGGCGGGCGTACGGAACAGCGGATCGAACACGAACCCCGTGGCAATCATGTCCATGGGGCTGTCCTCCCGGGGATGGAAGAGCGCTCGCGTGGTGCCCCAGCCCGTGAACCCGTGCCACGGCGTGTCGATGGCGAGCAGTGCGACGCGGGACGGCAACGTGGGCTCGGGCGGGAGGAGCGTCCCGGGATCCTGCACGTCGCCCACCGGGTCGTGGAACCAATCGGTCGCCTCCAGGAAGTTCATGGCGCAGCGAGCCACGACACCGCCCATGGAATGCGCCGCGATCACCAGGTGATCCCGGTCCTGTTCGGCCAGTTCGATCAATCCTGCGGCCAGCACCACGCCCGTCCGGTCGAGGAAGCGAGGGCGGTCGTGGTACAGGAAGAACCAGGGCTGGACGCCCTGCTCCACCAGCGCGTCGGCCAGCCCCTGCATGTCGGACGGCGCACCGTTGAGTCCATGGACGAGGATGACCACGGGATCCTCGGCATCGCCCTCCGCGTACCGGCACAGCAGCCCGGATCGTCGGTGCTGTTCGAGCCGCTGGTCCTCGTCGTCCTCGCCCAGATCACCGCGTCCCACCTCCGGCCCGATCACGGTCGATCCCGATTCGGGATCGGGCCAGGCGATGCGCCTCTCCGACTTGGGGCCGTGTCGCGTGATCCGCAGCAGCATCCGCTGTTCTTCGTAGTTCTCGCCCTCGGGAGGGGCCGGACCGAGCGCGGGGACGAGGGTGGCGACCACCAGTCCCAGGCACGCGCACGAGAAGTCGATGTGGAGCATGCGTCTGCAGGTGGCTAGACTAGCGCCTCGACCAGCCCTGGCAGGCTGGGGTGATCCAGCACGGTGGAGTGGGTTCCCGACAGCAGCGGGATCACGTCGGCGAGCCGCTCCAGCAGCTCCGCGGGTGCCAGATCGCCGCTCGCCGCTTCGCGTTCCAGATCGGGGAGGATGGCGCGGAAGTCGTCGGCCGTGCCCAGGGCCTCGAGGTAGGCCGACAACCTCATCGGGCTACGCGAGTCGTCCGTGCGCCCGGCCAGGTACTCGATGATCCAGGTCAGCTCCTCGAAGGTCAGCTCGTTGAACGAACGGGTGACGAACGGCTTGTCGTCCGAGTCGTTGTTGCGCGCCTCCACGATCCCGGTGTGGAACTGGCCGGGGTGCTCGACCTCGAACAGGTCGCGGAACACGTGGCCCAGCACCACCATGTCCACCCAGCTCGCCTCGACCGGGTGCTGGCTGCGGATGTCGGGCAGGCCGTCGAACCCGTGCCACGGCGTGTCGATGGACAGCAGGTCGATGCGCTCGAACTCGCCCTCGCTGACCGGCAGGCCCTGGCCGGGCAACTCGTTCGTGTTGGGATCCCGGAACCAGTCTGGCTGCTGCAGGAAGTTCATGGCGCACCGCGCCACGATGCCACCCATCGAGTGCGCGGCGATCACGACCTCGTTGCCCACCTCCTGTGCGAGCTGTCGCAGGGCCCACGCCAGCACCACACCCGAGCGGTCGATGTAGCGGTGCACGTCGTAGTACAGGAAGAACCAGGGCTGCGCGCCGGCCGCCACCAGGGCGTCGGCCAGGGACTTCATGTCCTGGGGCGCACCCTTGATCCCGTGCACCAGTACGACGGGCGCGGCATCACGCCGCGGCTCGCCGTACGGGCACAGCAGGCCGGACGTGTCGAACTCCTGCAGGGCCATCACCTCGGTCTCGCCGTCGAGCTGGTTCTGCCCCAGCCAGGGACCGAGCAGGTCGGCCGGCGCGCGCACGTCATCCCACGGGATGCTGGCCCAGGGCAACTGATCGGAATACCTCATCGTCGTCTCCAGGTCAGTCCGCGACGCGGTTGCGGCGGAAGTCCAGGCCCATCACCACCACCACGCGGAGATCCTCGCCGATCTCGGGCGTGGCCGTCGTGGTCACCTCCAGGCCCAGCAGGAACGACAGCAGCCGAACGCGCGCGCCGCCGCCAAAGGCGAAGGCCGTGCGCCGGTCGATGTCCTCGTGCAGGGTCAGGTCCACCTCGCACGCGCTGACCGTGGGATCGCACAGCGGATCGGTCTGGGACAGCCACTCACCGAGCTCCATGTCGTAGCCGCTGGCCACACCCACCAGGGCGTACAGCTGCAACACCATGGGCATGTAGGGCCGCCGCTGCATGGTGATCTCGAAGTCCCCGCCGAAGCCGGCCATCACCTCGACACGCAGGTGGTAGGACTGGCGCAGCGCAGGCCGCCAGGCCGCGTCGTCGCCGACGACGCGCACGGTCCACGGGATCATGGCGTAGCGGCCGGCCAGCGCGTACCCGCCCAGGCCGATGCCGAACTCCTCCTCGTGACGGGCGCCCAGCGGGCCGTCGTGGCCGGAGTAGGTGAGGTTCAGGCCATACCCGACGGCCGGTGGAGGGCCGTCGTGCTGGCCCGCCGACTCGGCCAGCGCGGCCTGCACCACCTCCACGCGCGCGGCGATCACCTCGCCCTGTTGCGGGGACACGACCAGACCCACCAGCTTGCCGTCGCCGTCGACCACCGGCCCGCCGCGGGTGGCGGACGAGCCGAACACGTCCACCTCGATGCGATGCTCACCCTTGGCAGCGACGCGACACTCGTGCAGCGCCCACGGCCCCAGCCCGGCCCCGGCCGTGCGGGTCACGGTCCACACGGTCCGGCCCGCGTCCGGGGAGACCTCGGCCATGGGGATGGGATGGACACCGGACAGGGGCTGCTCGATCCCCAGCACGGCCAGGTCGCCGGCCCAGTACAGCACCTCGGCCTTGCGCCGCTCGCCCGGCCCGGACTCCACCTCGACCCAGGCCGTGTTGCTGACCAGGTCCTCGTTGGTCACGATCAGCGTGCCGTCGACCACGGCCACGCCCATGCCCACCGAGTCCTGAGCCAGCACGCGCACCAGCGAAGGCTGCACCCGCTGAAAGATCTGCGGCGGCGGTGCGCCCTGGTGTGGACCCCGCTTGGCCGAGGCCAGCTCCGGTACGAGGACCAGCAGCAGCGCGGCCAGCGCCGCGAGCCACCCTCGATCAGTCCTCATCGAATTCGGTCCACTTGTAGTCGATGAACTCGGTGAGCACGCCGTTGAGCTTCTTCGGGTGCACGAATGCGAACTGGCAGTCGCGGAAGTCCCGCAGGCCGCCGATGATCGGGTAGTCCTTGCCCTCCAGCTCCTCCACGGCCTCGGCCGTGCTGTCCACGTTGAAGCTGATGAGCATGAAGCCCTCGCCGCGCTTCTCGATGAACCTCGCCACATCGCCGTCCGGCGATGTGGACTCCATCAGCTCGAAGCCCACACCGCCCACCCAGTAGCGGGCCACGTGGATCTTCTCGGGCTCGTCCACGTACTCGTCGTCGGGCCCGTCCTTGCCCAGCATCGGCTCCCACACCTCGCGCGCCTGCGCCAGGTCCTTCACCGCGATGCACAGGTGGTCGATCTTGTTGATCTTCATTCGTCACTCCCCAGCCCGTCGATGATGGCCTGGGCGGACGCCCGGTCGGCCAGCGCGCCCTGGGCCATCAGCTCGATCATGGCCGCGCCGAACGCCGTCAACTCCTCGCCCGTGCCCGTGGTCAGCGTGCGGTCGCGCACGTTGCGCACCAGGGCCACGCCCAGCGAGTAGCTGGAGTAGCCCAGCTGGGACTGGTCGTCGAAGGGGTGGCTGCGGCACATGATCTGGGCCAGTGAGTCCGCGGGCGGCTCCACGAACAGCCGCTCGCGCACCAGGCCGTCCCAGGCGCCTACCCGCTCCTCCCAGCTGCGCTCGGTCCCATCCGGGTTCCGGTCCACGTACAGGTTGACCTCGTACATGCCCATCAGCAACAACCGCCGCGTCTGCCAGGCCGCGGCCCGGCCGCGAGCCTGGGGGTAGACCTCGAACAGCTCGTCGGTGAAGCCCTCCTTGCCGCCGAAGTACTTCGTCATCAGCTGCGGCGTGCACACGGGCGCGTCCTCGAAGGTCATGGCCACGCCCTCGGCGATGTAGGACGGCATGTTGTTCTGGAACGACGACAGGCCCGGGGCCTGCGCGCCCGACGTCTGGTAGTGCAGCGTGTGGGCGGTCTCGTGCATGGGCGTCTCCCACTCGTCGATCGCGATGGGGGTGCCCGGGATGATGTTGGACGTGAAGTACGCCTGCTCGGGCGTGGCCGTGGCCGCGGTGCCGGCCCGGTTCCACTTCAGGTCGTCCTGGTACCAGTCCATGGTGATGCGGGAGTACGGCTCGACCGTCATGTCGAGGCCCACGTCCTGGTAGTACTGCTGCAGCACGGCCTGGGCGTCGGCCTCGCTGAGCTTGGGCAGCTCGTCGAGGCCGACCTGGGCCAGGACCCACGCGTCGGTCAGCTGCCCGACCTGCCAGTAGGTCAGCGACTCGGCCCCGGCGAATTCCTCCAGGGAGGTGATGAACGCCCGGGCGTCGGCCTCGGTGGCGGCCCAGGTCTCGTCGGTCCAGGTGTAGTAGCCGTCCAGATCCACGCCGAACTTCTCCCGCATGCGCATGTCCGGGTAGTTGGCGTAGCCGTGGGCGCGGGCGATCTCGTTCATCTCGGCGATGAACTTCGGGTAGCTGCCGTCAGCGGCCACCATGGGCCGGAACGCGTCCTGGTAGGCCGCGGTGATGCGAGCGCGCTCGTCCGCGTCCGCCACCTGGCCGAGCTTCACCTCGAAGTCCCGGCGCCGCATCTTCTCGCCGTCGAAGGTGAGCGCGTCCTGGATGGCTCCGAACTCGTCGCCCAGCTGCTGCAGGCCGGCCATGCGCTGCTTGAGCTCGTCCGCGCTCAGGCCCAGCCGCAGGTCCCCCTCGTGCACCAGCAGGCCGGTCATCACCGGCAGCAGGACCTCGGCCTCGGTGTAGGCGGTCGCGGTGACCGGGTCGTCGAGCTTGCGCTGCACCAGCTTCAGCGCGCCGTACAGTGGCCGCAGGATCTCGGGAAAGACCAGGTCGCGGGTCGGCTCGACCGCCTCGACCTCGGGGAGGCAGGCCTTGACGATGAAGGCCTTCACGTACGCGGTCTCCGGGGCGAGCACGCCGGTGTCGTAGACCTGCATCGCCGAGGTGACCAGGGCCACGTCCCGGTCACGGTCCGCGGCCAGCTTGTCGTCCGCGGTGGCCTCGCGGGGGGTGGCGGTGTGCCGGGTCCAGGCGCCCTCGGCGTCGAGCATGTCCACGAACAGGGAGCCGTCCTCCTGCTGTCCGCCCACGATCAGCGGGCAGGTGGTGCCGTCCACCATGGCCGCGGCTACCAGCACGCCCTCCTTCTCCTGGTCCGGGCCGATGGTCCCGGCGTCGTCGGCCATCACGGCCACGATCCAGGCGGAGGTGGTCACCGCGCCCAGCCGGGGCACCACGGCCCAGCGCACCAGCAGCCTGTCGGCCTGGCCGTTGCCGTCGAAGTCGGCCGCGTCCAGCCACAGGGTGGACACGTCCAGGGTCAGGTCGCCCTGGACCTCGGGCACGACGATCTCGGCCCGCTTGCCTGCGCGCAGCAGCTCGAGCATGGCCACCACGTCCGAGTCGCGCGTGCCGACCACGTAGCTGGCGGTCTCCACGCCATCCTCGGGCACGACGGGCTCCTCGAGCTGTTCGTCGGTGGCCGCGAGGTCGAACACGACCATCGGGTTGGTGATCGGGGCGGGCTCGGCCGTGGCCTCGCCTTCGCCCTCGTCCTCGGCGGGCTTGTCCGGGCAGCCCGCGACGAGCAGGGCCAGGGCGCCGAGGAGGGTCGCGGAGAGGAGCAGGAGGTGGTTCGTTCGCATGGGTTCTCCCTCTGGGGTGGGCAACGGGCTTTTCTATCACAACCGGGCGTGCGCGCGGGAACAGGCTTGTCCGGTCAGGCGCACAGCCGCCTCTCCAGCACCCCCACCAGCCGCTCCTCGTCCACCACGAACCGCACCGCCTCCTCGGCCAGCCGGCGCTGGCGGCGGTACCCGGACGAGCGCAGGTAGCCCCGCACGCGCGGCCGCAGCGCGCACAGCTGCTCGTGTCCCTCCCAGCCGAAGGGCTGGTCGTCCCCTTCGGCGAACACGCAGCCGTCGTACACCGCCCAGCTGGCCTCCGACAGGCGCCTCCCGGCGAGGTCCCGCCGCAGCGCGCGGAACAGCCCGTCCTCCAGCGGATCGAGGAACGACGACGCGGTCTCGTACAGCAGCGCGTTGTGGTAGTTCATCGGCGCGTTGAGGATTCCGGCCAGCCGCAGCCGCTCGGCCATGATCGTCAGCAGCTCGAACACCTCGTAGGCCACGCCCAGCCCCGGGTGGTCCTGGCCAGGCAGCGGCGGCCGCTCCGCGCTGAACGCCCGGCGAGGGTGCTGCAGCAGCAGCCACTCCACGAACAGGAAGTCGACCCCCTCGTCCCCCAGCTCCCGCTCGAAGGCGTACGTGTGCGGCCGGTGCACCACCCGCGCACGCAGCTCCATCAACCGGGTGTCCGGGGTCGCTCGCCCGTCGCAGTGGATCGACAGGCGGTGCAGGTACGGGTCCGACAGGTCGAACGCCAGCACCGGGTCGTGCAGCCCCCGCTTCGCCAGCTCCTCGAACAGCCCGTAGCGCTTCAGCGCCCCGAACATGCCCTCCTCGGAGTAGAAGCCCAGGAAGTACCGGCTGGACCACTCGTCGATCACGCTGGCGAAGATGTCGTCCGGGTCGAACAGGGTGGAGCTGTCCTTCTGCAGGTCGATCCGCCTCAGCCGCCGCGCGATGTGGCGGTAGCGTCGCTCGACCCTGCGCATCCTGCGTCGATCCAGCACCGGTCTCCTCTTGCCTCCTGCCCCGTCCATGACAAGGTTAGCGCGGAACGCCACGCCGGAGGACCGCATGCACACCTGGGCTGCGATGCGCGAACAGTTCCAGCTCGCCGAAGGGCTGACCTACCTCAACCACGCCGCGGTCTCGCCGCTGCCGAGACCCTGCCGGGTGCGCATGGAGGCATACCTGGAGGAGCTGTCGAAGTTCGGCGCGGCGCGCTACCCGGATCTGCCCCTGGGCGTGCTGGGCCGCGCCCGCGAGCTGGGCGCGAGGCTGCTCGGCACTCGCCCCCGCCACGTGTTCGTGGTGCGCTCGACCACGCAGGGCCTGGGCGTGGCAGCCACCGGGATCCCGTTCCGCGAGGGGGACAACGTGGTCCTGGTCGACCGGGAGTTCCCGGCCAACATCCGGCCGTGGTTGCCGCTACGGCGCAAGGGGGTGGAGGTCCGGCTGGTGCCGCAGAAGCACGGCCGCGTGCTGCTGGATGACCTGGCCGCGGCCGTGGACCGGCGCACGGTCGCCCTGTCGATCAGCTTCGTGCAGTTCCACTCCGGTTTCCGCATCGACGTGCCGGCCGTGGCCGACATCTGCCGCCGCCACGACGCCCTGTTCGTGCTCGACGCGATCCAGGGGTTGGGGGTGCTGCCGCTGGACGTGGAGGCCATGGGCGTGGACTTCCTCTCCGCCGACTCCCACAAGTGGATGCTCGGCCCGGAGGGCGTCGGCCTGGGCTACGCCTCGGACCGGGCGCTGGAGCGCATCGAGCAGTCGGTGGAGGGCTGGTTCTCGGTGAAGCGGCCGTTCGATGTCTTCGACATGGACCAGCCCTTGCGGGACGGCGCGGCCCGGTACGAGGAGGGCGCGTACAACTTCGGCGGCATCTCCGGCATGGTGGGCAGCCTGGATCTCCTCCTGTCCATCGGCGCGGACGCGCTGGAGCGGCGGCTGCTCGACCTGACCGACCACCTGGCCGACGAGCTGACGGCCCGCGACTGGACCGTGCTGTCGCCGCGAGCCACCGACGCGGAGAAGTCCGGGATCCTGCTGGCCACGAAGGACGACACCGACCTCGACGCGGTGGAGCAGGCCCTGGCCGACCGGGCGATCTTCGTGTCGGTCCGGGCCGGCGCCCTGCGGGTGTCTCCGCACGGGTACAACACGGTCGAGGACCTCGAGCGGCTGGTGAGCGCGCTGGACGAGGTGGGGTGAACGTGCAAGGTGCGGTATCCTCGCGGCCATGCGAGGGGTCGTAACCTGTGTCCTTCTCCTGATCTCGTCGGTGGCCACGGCCGCGCCCGTGGACCTGCTCGAGGCCGATACCCAGGTCTTCTTCCAGCCCAACGGCGCCGTGGACGTGGTCTATGCGCTGACCTTCCGCGACAACGAGGGTCGGGACCGCATCCGGAAGGTGGGCCAGTTCTACGAGCCGGTCTACTTCAACCGCGCCTACGTGCAGGCCGGGGACCAGCAGTGGGACGCCCACCCGGCCGACCTCGGTGACGGCTACTACCGGGTGGACTTCGACGGCCGCACCCGCGCAGGCGAGACCTACACCCTGGTGCTGCACCACCGCATCGAGAAGCTGTTCTCCGAGCCGACCACGGCCGACGACGGCGCCGAGCTGCTGGCCGTGTGGTTCAACCCGGTGCGGTGGGGGCTGCCGATCGAGAAGTCCGTGCTCAAGCTGGTGCTGCCGCTGGAGCTGCCCGCGGAGGTGCAGCAGCACGAGGACATCACTCCAGCGATGGTCGACGCGTTCGGCGTGCGCACGGACACGGGCAACCTCGCCCAGCACGACCACCAGGCGTGGGTGTACGCGGACGTGGACGACGTGCGGCGGCTGACCCTGTACCTGGAGAAGCACTCCCTGCCGTCCGAAGGCACCCACATGGGCCGGGTGTACCTGCCGGCCGCGGCCATGCCCGAGGCAGGCCAGGGCGTGGTCACCGTGGCGCCCGGGCGGCTGCAGTCCGAGGGCCGGGCCGAGCTGCAGCGTGAGCTGTACGTGCTGACCAACAACGTGGAGGTCTCCTACTGGGACGAATCCGCGCTGCGCGTCGAGGCCTACCTCGACCTCGTCGAGCAGGGTCAGCGCAACTACCTGCCGATCCCGGACTGGAACAACGACCTGTTCCGCTACGACACCGACTGCGAGGCGAAGCTGGCGGGCGAGGAGGTGGCCTGCAGCGTGGACGGCTCGGTCGCCGTGCTGCCGCGCGACACGGAAACGGGCGAGAGCATCGAGCTGTACGTCGTCAGCCACTACCTGTGGGAGGACAGCCCGCTCCCGCAGCTGGTCGACGGCGTGCCCATGACCCGGCTGGAGTTCTTCGGCGCGCCCCCGAGCTACGCCCCCCGCGCCGAGGGGCTGACCCCGAAGATCGTGTTCCGCACCGGTCTGCCCCACCGTGGTGACGGCGAGCTGACCATGGACTCGAAGCTGCCTGTGCGCTTCGTCTCCCCGGCAGCGCCCACCGCGGTCCGCACCGACCCCCCGGAGTGGATGCAGCGATCGCCCAACCTGCGGGTGGGCACCCCGTCGTTCGACCCGGACGCGCCCGAGATCGTGCTGGAGGTCGCCGAGCGCGACCTGTGGCTGCTGCTGCCGTCGGATCCGCTAGCCGTGGACCGGCCCCTGTTCATGTCCCTGAAGGTCGAACCGCTGCGCATGCTCAAGGGCCAGTCCACCGAGTTCGGCCGCGCCGAGCTGATGTGGGACCTCTTCTGGCTGCTGTTCATGGGCGGCTTCCTGCTGATCGGTTGCTTCTTCTGCAACGGACCGGCCCTGGGCGCATTCTTCCTCGTGGTGGGCTGGCCCCTGCTGATCATCGACAAGGTGGCGGGCACCACGGCCTTCGCCAAGGTGTTCGGCGTGGTCGAGGGCAAGCCGAAGTTCTCGTTCGTGGCCCTGTTCCGGCCCTCGGTGCTGGGGTGGTGCGCGCTGCTGCTGCCGTTCCGCCTCACGTGGGTGGTGATCGCGGCGCTGTTCGCGCTCGTGGTGCGCATCCTGCGGCTGCACCCCTACCTGGATCTGATGCTGAAGAAGAACGAGGTCGAGTACACGGCCCCGGAGATCACGATCGCGACCTTCCGCAAGGAGGGCTTCGTGCCGGACCTCGAGCCGGCCGAACAGGCCGCGTACCTCGGTCGGCCGATCAAGGCGCTCAACCTGCTGGTGCTGGGCCTGCAGGCGAAGGGGGCGATCCAGATCGTGACGCGCAACCCGCTGCAGGTGCGCCGCGCGGACCCGGTCGAGGGCCTGAGCAAGGCCGAGAAGGTATTCCTGGGCAACCTCACCGAGGCCGGCACACTGCCCGCCGCCGGGGTACGCAAGGTGCTCGAGGCGCTCGAGGCGGAGCTCAAGCCCAAGGTGTGGCGAGCGGATCCCGACGCGACCACACGCACGATCCGCGAGCGCATCGAGGACAGCTGGCAGCAGGTGCAGCAGGCGCCGGCCTCCCGCCGCGCCTCGCTGTTCGACCGCCACTACACCTCGCTGTACCTCAGCGACACGTTCTTCCAGCAGGTGGAGCACAGCTTCGACCCGATCCCGGCCGACGCGCCCATGGACACGCCGCTGAACGCCCTGGGCGCGGCCCGGTCCGTGCCCACCGTGGACGGGGGCACCTCGCGGGTGCAGGAGATGGCCCAGGGGGTGTGCGACCGCTTCGAGGCCGGAGCCCGGGCCACCGTGGACGGCATCGAGGGGCTGTTCGACTTCGACGGCTCGCAGGCCGCGCGGGCGGTCGCCGCGGCCAGCTCGTCGGCCGTGGCCGTGGACATCCCCGCGTCCGTGGCCGCGGGGTACGACGCCTGCCACTCCGCCTGTCACTCCGCCTGCCACTCGGCATGCCACTCCGCCTGCCATTCGGCCTGTCATTCGGCCTGTCACTCGGCCTGCGCCTGCCACTCGGCGTGCCACTCCGCGTGCGTGTCGTCGTGCGCCGGGGGGTTCTGATGCTGGACCTGGCCTCCTGGCGTCAAAGGCGGCACGAGCGGGCCGAGGTGCACGCCTGGATCGACCGCTTCGTGGCCGACACCCGCGCGGCCCTGCACATCCGCGCCGAGGACAGCCTGCTGATGATCCGGCCGGAGAAGACCCTGGGCATCAACGCCACCGGCGCGGTCATCCTCGGCGCGCTGTACGCCCGCGAGGGCAGGCCCGCGCGCCAGGTGCTGGCTGCGCTGGCCCCACGGCTGGGTGCGCCCCCCGACCAGCTGCTGGACGACACCCGCGCTCTGCTGGAGACGGTCGCGTCACTGATGCGCGAGGACTTCTCGCCGCGGGGCAATCTACGCTTCGAACCCTACGAGCGGGGCCGGGTCGGGTTTCCGGTGCTGGCCGAGATCGCCTTGACCTACAGCTGCCAGAACCGCTGCTCGTTCTGCTACGCGGCCAGCCCGCAGCGGGGCGCGGACCGCACGCCCATGACCGGCGCGCAGGTGCGGCGGGTGATGGACCGCATCTGGCACGAGGCCCACGTGCCGTCCCTGTCGTTCACCGGCGGCGAGGCCACCCTGCGGCCCGACCTGCCCGACCTGGTGCGCCACGGCGCGGACCTGGGCTTCCGGGTCAACCTGATCACCAACGGGGTGCGGCCCGGCGACCCGGACTACGCCCGCGTGCTTGTCGACGCCGGCCTGGACTCGGCGCAGATCTCCATCGAGGCCGCCGCCCCGGCGCTGCACGACGAACTGGTCGGACGGGAGGGCGCGCACGAGGCCACCGTGGCCGCGGTCGGGCACTTCCGCACCATGGGCATCCACGTGCACACCAACACCACCCTGTGCCGCGACAACGTGCAGCAGGCCCCGGACCTGATCCGCTTCCTGGCGCGGGAGGTGGGCACGCGGACCCTGTCGATGAACCTGCTGATCCGCACCGGATTCGGGCTGGACGACGCGGCCGGCCCGCTGGGTTACGCGGACATCGCGCCCCACCTGCCGGTGCTGCAGCAGACCGCCGACGACGAAGGCATGACCCTGGTGTGGTACTCGCCCCTGCCCTACTGCGTGATCAACCCCGTGCTGCTGGGCCAGGGCGCCAAGTCCTGCGCCTGCGTGGACGGGATCCTGTCGGTGGACCCGGAGGGCAACGTGCTGCCCTGCAGCTCCTTCGACACGGGCATCGGGTCGCTGCTGGAGCAGTCCTTCGACGACATCTACGGCTCGCCGGCCGCGCGCTGGTGGCGGGAGCGCCGCTACGTGCCGCCGGTGTGCCGGGACTGCGAGGACGTGGACCTGTGCGCCGGCGCCTGCCCCCTGTACTGGGACGCGGCCGGCAGCTTCGCCGAGATCCCGCGGCCGGGCTCGGACGACGAGGCCGCGCACGCGGCGTGGGTCGAGGACCGGGCCGCGGGCGGCAGCTACGGCGTACCCCTGAGGAGCGTGTGAGATGGGCGGTCTGGTCGACTTCGAGGGCTTCGTGATCAGCCGGCGCAGGGTGCTGCAGCAGGTCGAGGAGCGGCTGTGCGCCATCCAGGAGCACTACGAGACGTTCTACGCCGAGGTCTCCCGGGTGAAGGAGGCGGAGCTGGACCAGCTCGAGGACCTGGTCCAGCAGCGTCGGGCCGACCTGCCCGCGTGGCTGTCCACCGCGCTGGACGAGGCGAAGCCAGCGGTCCAGGAGGATTTCCAGCGACGGATCGAGCAGCTCGGGCGGGAGCTGACAGCCCACGAGGACCGGGCCGAGGCGCTGCGCGAGCGGTCCCTGGCCCACGAGGCCAAGGTGCGCGCAGCCAACGAGACCCTGGACACCCGCGAGGAGAAGCTCAAGGAGCGCAACGAGGACCTGCTGGCCCGCATCACCTCGTACAACGCAACCATCCGCGAGATGAGCACCGGGTTCGGCTTCCTGGCCAACGTGTTCGCCATGCGCCGGCTGCGCCGCGAGCGGCTGGAGCTCGACGAGGAGCAGCGCCAGGTGGCCGACTCCATCGAGGCGCTGCGCGTCACCTGGGAGAAGACCGACAGCCGCTACACCGACGCGGAGAAGGAGCGGGAGACCGACTGGGTCACGGCCCGCACGGCCGCGGCCGAGGCGCGCACGCGCCTGCAATGGCTGACCGACGCGCGCGACCGCATCGTGTACCGCACCACCCTCGCCCGCGCGGTGCAGGCCACACCGGATCGGCGCCCGAAGTCAGGCAAGGACGATCCCCCCTGTCCCCGCTGCGCCTACTGCAACCCCAGGGAGGCATTCCTCTGCGAGGTCTGCGGAACGCGCCTGCAACCGGACCGCGCCGACCTCGAGGGCAGCCTCGCCGAGATCGAGGAGGCCCTGGAGATCCACGAGACGTTCTCGGCGGGCATGGAGGCCTGCGCACAGCTGGTCGGACTGATCCGGGGCCTGATCTCGGGCCATGACAAGTTCGCCGAGAGCGTGCAGGACATGATCGACACCCAGACCCGCTACCCGGTGGGGACCCTGGAGATCGAGGTGCCCGAGGGCTCCCGCGCCTACGCCAGATTCTTCAGCCAGCTCCGCGACGGCCTGCCCACCGAGGGCCACGAGCACCCGGTGGCATTCGCCCGTCGGGTCGAGGACCTGCTCGAGGACAGGTTCACCGAGGAGGCGATCCAGGTGTACTTCGAGACCATGGGCGAGGAGCTGTCCCGCCAGGCTGACGCGCAGTGGTGAGGTGGAGATGAGGTACCTCGTCGGTGTCCTGCTGCTCGGGCTGGCGCTGGTGCTGGCCGCATTCGGCATGCTGTTCCTGCTGGGCGCGGACGGCCAGGGCCACCGCCTCGTGATCGCGGCCATCGGCCTGCTGCTGGGCGCGAGCGCGGCCATGGGCGGCGCGCTGTTGATCTGGCGCGGTGTCCAGGCCAGCCCGGCCCGGATCCGTCGCGAGCTGCTCGCCCTGGCCCAGGCCCGGGACGGCGAGCTGCGCACCGCCGAGGTGGACGGTGCGTTCGGCTTCCGCGCGGCCACGGCCCACGACGTGCTGCGGGAGATGACGCTGGCCGGCGACTGCCGCCGCGCCGAGGGTTCGCACGGCGCATACCTCTTCCCCGCCCTGCAGCCCCGGCTGCTGCTGCGCCGCTGCGAGCACTGCGGCCACGAGGCGCCGCTGGCCTCGGACGCCGAGGCGTGCCCGAGCTGTGGCGCGTCGCTGAGCGTGAAGCGGGAGGCGAAGGAGGCGGACGAGGGGCTGTACGGGATGGACTGATCAGTCGGTCACGCCGTCGCAGTCGTCGTGCTGGACGAGGACTGCGATGGGGAATTGCCGCCGTCGAGCTGCGAGTGCCGGGTGGGCCAGGCCGATCCGGCCGCGCCGTTGGGGGCGTTCATGCTGCTCGTCACGACGACGCTGATCCGGCGGCGGCGCCGGTAGCTCGGCCGCGCCCTTCCACCCGCCTCGGGTCTGCTACGCTCACGGCGTGACCTCCGCACCTCCGCCTCCCCGACCCCCGGTCGCGGCCGACCCGCTGCACATGACCCGGCTCGCCCGAGGGCTGCGCGAGGCGGGCCTCACCGAGGCGGGCTGCGCGCGACGGCTGGGCCTGGATCCGCTGCTGGGCATCCAGTTCCACCACGTGACCGCCGGCCGGTTCGGACCGGTGGTGCGTGGCGCCGCCAGGTCAAAGGCGGACTGGCTGCGCTGGTCGGCTTCCGACGCCCCGGCAGACATCCTGATCGGACTGCTGCTGGCCGGCGAAGAGGTGCCGCTGGCCGCGGTGGAGAAGGCCCTGTCCGTGTACGCAATCGACGCGCTGCTGGTCACGGGAGTCGCGCAGCTGCGCGGCGACGTGATGCGCAGCGAACTCAACGTGTTCCCGCTCGCCGGCTGCCACCTGGTGACCGACCAGCCCGGGCTACGTGACGGCATCAACCCGGTCTCGGCCCTGTACCCCGAGACCTACCTGTTGACCCACGCCCTGGACCGCGATGGTCAGCACCGCCACACGCTCGACCTGTGCACCGGTAGCGGCGCCCACGCCATCGTGGCGGCCGCCCACGGCGAGATCGTGCTCGGCGTGGACCTCAACCCCCGCGCGGTGGCGTTCGCGGAGTTCAACCGGGCACTGAACGGGGTGGAGGCCGGGGTCGCCGAGGGCGACCTGTACGACGCCTGTCCGGCCGGCGCGCGCTACGACCGCATCACCGCCAACCCGCCGTACGTGCCGTCCGCGCAGCACCCGGCAGGGGCCAACTGGTTCAGCGGCGGCTCTGCCGGGGACGAGGTGCTGGCGAGGATCCTCGGGGGCCTCGACGAGCGCCTCACCGACCGCGGCACGGCATACCTGTACGCCATGCTGGTGCACCACGCGGACCGGCCGTACCGCGACACGCTGGCCGACTGGCTGGGCGGGCTGGACCGCTGGCGCGTGACCGTGGGCGCGGTACCGTTCCCGTTCCAGCCAACCGAGCCGATCATGCCCGCGCCGAGGCGTTGCGAGCTGGCGCTGATCACCGTGGAACGGTGCCGGCACGGGGAGGCCGGCTGTTGTGGGTGGGATCCTGCGGCGTTTCCTCGATATCCGAGCCGTCTGGCCGAGTAGCCGCTCTCGAGCTACCCCAGAACCTCCCCCAGCACCTCGAAACCCGCCCCCGCGAAGTGCTGATCGAAGGTCAACGCCCGGCGGATGCCCCGCTCCCGCATCACCACGAACGACGCCGCGTCGCACAGCGAGAGCTTCGGATCCCCGCAGCGCACGAACTCGCGCCACGTCGCCCCGAACTGCTCGTCGTCCAGCCCCAACACCTCGATGGCACGGCTCGACAGGATCGCCTCCCCCACCCTCCTGGACACCTCCCACCCCACCCGACGCCGAAGGCACGTCACGGTCTCGGCCACGACCAGCTGCGTGGTGACCATGCCCTCGCCACCGTCGACCACCTCCCGCCAGGCGCGGGCGGCAGCGGCATGACCGGCATCACTGGCATCGAACGCGGCGATGAAGCCCGAGCTGTCCGCGAAGACCATGGTTCACTCCTCGTACACCAGGCGGTCGATGTCCTCGTCGAGGTCGTCCCCCTCGATGGGCGGCAGCTCCAGCCCTCCCACCAGGTCCAGCGCCGGATCCCCGCTCCAGTCGACCTCCTCCTCGGCGGAGGCCAGGTACTGGTCGAGCGCCTCCCGCACCACGCTGGCCAGCGACGAACTCCGCTTGCGGGCATACGCCGTGGCGCGTTGATGCTGGTCCGAGGTCAGGTAGATCTGGGTCCGCTTGTCGGTATTACTCATGATGTAACGCTATGATGTATACAGGGTTCCGGCAAGCGAAACCTGTACACTGTCCAGCGAAACATGCGCCGCACCCTCCCACCGCTGCTGGTCCTGCTGCTGCTCAACGGCTGCCCCACCGAGGCCACCTACGACTTCGACGGTGACGGCTCGGTGGACAACGTGGACTGCGATCCCGACGACCCAGAGATCCACCCGGCCGCGGAAGAGATCTGCGATGACGGCGTGGACAACGACTGCGACGGCAAGGTCGACGAGGACGACACGGACTGCCCGACCGGGGACGACGACACCGGCGATGACGATGACGACGACACTGGCGGCGACGACGACGACGACACCGGCGACGACGACGACACCGCCCCCCCCACCTGGACCCAGGTCAGCACGGGAAACGACACAACCTGCGGCGTGACCAGCGCGGGTGAGCTGCTGTGCTGGGGCGATGACGCGTGGGGCCTCACCCCGCCGCCGACGGGCTCCTGGTCCCAGGTCTCGGTCGGCTCCTACCACGCCTGCGGCCTGCACACCGACGGCACGGCCGAGTGCTGGGGCCACGACAACAACGGCGAGACCGTGCCGCCGTCCGGCACCTTCGTGCAGGTGGACGTGGGCCAGATGGGCGGGCACTCCTGCGGTCTGCGGGACACGGGCGAGCTGCTGTGCTGGGGCGCCAACTCCCACGACCAGTCCGACGTGCCTCCGGGCAGCTACACGCGGTTCGGCGCGGGCTACCTGCTGACCTGCGCGGTCACCACCGGGCAGCTGGCCGACTGCTGGGGCACCAGCGAGGTGGACGTGGACGATCCCCCCTCGGGCTACTACCGCTCCGTGGTCGCGGGCAGCCACCGCGCCTGCGGCCAGCTGAGCGACGACACCGTGACCTGCTGGGGAGACGTGGCGGGCAGCTTCCAGCCGCCGGACAGCACGTTCCTGCAGATCGCCATGGGCGAGCTGCACGCTTGTGGTGTGCGCACGAACGCGACCGTGCAGTGCTGGGGCCCGGACAGCTCCGGGGAATCCTCTCCGCCCGACCACGCCTTCGTGGCCGTGGACGCGGGCGGGAGCCACTCGTGCGGGATCCGCACGGACGGTAGCCTCACGTGCTGGGGCAGCGACGACGAGGGTCAGTGCACACCGCCGCTGCTGTGATCCGCGCCCTTCACCGGTCCTGGGCGAGCTTCCGCGCCACGGCCTCGACCACCGCGATGGTCGGGTTGGCCTCGGACGGCAGCGGGGGGTTCACCACGGTCAGACAGTCGGGGCGATGGCCGGACACCAGCAGCAGCAGGTTGTCGAAGTACGGATCGTGACGCAGCCCGAGGATCTGCTGGCGCGTGGCCTCGTCCAGCAGCTCGCGTTCCTCGAAGCCGTGCTCCACCAGGATCTCGAACAGCCGGTCGAATTCCGCATCGCCGGTGGTGTGCGCGACCACGTCCCAGCGTTGGGGCTCGATGAAGGACCACGCCACCGACGTGCCGGAGTGACGCCGCCGGATGGCCAGCTCCGGGAATCGCTGCCCTTCGGGCAGTGTGATCCCCACGTGCAGCCACCACATGCCGAGGAAGCGAGTCTCGGTCCTCCCCAGGATCTTGCGGTCCGGCCGATCGGCGTGGATGGCCCGGTGCCCCAGGAAGAACCCCACCTGCGACGTGCCCGGGCGGACCATGTGCAGCGAGGAGTTCATGAACGATCCGCTCCAGCGGTCCACCCGCTCGAAGCCCTGGCTGGCGAGCCAGCCCTCGACCGCGTCCACGGTGCCCTCGATCGGTGCGCTCGCCCCCCGGAGGCGCATCAACATCCACCCGACCAGCGTGGCCGGCACGATCAGCGCGACGAGGTGCCACCAGCTCACGGCTCGTCCTGCCCGTACGCGGCGATCAGCTCCACTCCCTCTCCGAGCATCTCCATCCCCTCGATCGTCACCACCTCGCCCGGCACGATGTCGAGCGGTTCGCCGTCCGCCCAGACCGCCTCGATCCCGCGCGCACCGGACAGCTCCGCCGACAGCTCCCAGGCCTCGCCTCCGGCGTCGGTTCGTCCCACACGCGCGACCATCCCCTCCTCGTAGCCGTCCACCTGCAACGCGTACCGCTCGTCACCCAGCCGCAGGTTGGTGGCGCCGAGCGTGGGCCACTGGTGGGGCAGGTGCGGCGCCAGGCGCAGCGATCCCGACAGCGCGTCCACCTCCGCGCCGACCAAGTAGGCGAGCACGGCCGCGGCCACGTCGCCGCCTTCCCAGGGACGGTAGCGGGAGAGGGAATCGGTGCCGAGACCGTCGGCCTGATGGCTGAGATGGAACACGCCGTGGTCCGGCCGGTGGCCCTCCTCGAAGTGGCCCGACGGTGTGGCCACCACGTCCACGCCATCGAAGGCGAGTTCGAGCTGCGGGTGCTGCGCCAGGGCCATGTCGCGCAGGAAGAACCCCGGCACCATGCCGGTGTAGCCCCAGTTGTCGTCGCCCGTGCCCGCCAGGTGGCTCAACAGGGTGCCGTCGTCCCGCATCAGGTGCTCGACGATGGCGTCGACGTTGTCGCACTGCTGCTCGTCGGACCCGGCGTAGCCGGTCCACAGCGGCTGGGTGGACACGTCCTCGAACGGCGCGGGGTGCACGGCGCCGTCGTCGAAGTAGCTCACCGGGCTGTAGTAGCCGCCGTCCTCCACCCAGTAGGCGGTCTCGGCCGCCGCCCGCACCCGCTGGCCCAGCTCGGCGATGTCCGCGCTGGCCCCGCGCTCGGCCAGCCGGTCCGCGGCGGCGGCGTACAGGAACGACGAGTTGGCCGACCAGCTCACCTCCTCGGGCATGTCGGTGCCCATGGCCGTGGCCAGGGAGAAGCGGAAGGTCTCGTCCCCGCTGAACGGCAGCAGGTCGTGCACGCTCAGCTCCTGGCGTCGCACGCACGCCTCGAGGAACGCCATGCGCGGGGCGTCGAGGATCGCCTCGTCGCCGCTGTGCCGCACGTACAGGTCGTGCAGCAGCACCGCGTAGGAAGGAGCCTCGGCCGCGCCGCGGCCGGACATGAACGAGGCCTCCTCCCAGAACGCTTCCGGATCGTCGGGTTCGACGAACCCCGAGACGTCGGTGTCGAGGCTGAACGAGTTGGCGATGGCCTGGTTCACCACCATCACCTGGTACACGGCGTCGAGCAGCGCGCGCACATCCTCGTGCAGGCCGGCACGCAGGTACAGCCGCACCGGCCCCTCGCTGTCCCGCAGCCAGCCGCTGGTGTAGCGGTGCATGGGGCTGACCACGCCCAGGTCCGAGGTCTGCACCCACTCGGTGATCAGCATGCCCTCGACCAGGTCCTCGACCTTGGGGTCGGGCAGGTCCAGCTGTACGGCGCGATCCAGGAACGCACCGGTGTGCGCCCGGCTCGCCTCAAGCCAGTCCGCCACGTCCCCGTCGAGGTCGTCGAACACGGTGTCGTCGCTGAAGCGGTGCAGGCAGACGAACGAGGTCTGTTCGCCCGGGCCCAGCGCGGACACGGCCACGTCCAGCCAGGACTCCCCCACCTCGAGGATCTCTCCCGGACAGTCGACCCGCATCCGTCGCTCGCCGCGCACCTGCACGAGGCCGTCGCCGTCGACCAGGGTTCCGGCCTCGTCGGCCGCGGCCAGGGTCAGCCGCAGCATCAGGTCGGCCTCGTCCACGCTGCCGTCGTTGCTCACGGTCACGTGCCGCGCGATGACCGGCTCGTCGACCACGGCCACATCCGTGGTGCTCCAGGCCAGGTCGCCGGACCGGGCCCAGGTCCGCACAACGGCAGTCCGCCGCGGCCGCTGCACCTGCTCGGCCTCCACCTTCAGCTCCTCGTCATCCCGTACCAGCAGCACCGACGAGTCCCCGAAGAATCCCGCGTCCCGCTGGTAGCCCGGGCCGATGGCGTTGGTCAGCGTGTTCCAGGGCGAGTCCAGGCCCACCAGCCCGAACACGATCCCGTTGCCCAGCCCGAAAGTGCCCGACGAATGACGGCCCTCGTACACACCATCCGCGCCGTAGTGGCTTACGTCCGCCAGCCAGTCCAGCCCGACGAAGTCGTCGGGCACGGGGATCGGCTCACCCGCCTCGTCCGGCCAGGTGAGGGTGGTAGTCGTCGGCGTCCAGTCGGCCGGATCCGGGGGTGCTCCCCCCACCCCATCCCCCTCGCACCCGGCGAGGACCAGCAACGAGACCGGGACGAGAAAGAAAAAAGGGACGCTCATAAGTTCATAAGTTCTGCCATCTACGTCCCCGAGTCCATGCAGCCCGGGGCACCGAGTTTCTTATGAACTTATGAGCGTCCCTTTTTCTGTCGCTCGGTGCACACTGGCAGCATGCAACGCAAGCTCCTGTTCGCCACGCTGGGTGCCGCACTGTTGATCGCCGTGATCCTCGTGGGGCGATCGCTGATGAAATCCGCCGATCCTGGAACGGCTGAGGCCGATCCTGGCGCGGCGTCGCCAGGGAATCCCTCCACCGCGGTGGATGGGGAGCGCGATCCGATGCGGGAGTTCGCCGAACGGCGACGGAACGCGCGGTCCACGCGGCGGGCGCCGACGAGGGATCCGGTGCCCGACGAGGGTGACGCCCCCGACATGGACTTCGGCGACGCGCCGTTCCCGGACGAGGAGACCGAGCGGGCCATGCGACTGGCCGACGAGGAGCTGGATCCCGGCACACCGTGGCCCATCGACGCCGACGGCATCAACGGCGCGATCCGGGAGCGGCTGGGCGAGATCAAGGAGTGCTACGACGAGTGGCTGAAGCTCGACCCCGAGCTGCAGGGCAAGGTGGTGGTGGGCTTCGTGATCGCGGCCGAGGAGGACCTCGGCGCGATCCGCGAGACCTCGGTGGTGGAGAGCATGGCCGGGGACAACACCTTCTTCGAGGGGTGCGTGCTCAACGTGATGTCCGACCTGCAGTTCGAGCCGCCCGAGGACGGGGAGGTCACGGTCAACTACCCGTTCATGTTCTCGACGGAGTGAGCTCGCACGGCGCTTCGGCCTGGTGACGCGGCAGGTGTAGACTGGGGACACGGACCGAAAGGGGAGAACCATGAGGTGGACCTGGATCGCGATACCGAGCCTGCTGGCCCTGCTGACCCTCGGCTGCGACGGTAGCGGTGGCAGCGTGGTCACGGACGACGACGACGTGGCGGACGACGACGACGTGGCGGATGACGACACCACACCGACCGACGACGATGACGACACCACGCCGGACGACGACGACGACGATACGTCGACCGATGACGACGACGACGACGACACGTCGACCGATGACGACGACGACACCGGCGCAGCGGTGGACGCCGACGGGGACGGCTGGGACGAGGACGAGGACTGCGACGACACCAATCCCGAGATCTTCCCGGGCGCGGACGAGGCGTGCGACCTGGTGGACAACGACTGCGACGGCGACCTGGACTCGGCCGAGGCCTGCGGCTGCGACATGGACGGCTACCTGGGTCACCTGTACCTGCTGTGCCACGCCACCACCCACACCTGGGAGGACGCGCGCGCGTACTGCACGGACCGCGGCTACGACCTCGCCGCGATCAGCGACGAGTCGGAGAACAACTGGCTGTTCGGCGTGATCGAGGCGGCCGTGCCCGACACGTACGCCGACGACGAGCCCCACTGGTGGATCGGGCTGAACGACATCGCCGCGGGCGGGTACTGGGAGTGGGCCAACGGCGACGTGTCGTTCTACTCGGGGTGGGGCGACGGCGAGCCCGAGGACGAGGCAGGCTTCGAGGAGGACTGCGTGGTCCTGATCCAGGGCGGCGTGCTCGGCTGGGCCGACGCGAGCTGCGAGCTGGCGTCCGAGTTCGTCTGCGAGAGCCCCTGATTCAGGGCCGCAGCGTCAGCACATAGCTCTCCAGTCCCATCTCCCGCTGCAGGATCTCGCGCAGCGTGGTGCGCTCGTCCTCCCCCCGGGCCAGCAACTGCGCGGTGCCGTCCCCCTGCGAACCCACACCCTTGCCGCCCCGGATCAGGTCCTGCAGTCGCGGGTCTCCCAGCAGGCGGTGCAGTCGTGGCGCGGTCAGCTCGGACGGGCAGGCCGGCGCCACGAGGCGGTCGAACACGGCCTGGGCCTCGGCCATGAGCTCGCCCAGCGCGACTGCGTCCCCGACCTCGATGGCTGCGATGGCGGCCGCGCCGATACGCAGGTTCTCCGCGCCCAGGCCGCGCCGCACGCCAGCGGCCACATCTCCCGCCGCGTCCGGGAACTGCGCGTTGAGATCCGCCAGGATGCGCACCGTGTCCTTGCGGCCATCCAGGTCGATGATCAGCAGGTGGAAGTGCCCGCCCACGGCCAGCGGCTGCACCGCCAGGTCGTCTCCGTCGAAACGCAGCGCACACGGCACCGACCCGAACGCGCAGACCTGGTCCATGCGGCCGCAGCGAGACGGCGTGTGCAGCTCCCCGCAGTAGGCGAGCTCCATCTCCTCGCGCGTGTCGAGATCCACGCCGTACAGCCGCGCCAGGGCACGCACCACCAGCACGCAGATCGCGGCGGACGAGGACAGGCCCTTCTGCAGGGGCATGGTCATCTCGTGGCAGGTCAGGCGCATGCCCCGGACACCGAAGCTGCGCTGCATCTCCAGCGCAGCCCCGGCCGCGTAGCTGAAGAAACCGCCGCCAGCGGCGACACCGGCCAGAGCCTCGTCGACCAGCTCGATCACCTCGCGCCGCGCGCCCCCGCCAGGCAACCGCGACGACAGCTCCAGCCGATCGTCGAGCGGGTTGGCGGTGGCGTGGATGCCCTGGTCCGTGCCCACGGCCAGGCACAGCCCGGCTTCGAGCGCGGGGTGGCTGCGGCGGTACTCCCCGGCCCAGTCGGAATGCTCACCGAACAGGCAGAGTCGGCCGGGCACGAACAGGTCCATGGTCAGACCGTACCACCCGGTGTTGACTCTTGCCAACATGTCCGTTGACTTCTTCCAACACCCCGGCCACGATGAGATCGTCGTGGCGAGACGTCACCCGAACAAGGCCATACGCGATGCCCTGAGCCATGCCCGGGCCAGCGGGTTCGACATCGAAGCGACCGGACCACGATCGCACGCATGGGGTCGCATCCTGTGTCCTGCGCGATCGCGCGAAGGTTGTTCGATGTCGGTGTGGTCGACCCCTCGGGATCCGGATCGGCATGCGAGGGCCATCCGCCGCTTCGTGGATGGCTGTCCACACGTCGCAGCAGCTGGTGAGGAGAACGAAGATGAGTGATGCGAGAAATCACGATTTCGACGGACATCCGGAGGCAGGACATGACTTCCAGCTCGTGCTGTCCGGGGTGCACACCCTGACCGATGACCTGGAGAACGCCATCTTCGAGGCATTCCGCGGTGGCGCCGAGCTGTCCTGCCGCCGCGGAACGGTGACCGTCGACTGCCACGACTGGGTCATGCCCGGTGACACCCGCGCCATCCTGCTCGATGCCATCCGGCGGACGCGACTCGCCGTGCTCCCGCTGGGCCTGAACGTGGTGAAGCTGCTGCCCCACGACATGGTGACCGCGGCCGAGATCGCCCAGCGCATGAACATCTCGAGGGAGGCCGTGCGGTTGTACGCCACGGGCCAGCGAGGAGACGGCATGTTCCCTGGCCCGGCCTACGCCTCCAGCTCGCACCGCATCGTCCTGTGGCACTGGTGGGAGGTGCTCGACTGGATGATGGAACACCTCGGGCCCGAGCACCCAGCCGTCGAAGCATGCACACGCGAGTACCGGGCCTGGCACAGCGAGGTGGCCACGGTCTCCGCGGCGCTGGAGCTGTACAGCCGCGCCGGCGAGGAGGCCCGTCAGCTGCTCGACGATCTGGCCAGCTGATCCCGGCCGTCAGTCCTGACGCAGCACGCCCCCCACGGCCAGGGCGGGCTGATCGGCGGTGAACAGGGCGCGATCGTCGAAGGTGCCGATCGCGTGGATCCCGGCCAGGCCCCAGGCCCAGCGCGGCCAGTGGGGGTTGGTGGCCGCGGCCGCGAACGGGTTGCCGTCGTAGGGGTGGCTGGACCAGCGGCCGAGCACGGCGGCGTGGTGCACGCCGGTGGGGCCCCGCTCCCGCTCGAACATGAAGGCGAAGTCGCGCAGGTGCCGGCCGGTCAGCCGCACCGCGCAGGTCTCGCAGGAGCGCTTGCGCTCCCCCTCGGCGTACCACGCACCGGGCGCACCCGCGTCCAACTCCCACGCGGCGAATCCCAGCAGGGGTTCGGCGCCAGGCAGGGGCGGCGGGTGCAGCCGGCTGATCTCGGCCAGGCTCACGTCCTGGTCCTCCCCGCACACCAGCTCCTCGTCCGGCAGGCTCATCTGGCCGGCCGCGCGCAGGGGCACGGCGTGCCCGCGGTTGAACGCCATCACCAGGAAGTGGGGGCGGATGCGGACCTCCCAGGAGCGCGCGCCCTTGGACATCTCCACCGGATTGGCACATGTGCGGAACACGCCGGGCACGCACCCGGGGCGATACTCCACGGTCAGGGGGATCGACAGGTACCCGGTGACGGCGTCGAAGGTCGGGGCGCCGTGGATGGCCACGGAGATCCGGTCCACCGTGTGTGACCCGTTGGGGGTCACGGCCTCGATGGTGAGGCCGTTGAGCACGGCCAGCACCCGATCGAAGTCCGCGGGCGTGGGACCGGCCGCGGCGATGGCGCCCGGCCGCAGCGCGCCGGACCCGTCACCGAGGATCATGGTGCCGCTGAACGTGCCGGTGTCGTGATCCGTGCGCTTGCCGCAGCGGTAGTCACCGCCCAGCACCAGCTCGTCGCCCTGCAGGTGCCAGAACACCAGCTCGCCCGGATCCTCGGGTTCGAAGTGCGTGTAGTGGGTGGTCAGGTGAGCCCCGCCCGGGTCGCGGAACACCCCGCCCGCCACCTGCTGACGCACCTCCACCCCGGCGGCTCCGTCCCCGATCGCCGAGATCGAGGAGTCGAGCGAGCCCAGCCGGTGGGTCCACTTCCCCCACTCCAACTCGAATCCCCGCCACACGTACGCGTCGCTGCGCGCCGGCACCTGGGCCGAGGCGGTCGACGCCACGAGCGTCGCGGCCAGGGCGAACCAGGGGATGGTACGAACTCGGTACACTGCTCTCCTCTACCTACAGTCTTGCCGACGATCCCGATGTTTCACACCGGTTCCAGCTGCAGGAATGGGGCCGAGGGTCCGGGCAGTCGAAGGTCAGAGGATCAGCACCCCGATCCTCATGATCCCTCCCCGGCGGTCGCGGCCCCGCCCGCGTGGGCGCCGCTCTCGCCATCGCCGTCGACCGCGCCGCCGAACTCGGTGGAGAACGCCTGCTGGGCGTGGCCGAAGGTGGCATCGTTGGCCGGGGTCGGGTGCTCGCCGCCCTCGGGGAAGTCGTAGCTGTCGGTGTCGCCGCCGGAGTCGATGAACAGGCCTATGCTGGGCGCCAGCGTGCGGGGGAAGGTGTCGCACTCGCCGGAGTGGTTGCCCAGCCCGGTGGAGTAGTCGGAGCTGATCTGGTAGTCGTCCACGCCGTCGTTGTCCACGAACAGCCCCACGCCCTGGCAGTTGCTGGCCCCGCCGGCCAGCCCCGGGTAGACATAGGTCTCCGCGCCCGCCTCATTGACGAACACCCCCCCCGCGAAGTCGTGCCCCGCGCCCACCATCATGTAGTTGGGGGACATGGTGGTGTTGATCCGGTCG
>CAZXHG010000058.1:0-40192 GCA_964639985.1 uncultured Rickettsiales bacterium
CAGTCGTTGTCGATGCCGTCGCACAGTTCGGGTGCGCCGGGGTAGACCGTGTCGTTGGTGTCGTCACAGTCGGGGGTCGCGTCGCACAGCATGTAGCCGTCGCCGTCGCCGTCGACCTCGTCCGTGCCGGGCGAGCCGTCGCAGTCGTTGTCGACGCCGTCGCACAGCTCGGTGGCGCCGAGGTACGTGTCGGCGTCGTTGTCGTCGCAGTCGCCGTCACACTCGGACTGGCCGTCCCCGTCGTTGTCGACCTCGGTGGCGTCGAGCACCCCGTCGCAGTCGTTGTCCACGCCGTCACACACCTCGGTGTTGCCCGGGTAGCGGCTGGCGTCGGCGTCGTCGCAGTCGGGATCGGCGTCGCATTCGTCCACGCCGTCGCCGTCGTCGTCGGTCTCCAGGGGGTCGTCCACGCCGTCACAGTCGTTGTCCAGCACCCCATCGCAGACCTCGGTGGCGCCGGGGTAGACGGCCGCGTTGCCGTCGTCGCAGTCGGGATCGGCGTCGCAGGGGCGGTAGCCGTCCCCGTCCGCGTCGTCCTCGTCCGTGGTGGAACCGTCGCAGTCGTTGTCGATCCCGTCACACAGCTCGGTCGCGCCAGGATAGGTGTTCGCGTCCGTGTCGTCGCAGTCGGGGTCGGCGTCGCAGTGCAGCGAGCCGTCGCCGTCGCCGTCGTCCTCGTCGGCGGACAGCGAGCCGTCGCAGTCGTTGTCCAGACCGTCACAGAGCTCGGGCGCGCCCGGGTAGACCGACGCGTTGCTGTCGTCGCAGTCCGGGGTGGCGTCGCAAGGGGCGAAGCCGTCGCCGTCGCCGTCCACCTCGTCCGCGGCGCTGCCGTCACAGTTGTTGTCCACGCCGTCGCAGAGCTCGGGGAAGCCCAGGCCCGTGTCGGGGTCGGTGTCGTCGCAGTCGCCGGCACACACGAACTGGCCATCGCCGTCGGCGTCGACCTCGTCCGTGCCCATGCTGCCGTCACAGTCGTTGTCGTAGCCGTCGCAGATCTCGGTCGCACCGACGTAGACGTCGGCGTTGCCGTCGTCACAGTCGCCGTCGCAGGTGGTCTGGCCGTCGGCGTCGGCGTCCGCGACGTTCAGCGTGGGATCGCTGTCGTCGCAGTCCGCGGGCGTATCGCAGGTGCTCGCACCGTCCGCGTCGGCGTCGGCGGGATTGAGCACCGGGTCGGTGTCGTTGCAGTCGCCGTCGCACAGCGAGTAGCCGTCGCCGTCCACGTCGGCCTCCTGCGGGTCGGCGAAGCCGTCGCAGTCGTTGTCGAGCACGCCGTCACAGATGTCGGGCGCGCCGGGGTAGACGTCGACGTTGGCGTCGTCACAGTCCCCCTCGCAGGGGGTCCAGCCGTCGCCGTCCCAGTCCACGTCCTCGTCCTCGATGCCGTCCACGCAGTTCTCGTCGTACCCGTTGCATTGCTCCGAGGCGCCGGGGTTGACGGTGGCGTCGGCGTCGTTGCAGTCGAGCTCCTCGGCTGCGTAGGCCGCGGCACAGTCCGCGTCGTCACCGTCCACGTATCCGTCGCCGTCGCCGTCGAACGCCTCGTCGATCACGTCGTCGCAGTTGTCGTCGAGGCCGTTGCAGGCCTCGGTCGCGCCCGGGTAGACGTCGGCATCCCCATCGTCGCAGTCGCCTCCGCAGTCGGTGAAGCCATCACCGTCGGCGTCGAAGTCCTCGTCGACGAGGCCGTCGCAATCGTTGTCGACGCCGTCGCATATCTCGCTCCCGTCGGGGTTCACGTCCGCGTCGGAGTCGTTGCAGTCGTCGAGCTCGGTGTAGCTGTCCCCGTCTCGATCGACGACGTCGGCCGAGTCGTCGTCGTCCACCGGCGTGTCGCCGCAGCCGGCGCACCCCCCGAGCCCAGCCGAGAGCCAGCCGATGGTTGCGAAGAGGCCCACTACAAAGAGCGGTCTGGTCATGAATCTCTCCCGTCGCCGGGCGCACCCGCGGGCACGTCCGCGCGACCCTGTACGACAAACGTCTACACCGACGAACGAGTATACCACCAACACCACGGCCAGTCCCCAGAGGCGCGGGCGCGGGCGCACCTCGCGCGGCTCGTGTTTGACACGGTGAGACACGCGGGCCCAAAGTAGTGCGGGAGGATGGCGAGACACGCCGGGGCGCTGGCGCTCGCCGATGTGGAAGGAACGCTCGATGCCGCGACCGTGGAAGACCCCGAGACGCCGCCGCCGGCGTCTGAGGCGTCTGGGCATCCCCGAGCGGGTCTCGGACCGACCACGGTTCGAGCTGAGGAGGTCGATCCGCACGGTTTCCCTGGCCGAGATGAACCAGGCCGAAACCCGGATCGGCGCGGCCGACATCGCCCACGAGACCGACCTGCGCTTCCTGGAAACCCTGGAGTCGTTCGCCGTCCAGCTCGAGGCAGACGACGAGTTGCTGCTCGACGACGTTGGCGTCGCCGACCCCGATGATCTGGGCATCGGCGCCTCGGATCCGGACCTGGAGCTGGACGACGAGATCCTCGACGATGCCGCGATCGACGAGGTGGTCCTCGACGACGATGAGGAGTACGAGGACGACAGCCTCGACCCGGACACCTCGGAGATCCTCCAGGCCGTGGAGCGTACGTTCGAAGAACTGGACGAGGTCGACGAGGTCGATGAGACGCGCGCCACCGACGACGACGAGTCGACGGTGGCCGACGACGCGGAGTCCTTCGACCCGTCGGCGCCGGACACCTTCGGGGAGTCGGTGGAGGCGCACTCCCTGCAGTCGTGGGACGGGGACTCGCTGGACGAGTATCTCGGGCCGGATTCCGAGTCCACGCTCGAGCCGTCGGACGCCTCGTGGGACGGCGATTCCTACGAGGAGTATCTGCTGGGCGCGCCCGGGGGCGTGGGGGCGCCCGCGAGCGGCGCGCACGAGAGGGAGACGCGCGAGCAGATCCCGCGCGACGAGCGCGTGGACACCTGGCTGGCCCAGGGCCATGCTGGCGCGTTGAAACCCGACGAGGCTCACGACCCGCTGGGCGTCGGTCCTGGGTACGGTCGGGACGCGGACGGGGGCGAGGACGACGTGCTCGTCGGCCAGCGGACCGTGGAGAGGACCGACGAACTCGACGACCTGGCCCTGTCCCTGGATCTGGAGAACACCGAGGAGGACCTCGACGAGCCGACGCCGCGCGCGGATGGGGGCATCGACCCCCCGTTGATCGGGGATCTGGACCCGACCCCGCCCGCGGCCATCCCGCGGGCCGGGAACTCGCCGCCGCCGGCCGATCTGGCGGACCTGTCCGCGGATTCGATCGAGGTTCGCAGCGAGAACGAACTGATCGTGCAGGTGGGAGCGGGCCTGGATGACGCCTTCTCGGCAGAGCCGCTGTCCCTCGTACTCGAGGGGGAGGACGACGCCGGGGAACTCTCCGTGGGGCCGGTGGACGACCTGACCAGCGGTCTGGGGATCCCCGCCAGCGCGAGCCTGGCGGCCCTGGCGCTGGGGCCGGTCGAACCGCCCCCGCAGGAGTCCGAGGGCGGGGCTGAGGGCGGGGCTGCCACCCCAACAGGGGAGGGGGACGAAGCGAAGGGGCGCGGCGGCGACCGGTGAACGTCGGGTGGCCCGCCCGCGTGCTCCGGATGGTACGCTGTGACCTGGGAGGATTACGGATGCATCGTACGTACGGCCTGTGGATCGCGACAGTCCTGTTGACCGGCCTCTTCGGCTACGGCTGCGGCGGCGGCTGTGGCGGCGGTGGCGGCGGCAAGGGCCTGGGCAAGGAGCCGATCATCCTCGACGGCGTCCAGGGCGAAGGCGTGGTCAAGCGCTACTCCGGTACGTCCAAGGTCGACGAGACGATCACGGCCGAGAACGTCGGATGCATCGTCTTCGACGTGCAGCACGTCGACCGCCTGATCAACAAGGAGGTTGCGATCACCCTGACGGACGCGGATGGCGCGGCCATCACACCCGAACCGATCCCGGGGAACCACGAGGTGGAGGTCACGTTCGGCGAGGACGAGGTCGAGAAGATCCTGGACGCCCGGCTGGTGTACGCGCATTCCGAGATCGCCCGACACGAGTCGGAGATGAAGGGCCTGGTCGTACACCAGGGCCGCAAGGTCACCTACAAGGTCAAGATCGAGGCGCCGGTCGGGTTCCTCGACCTGCGCTTCCTCAACGACGGCGTCGACGTGGGCCCGAAGGTGACGTACGACCTGCACCCGGCGGCCACAGAGGAGGGTGGCGAGCGCGGCGAGGCCATGATCGAAGGGCAGGTGGCTGGTGAGTCCCTGGCGGTCGCGTCCGGACGGTACGACGTGCACGCCACGTACAAGGAGACCGAGAAGATCACCCAGGAGGCCTGGATCGAGGGGCTCGAGGTGGGCTCGGCCATGGCCCGTCTGGTGCACGAGTACGACTTCGCCGTCACGCTGCACGGCTTCATCATGAACGCCCGGAACTTCGGTGAGGACGTCAACGACCGGTCCACAGTCTACTTCTACACACCCGGCGCCAACGTCCTGTTCGCCGTCGCCCAGGACCAGGGGCCCTGCGGCAAGCGGCTGGTCGTCCAGCCGGGCACGTACGACGTGAGGGTCGTGTACCAGCCCGGGCCCGAGCAGAACACCTGGGGTGACAAGGTGATCCACAACGTGGAGATCGGCCAGGAGGGGAAGGAGACCGCCGAAGCCGAGGGCGAGGTTGCCGAGGGCGAGGTTGCCGAGGGCGAGGCCGCCGAGGGCGAGGCCGCCGAGGGCGAGGTCGCCGAGGGCGAGGCCGCCGGGGGCGAGGTCGCCGAGGGCGAGGTCGCCGAGGGCGAGGCCGCCGAAGGCGAAGGCGCCGAGGGAGACGCCGAGGCGGGTGTCGGCTCCAAGTCGCAGCTGATCGAGATGGAGATCGACCTGGAGAAGGCTCTGGGTACCCTGCAGGTCAAGGCCCTGTACGGGGGTGCGGACGTGTCGGACAAGGCGATCCTGCGCGCCATCTTCGCCGGCGCCGACAAGCAGGCAGCGTCGGCGTTGCTCAACGTCACCGGACTCGGCACCCACGTCATCCCGGCCGGCGACTACGACATCATGATCTCCTACGACGAGGCGGATCACCGCGGCCAGCTCTGGTTCGAGGGGATCCACCTCGAGCACGGCGACACCTGGACCCAGGACGTCGAACTTCGACAGTGACCGTCAGAGCTGTTCCACGGAGTTGAGGATCGGCCAGATCTCCTGACGGTAGAATGCACGGTCCGTCCGCACCTTGCGCTCCCACAGCTGCGCCGTGGCGACGAGGTAGAGGCCGTCTCCCTCGAGGTGGACCGTCAACTCCGAGCCATATCCCACCCCGCTGGACCACCGCGCGTAGTCGAAGCCGGCGCGGCCCCCGGTCCAGCGGAAGTTGCGACCGACGGGGAAGCCACGCGGCAGGTCGGACGCGCCCACGGCCTCGATACGCAGGGTGGGGTACCCGTGCCCGTGGGTCTCGTCGCGCACGAGGCGGGCCCCCTCGTCGTACACGAAGACCGACCAGCCGTCCGGCACGGTGAGCGCGAAGCCACGGTCGTGTTCGACGCGTTCCCCCTCCTCGGCGATCGCCCGGCCGCGCCCGCAGCCGGATGCCGAGGCGAGCACGGCCACGGCGAGCAGGCATGCTCCCGCCTGCGCGGCGAGCATGCCGGGACAGGCGGGACGGAGGGGTGGGGTTCGACGGCTCACGGGACGATCAGAATCTAACGCTTCACGGCGCACCGGTCCACGGTGGGGTCGCCGGAGTCGAGCCTGCGCGCCGCCAGGCCTGTATATCGAGGCTCACGCGGGTGCGGGCGCGCTCGCTTGACACGCGCTGGACCTCCCGGTTAGAAAGGGTTGTCATCTCGCCCCTTTGGGGTCGACCGGGAGATATCATGCGCAAGCCGATTTCGCGTTTCGCGGTGCTGACGCCGTTCCTGCTCTTCGTGCTCTTGTGGAGCAGCCAGGCGTTCGCGCAGTGCACGGACAACGACGGTGACGGGTACGGCAACCCCGGCCACATCAGCTGCGACAATGGTGTGGACGAGGACTGTGACGACAACGACCCCGCCGTCAACCCCGGAGCCACGGAGGTGTGCAACGGGTTGGACGACAACTGCAACGGCGGGCTGCCGCCGTCCGAGGAGGACGCAGACGCCGACGGCGACATGGCGTGCGAGGGGGACTGCGACGACACGGACGCCGACCTGAACCTCGCGGACGCCGACATGGACGGCTACGACACCTGCGCCGGTGACTGCGACGACGGTGACGACCTCGTCAACCCCGGCGCCACCGAGGTCTGCGACGACGGCGTGGACAACGACTGCGACGCGGGCACCGCCGACCTGTTCGACGCGGACGGCGATGGCTCCACGTGTGACGCGGACTGCGACGACGCCGACGCCACGGCCTACCCGGGCGCGGTCGAGGCCTGCGACGGCGTGGACAACGACTGTGACGGCGCTCCCGGACCGCTCGAGGTCGACGTGGACACCGACGGCTGGCTGGCCTGCCTCGACTGCGACGACGACGACTACTTCGCCAACCTCGACGACGTGGACGGTGACGGGTACGCCACCTGCCACGACGACTGCGACGACGAGGACGCGTCCATCAACCCCGGCGAGGTCGAGGTCTGCGACGACGGCGTGGACAACGACTGCGACGAGACCACGGACGAGACCGTGGACGCGGATCTCGATGGCTTCACCATCTGTGACGGCGACTGTGACGACGCCGACGAGACGGTCTACGCGGGCGCGCAGGAGCTGTGCGACGGCCTGGACAACGACTGCGACCCGGCCACGGACGAGACCGTGGACGCCGATGGTGACGGTGCCACGACCTGCCAGGGCGACTGTGACGACACCAACGCCGACATCAACGGCAGCGCTGACGAGGTCTGCAACGGCCTCGACGACGACTGCGACGACATCGTAGACGACGGCTTCGACGCGGACGGCGACGGCTACCTCGACGCGGCCAACGCCGACTGCGAGGCGGCGTACCCGGCCGAGGAGCTGGACTGCGACGACGCGGATGCCGCCATCTACCCGCTCGCGACCGAGGTCTGCGACGACGGCATCGACAACAACTGCGACGGCCTGACGGACGGCGAGGACGAGGTCGACTGTCTCAACGAGTTCCCGATCGCGGACGCCGGCTACGACCAGCAGTCCCGCTACCTCGCCGGTGTGGTGACGCTGCGCTTCGACGGCTCGGCGAGCTACGACCCCGAGGGCAACTCGATCGAGTACGAGTGGGCCATCGACGAGGAGCCCGCGGGTCTGAGTGACGCGCGCCTGGTGTGGGCCGCCACCAGCCCCTACGCCTTCCTGGTCGCCGAGGTGGACGACCCCGAGAGCGGCCCCTGGGACTTCTCCGTGGCGCTCCGCGTGACCGAGCTGGACGAGGAAGGCACCGCCGGCAAGCAGAGTGACCCGGACCTCGTGCGGGGCCACATCTACATCGACGACGCGCTGCTCGCCCCTTCGCGCTGCAGCGTGTCCACGGACGGGCGGCCCTCCTCGGCCGCGCTGGCGCTGCTCGGCGGCGCGTTCCTGTTCGTGCTGCGGCGCCGGTGATCCGACCGCGGCACCTCCCATCCTGACCCACGACCTCGCCAGGGAAGGGAGCCCTGCGTCCGGGGTTGGCGGATCATCGAACAATCCTCCTCACCCGTACGTCTCGGTTCTCGGGAGAAAGGGACCGAACCATGTGTGGAATCGTCGGTTACGTGGGGAAGCGCCACATCGTGCCGGTGCTGGTCGAGAGCCTCAAGCGGCTGGAGTACCGTGGCTACGACTCCTCGGGGATCGCCGTGCTGGCGTCCGGTGGCATCCGGGTTCACAAGCGGGCGGGCAAGATCCGCGAGATGGAGCGCACCATCCCGCGCAGCTACCTGACCTACGAGGGGACCTGTGGCATCGCCCACACGCGCTGGGCGACCCATGGCCGGCCCAACGACGTCAACGCCCACCCGCACACGTCGGCCAGCGACCGGATCGCGGTGGTGCACAACGGCATCATCGAGAACTACGCGTCGCTGAAGCAGATGCTGATGGAAGACGGCTACGTCTTCATCACCCAGACCGACACCGAGGTGCTCGCCCACCTGGTGCACAAGCACTACAAGGGCGACCTCGAGGAGGCGGTCAAGAACGCGCTGCTGTACATCAAGGGCACGTATGGTATCGCCGTGGTGGCCGAGGACCGTCCCGCCGAGATCGTGGTGGCGCGCAACGGCTCGCCCATCGTGATCGGCATCGGTGACGACGAGATGTTCGTGGCCAGCGACGTCACGGCCATCGTCGCGCACACCCAGCAGGTGATCTACCTCGAGGATGGGGAGACAGCGGTCCTGCACCCGGACGACTACCACACCACGACGCTGGACGATGCGCACGTGGACAAGGACGTGCAGGAGGTCGACTGGCGCATCGACCAGATCGAGAAGGGGGACTTCCCCCACTTCATGCTCAAGGAGATCTTCGAGCAGCCCGAGAGCGTCCAGCGGGCCTTCCGCGGCCGTACCGTGCCGGAGTACGGCACCACACGGCTGGGCGGCCTCAACATCGATCGTCGCGACTTCTTCGACATCGACCGCATCACCCTCATCGCCTGCGGCACCAGCTACCACGCCGGTCTGGTGGCCGCGTACCTCATCGAGACCATGTCGAGGGTGCCCTGCGCGGTGGAGGTCGCGTCCGAGTTCCGGTATCGCAACCCGATCATCGAGAAGCACACGCTGTACTTCGCCGTCAGCCAGTCGGGTGAGACCGCGGACACGCTGGCCGCCCTGCGGGAGGTGCAACGCAAGGGCGGGCGCGTGCTCGGCGTGGTCAACGCGGTCGGCTCGACCATCGCGCGAGAGTCCGACGGCGGTATCTACATCCGCAGTGGCCCCGAGATCGCGGTGGCCTCGACCAAGGCCTTCACCTCCCAGGTGACCGCGCTGTTGCTGTTCGCCATCACGCTGGGACGGATGAAGGACATGTCCCCGGCCGTGGGCACGCACCTGCTGGAGGACCTGCACCGTATCCCCGCCCAGATCGAGCAGATCCTGGAGGGCGCGGCCCAGGTCGAGGCGCTCGTGGACAAGTACCTCGGCGCCGAGTTCTTCCTCTTCCTCGGTCGCGGCGTCAGCTACCCCGTGGCGATGGAAGGCGCGCTCAAGCTCAAGGAGATCAGCTACCTCAAGGCCGAGGGGTTGGCCGCGGCCGAGATGAAGCACGGCCCGATCGCGCTGATCAACGACGAGACACCGGTGATCTTCGTGGCCCCCCGCGACGAGCTGTTCGCCAAGACCTGCTCCAGCATGGAGGAGGTGCGCGCGAGAGGCGGGCGCGTGATCGCGATCACCAACCGAAACGGCGACGACCGGCTGGAGCAGATGGCCGAGGACGTCGTGTACGTGCCCGACACCAACGAGGCGTTGACCCCGCTGCTGACCGTGATCCCGCTGCAGCTGTTCAGCTACTACATGGCCGTGCGCCTCGGCCGCGACGTGGACCAGCCCCGCAACCTCGCCAAGTCGGTGACGGTCGAGTAGGCCGCTGCCAGATCCTGTAAGCTTCTGCCTCTCACGAAGAGGTGATCCATGACCACGATCCTGGTGACCGGCGCTGGCGGGCCGATGGGGTGCAACGTGACCCGTTCGTTACGGGATGCCCCGGAGGGCTACCGGCTGATCGGCACGGACGCCAACCGCTGGCACCTGCCCCTGGGCCTGACCGACGAGATCTACCTGATCCCGCCCGCGAAGGAACTCGACGCCTACCTCGCGGCCCTGGATCGCATCATTGCCGACGAGGGGATCGACCTGCTGTTCCCCACCCACCCGGTGGAGGTGCGCACGATCAGCGCCCACCGTGAGCGCTTCGACGCGGCCACCTTCCTGCCGACCCACGCGGCGATCCAGGCGGGCCAGGACAAGCACGCCAGCTACGTCAAGTGGCACGAGGCCGGCCTGCCCGTGCCCGAGACCTGGCTGCTGGAGTCCCCCGAGGACGTGCACCGGGCCTTCGAGAGCATCGGCACGGATCCGGTCTGGGTGCGCGGCGCAGGTGTGCCTGGACGAGGCATCGGCGTTGCCAGCCTGCCCTGTCGCACCGTGGACGTGGCCATCGCCTGGATCGAGTACTGGAACGGCTGGGGCGGCATGGCGGCCAGCCAGTTCCTGCCGGGGGACAATTTGACGTGGCTCGGCGTGTTCCGTGACGGGGATCTCGTGGCCAGCCAGACCCGCCGGCGGATCGAGTACGTGATCCCCCATGTATCCCCCTCGGGCATCACGGGCGCGCCCGCGGTGTGCCATACGCACCGGCGCGACGACGTCAACGATACGGGGGAGCGCGCGGTGCGTGTGGTGGATCCGCAGCCCAACGGTGCCTACTTCGTGGATCTGAAGTGCGACGAGCAGGACGTGCCGCGCATCACCGAGGTCAACGTGGGTCGGTTCGGCACGACCATCCACTTCTACACGGCCGCGGGATTCAACTTCCCCCGGCTGTACGCGCAGCTGGCGCTGGGGCAGCGGCCCGAGCTCGAGCGCGTGCGGGACGTGCTGGACCCGGGCATCACGTGGGTGCGCACGCTGGACTGCGGCCCGGCGCTCGTCCGTGATCCAGCGAAGTTCGACGTGGAGTTGATGCAGCGTTGGACGCCGTGATCCCCTTCGAGCCCCCCCTGTCCGCGGGGGACGCGGTGCTGTTCGACATGGACGGCACGCTGCTGATGCTGCCTGTGGCGATCGACGAGGTGCGCGACCGGCTCGGCGAGTACCACCGTCGATACGGGCTGGACATGGCCTTCCGGCCGCTGACCGATGACCTGGCGCGCGCGGCGCGCAAGCTGCGGGAGCTGCTGCCCCCGGCCGAGGCGCGCGCGGCCATCCGGTGGGCTCGTACCGAAGTGGAGCGGGCCGAGGTCGAGGCGTCAGCCGAGGCCACGGCCCGCGACGGGGTGGTCGAGTCGCTTCACGAGTTGCGTGCGCGCGGAGTGGCGGTCGGCGTGGTGAGCAACAACACCGGGCGGGGCGTGCGCGCCGCGCTCTCCGCCGTGGGGATCGACCCTGGAATGTTGCTGACGGTTGTCTCTCGCGACGATGTGCCGCAGCCCAAGCCCGCCCCGGAAGGGCTCGAAATCGCGGCGCGGCAGCTCATGCGCGCCGGCTGGCAGCCGTGTGCCATGTCGCGGTTCGTCTACGTGGGCGACGCCCCATCGGACCTCCTGGCATGTCGCGCGCTGGACACGGGCCGGTTCGTCCCGGCCCTGCCGCGACCCACCGTGATCATCGTTGGAGGCGGGCGCGCCGGAAGCGGATCGCTCGTGGGGCCAGACGCCGATGCGATCGCGGCGGATGACGTCGAGGCGAAGGCGCTCCTGCTCGGAGACTGATCAGGCGGAACGCCTCGAGGGTCCGGCGATCTCGGTCAGGCGAGGATCGACGATGCGGTTGTCGGCATCCACCAGCACCACGGTCGGCTCGAAGCTGCGCGCCTCGGTGTCCTCCAGCTCCGCAAAGGTCGCCAGGATCACAAGGTCGCCGACCGAGAAGCGGTGGGCGGCCGCGCCGTTGGCGCAGACCACGCCGCTGCCGCGTTCGCCAGCCAGCGCATAGGTCATCACCCGCTCGCCGTTGGTGACGTTCCACAGGTGCACCGCCTCGTGGGGGAGGATGTCCGCGGCCTGCAGCAGGTCGTCGTCCACGGTGACGCTGCCCTCGTAGTCCACGTCGGCGTGGGTCACGGTGGCACGGTGGATCTTGGACTTGAACAGCGTCCGACGCATGGTGCCAGCTCCTCCTCCCGGTCCTCGCGGATCCGGGTGACGTGGCGCGTTGCAGCTGCTCGGCCCCTCGGTCTGCCCTGGCGCCTCCTGCCGGAGTGCACCGGGCCCCCGCCGAGTCGGGGGGAGTATAGACCACACCCCCGGGATCACAAGGGCCGATGCATCCGCGCTTCAGCGAGCCTCGGGGATGCGATGCGGGGACACACGTGACCCGCTCCGGTGGGAAGGTTGCTGGTCGAGAGTCGGGGCGAGCGGCTCCAGTAGACGTATGTCCCCAGCCGATGCGATTCGTTGCTTGGGTTGGGGGCGTCGAGGGAGGCTGCGGTAGTTCGGGGAGATCAGATACCGACCTCGATCAGGCCGTAGGCGGGGATGACCTCGATCACGATGCGCTGGGCGTCGAGGATGCGGCCTTCGGTGGCCCACCACAGGTCGATGCCGAGGACGTGGGTGCCGACGTCGGACGGCGTGGGGATCCAGGTGAACAGGCCGAGGGTGGTGTCGATGTCAGCCGTGTCCGGGGCACCGCTGACCGTGAGGTAGGTGTCGTCCGGATCGATCTCCCAGACCTCGGCCGAGAAGTTGATCACGACCTCCTCGCCGACCTCGACCACGATGTCGGCCAGGTCGACGTGGATCTCACCGGCGGCCTCGGGATCGCCCAGCTCGAGCTCGTCGAGGTCCTCGGCGAACTCGTGTCGGCCATCGTCGTCCTCCCCCTGGCCGGGGAAGTCCATGTCTGGCTCGAACTCACGAACGTCCAGCGCGTCCGGTCCGGCGTAGCAGCCGCCGAGGGCCAGCAGCAACGCCATCGTGGCGAACATCACACAGGCTTGCGTCGGGTTGCGCTTCATCGTTCGTCCCTTCCCCGCTGAGCTGCGATCAGGCCGGCGTGACCCCCAGCAGGACCTCCATCTCCTCGATGGCCTCCTCGTCGAGGTCGTCGGTCCGCTGCTCGAACTCCATCAGCTTGCGGATCACGGTCAGCCGGACCTCCTCCTTGAGCTCCTGCATGTCCTCGGGACGACAGCGTACGACGAAGCGACGCGCCATCGACGTGTCCCGGTTCCCCTCCACGAGGATCCGGTTGGCGGCCTTGCGCAGGCCCGAGAGGAACAGGGAGAAGCCCTCCACGAGGTTCTCGAACTCGTCGTCCTCGCCGAGGTAGAGGTGGACCGGCCGGTTGATGCCCTTGTAGACCACCTTGCCCCGCCCGATGACGTTCTCCTCGCACAGGCCCTGCTCCATCAACGTCTCGATCGCGAGGCGAGCATAGTTCACCTCGTAGTTGATGGGCAGCTCCCGGGCGATCTCGTCGAGCTCCATGGGGCGGTCCATGATCATCAGGTACACCTTCTTGCGAAGGTTGTAGTCCTGACCTGCGACGTCCTCGACCGCATTCTCCTTGTACTTCTTCTTGATCTTCTTGACGGTCCGCAGGGCCGTGTCGAAGGCGAGGGAGATGCGCGTGGACGTCTTGAAGCGCGCCTCGGCGCGCTGGTACAGCGCCAGCGTGAACAGCTCCTTGGCCCTCGCCACGGTCATGTCGAGGTCGAGGACCAGGTCGGCCGACATCCCCAGCAGGGCGAAGACGATCTTGGCCTCCTGCGCGGCGGTATCCGCGTCAGGCTGGTAGATCTTGCGTCTCTCGAAGACCTGGGGAATTGCCTTGGCCATGTCGCCTCCCGAACCTCGTCGGGGTCTGGTCAGTGTGACCCCGATGTCCTGTTGTCCGTCAGGGCATTGATCTGCCCGCAGTCGCATTCCGATTCATGCAAGTGCGGTGCCAGGGTTGGTGTTGCCGTGGTAGAAACAGGCCAAATGTATGAAAACACGGAAGATATCGGAAACCCGCTGCCTGGCGTCGTGTCGAGCGAGTCGACCCCGAGCCCTGCGGTCCGTGGTGAACCCGGACATGGATGTCATGGTCGGGTCGGATCGCCCCGCGCCATGTACTTGAACAGGTGGAATCCGCGCAGGTTGGGCTCGAATCCGGTCACGTCCTCGGCCAGCAGGTACGACTGGGTGTAGTGGTAGATCGGCAGCAGCGGCAGGTCCTGCAGCAGCCGGGTCTCGGCCTCGGCGAGCACGTCCGCGCGCTCGTCCGCGTCCATGGTGCCGCGCGCCTGGTTCAGCAGGGCCTCGTAGTCCGCGCTGCAGTATCCGCTGAGGTTGTTGGACGCGCCGCAGTCCCAGGTCTCCAGGAACGCCATCGGGTCGGGATAGTCGCCGATCCAGCCAGAGCGCGCCAGGTCGAAGTCGCCGCCGTGCACCTTCTGCAGGAACACCTTCCACTGCATGTTCTGCAGGCCGACCTCGATGTTGAGGTGGTCCCGCCACATCTCCTGGATCGCCTGCGCCACGAGGCTGTGGGTGTCCAGCGTGTTGAACGACATCGAGATCTCGGGGAAGCCGACGCCGTTGGGGTAGCCCGCGTCGGCCAGCAGCCGTCTCGCCTGGTCGGGATCGAAGCTGGCACCGACCGGCCCGTCGTACCCGGTCATGCGCGGGACCAGGGACGTGGCCGCGCGCTCGTCGGCCTTGGTCACGTAGCGGGTGATCGCCTCCTTGTCGATGGCCAGGTTGAGTGCCTTGCGCACCCGCGGGTCGTCCAGGGGCGGCCGCGTCACGTTGCACATGTAGTAGTAGGTAGCGAGGTAGGGCGCGATGTGGAAGTCGTCCCGCTTGCGCCGCAGGGACGGGATGTAGGACGCGGGCAGCTGGAACAGCCAGTCGATCTCACCGGCCACGTACATCTTGTAGCGGGTGGCCGAGTCGTCGGAGATGAACACCTCGATGCGTTCGAGCTGCACCTGGTCCGCGCCGTGGTACGTGGGGCTGCGTTCGAGGCTGATGTGGTCCAGGGGCGCCCACTCGGTGAGCACGTAGGGGCCGTTGGTGACCATGTTCTCGGGCCGCACCCAGGGGTTGCCCAGGGACGCGACCACGTGCCGCGGCACGGGCGAGAACCCCGGGAAGGCGAGCAGGTCGAGGAAGTAGGGGGTGGGCTCCTCGAGCTCCACCATCAGCGTGTGGTCGTCCAGCGCGGTCACCCCGAGCTGCTCGGGGGGGAGGCGGCCGGAGGTGATGGCGCGGCCGTTGCGCACGTACCACAGGTACTGCGCGACCTTGCTGCTGTTGGCCGGGTCGACGGCCCGCCGCCAGGCATAGGTGAAGTCCGCGGCCGTGACCGGCTGGCCGTCGCTCCACGTGGCGTCCTCGCGCAGGTGGAACGTCCACAGGGTGCCGCTCTCGTTGGCGTCCCAGTGGGTGGCCATGCACGGCTCGGCGGCGCCATCCCCGGCCGGGAAGCAGGTCAGGCCCTCGAACAGGTTCATCACCACGCGCAGCCCGGAGATCTCCGCGCACAGGCTGGGATCGAGGTACTCCGGCTCGGTGTCGGCGTAGCGGAAGGTCGAGGGCGGGGCCTGCGACGTGCCGCCACCGCACCCGGTGGCGAGCACCGCGGCGAGCATCGTCAACGCGTGCGCGCGGGAGCCCATGGCTGGACGCTAGCGGGTGGGCGGGGGAGGTGTCAAACGCGGCGCGCGGTCGGCTCGCCGCGGCTCAGAAGTGGGCCACGAATCCCATCTCGAACGTGAAGTGGCCGATGGCCAGGTCGCCGTAGCGGCCCAGGTCGTACGCGGGCGCGAACACGTGGCCCGCCTCCAGCACCATGCCGATGGTGCCGTTGCGGATCATGCGGCCCGCCCGGCCCGAGAGGGCCTGGTGGCTGCGCGCACGCACGCCGCGCGGGAACAGGATCTCGGTGCCGCCGGAGAGGGTGAACTCCGGCCGCGTGTCCGACTCCTCCCAGTGGCCGTAGTAGCCGCCGTCCGGGGAGTCGAAGGTCACCGAGGCGCGGGACACACCGAAGGTCACCCGGCCGAATGGCAGCAGCACGCCGCGCAGATTGGGGTGCAGCCGCGCGCCCACGGCCACGGTGTGCGTGCGCAGGTGGCCGTCCATCCAGGTGGAGAACGAGTCCGCGCCCGGGGCCTCCATGTTGGTGGTGCGCGTCATGTGGCTGAACGCGTACTCCCCGGTCACGGTGAGGAACGGCAGCAGGTGGAAGCCCACCTCGGGGTTGAAGCGGTCGGAGTAGTGCCGGGTGGCGAAGAAGTCGAACTCCGGCTGGAACGCGCCGACCGTGGACCAGCGCAGGCTGATGTCGAGCTCCGGGAACTCCGCGGCTCCGGCGCGGGTGGGGAGCGTGGCCACGAGGCCCGTCAGCAGCAGGGTGATGGCGAGGTGTCGCATCATGGTCTCCTCCCTCAATCCAGGATGCCGGTCAGGCCATAGGCGTAGACCGTGGGGAAGCCGCCGGGCAGGGCCAGCGGGCGGTACGGGTTGAGGAACGTCATCAGCCCCAGCGGCTCCTCGTGCACCACGTGCACCAGGTAGGGGTTGCCGTGCACGCTGCGCACGACCTCGGGGTTGGCGGCCACGCCGACCACGGCCGCGCTGTAGTCGCTCAGCGAATAGCGGACCAGGGTGCCGGACTCCTTGAGCACGACCATCACGTAGCCCGCGGACTCGACCGTGGCGTCCTCCGTGGGGAGGAACGTCATGTCGTGGGGCGGGGACTCCAGCAGGATGGTCGACGGGTAGCGGCTCTCCAGGTTGAACATGCTCAACCGGCCGCTGCCCCAGCCACTGTCCCCGTGGAAGATCACGGCGGTCTGGCCCGTCGGGTCGATGTCGATGCGGGTGATGTACTCGTCCGTGGCGTAGGTCTCGACCTCGGGCACGTCCTCGTCGAACGTGACGATGGCGAAGCTGTGCTGCGGCACGGCCGTGTTGTAGAGGATGGCGAAGTCCGGCTCGATGTCATCGAGCTGTTCGTCGGTGAGGCCGTCGCGGTCGACCCGGTGCATGACGATGGTGTCCACCGGCGTGCCCAGGTCCAGGGTCTCCTCGGCCTGGGCCGCGTTGTCGAAGTACAGCGCCTGGGCCGTGCCGCCGACCACGAGGGTCGTGCCGCCATCACCGGTCACGGCGATGTCCTTGGGCACCCAGCCGGTGCTGATCAGGTTGAAGCTCGGGTCGAGCAGGTCCAGCACGTAGACCACGTCGTTACCCGGAGCGGCGGCAAAGGCCAGGTCCGCGTTGGGGCTGACCCGCAGCACGCTCGGCGTGACCGGGTTGGCCAGGTCCGAGCTGAAGGGGTAGGAGATGGGATCCGCGCCCGGCATCAGGTACGGCTCGACCACCTCCACACCGGTCCGCGTGGGCAGCAGCGCCAGGGAGCCGTCCTCGGTGAAGATGACGTCCGTGGGCCGCGACTCCAGCGTGACGAAGGACACGTCGAGCGCCAGCAGGTCGATGACCGCCACCTCGTTGGGGTTGACCGAGCCGTGCCCCACGAGGTCGGCCTCGGTGACCTCGGTGCCGATGTAGCTGATCACCATGTCGCCCATGGGCGAGAACACCAGCTGGTCGAAGAAGGGCTTCAGCGACAGCTCGGCGGCCGCGTACGTGTCCGGGCTGCCGTGCCAGGCGGCCACGTCCACGATCGACATGGTGGAGTCGTCCTGGTTGATCGTGAACAGGTGCTGCGGGCCGTCGACCGTGTCGTCGGTGGTCAGCACCTGCGGGTTCTGGCCGACCTCGAGGGAGGTCACCGCCTGGGTGTCGCTGTCGATGGCGATCACCCGGTTGCCGTAGGGCGAGATGGTGTAGACCATCCCGTCGATGGACACCGAGTCGGTGGTGACGAGGTCCTGGGGCATGTCCCACCAGTCCTCCTCCACGCAGCCGAGCATGCCCGTGGCGATCAGCGCCGCCAGCGCCAGTGTGCTCGCACGATTGAACATGGTCATCCTCCTCACTCGATGCCCGAGTTCAGCTCGAACCCGGTCACGGTCTCGATGGTCAGCTCGTCGGGGTCGGCGAAGCTGATGCGGCCCAGGGGGTGGTCCTGGGAGATCCAGGCCACCGGATCCGGCAGATCGTCCTCCTGCGGCATCACGCCCACGTGCACCGGGTAGGAGGGAACCTCGATGTCGTCCACCAGCCTCGACGGGTAGTCGATGATGTTGACGTTGCGGTTGTCCACCATCATGAACACCGCCTTGTTGCCCGCGTCGAAGTTGGTCAGCTCGGCCATCTCGTCCTCGAGCATCACCGCGTTGGGTACGAACATCCCGTCGCGGATGGTGACGATCGTCATCAGGTACTGGTCGGAGTACAGGTCCGACTCGCCGACCGTGTCCGCCAGGGTGTGCACCACCACCACGGACTCGCCGTCCGGGGCCATGATCACCTGGTCGACGGGCTTCTCCATACGCTTGATATCGAGGGTGTTCGAGGCGCGGTCCCAGATGGTCACCCGGTCCGTCAGCTCCGCCGTGGTGTACAGCATCGCCATGTCGCCGATCGGCGCCATGGACACGCTGCCGATGACCTCGGTGTCGGGCAGCTCGACGCAGGTCTCGGCATCGCCGCATGGAGCGGCGGAGGGCTGCGGGTCCAGGGCGTCGAAGGTCCACAGCTCACCGTCGGAGCGGCTGACCACCATCAACTCCGCGCCGGACGGGGAGAGGTCCATGTCCGTGGGGTTGTCCCCGGCGGGCAGGTAGCTCAGCTCGCCGGTGTCGAGGTCGACCACCTGGATCAGGTCGTCGGTGTGGTAGCGGATGAAGGCGAACTCGCCGGTGGGCTCGACCTCCACCTCGGCGGCCTCGGGCGGGTCGAACGGGTCGGCGTCCAGCTCCAGCATCACCGGCTCGACCGAGTCGGCGTCCAGGTCGACCACCGTGATGTACTCGTCGGAGATGATCACCGCGCGGTTGACCTCGAGGTCCTCGTCCACCGCGAACTTGACCTGCTTGGGGTTGAAGCCGACCGAGAAGTCGTAGCTGACCAGCTCGTCGAGGTCGACGATCGAGACCTCGGTGTAGGAGATGACGCCCTGGAACGTCTCGGTGCCGTCCAGCAACCCGGTGTTGAGGAAGCACACCGCGTGCGAGCCCTCCGGGTTCATGGTCATGAAGTTGAAGTCCTCGCGCACGTCCACGGTCCGGACCTCGTCGGTGGTCACGTCGATCACCGACACCGAGTCCTCGCCGTCGTTGAACACCACGGCTCGCTCGTAGTCGGGCGTGACCAGCACCTGGCTGGGCTCGTCGCCCACGTCGATGGTGGTGATCTGCCGGGTCACCACGTTGATCTTGGACACCGAGTCGCGGTTGGGGTTGACCACGAACACGTACACGTCCGCGGGGGACGGAGGCACGGTGATGAAGTCGTCCTCCTCCTCGGGCGGGCCGCTGTCGTCGTCGTCGGCCACGTCGTCGTCGCCGGCCATGTCGTCGTCGTCCCAGTAGTCGTCGTCGTCCGCCGAGCGGTCGGACTCCGCACCCATCGACATCGATGAGTCGGAGCAGCCGAGCATCGCGAGCGACACCGTGAGTATCGATGCCAGCGCGACCACCAGCCCGTTCTTCGTGATCCAGTCCATGGTTCCTCCTGCGTGCCCTCGTGAACTCCTGGCACTCAGGGTCCAGCACGACCCGAGCCTCACAGTAGGGCAAAAACGTTCCCGATTTCAATAAGTTATGTTATCCCTCGGGAACAGTGCCGCACCGGCAGACGGGGCCTGCCCACGCGGGCTGGAATTCTTCGGATTGTGGTCCGAGCGGGAGACGACCACGGTCCCCCTCGAGGAGGGGCACGTTTACCTCGAGGGGAACCGGGTCGTCCGTTCGAAGGACCTGATTCGTCTCGAGGTTCTTTCAAGTGCCGTGCCAAATGCGCTGCGGACCTGTCTTTTTTTTGAAACCCCTCGAAATCTGGCGCGTTTTACCGCGGTGGAGGTCGACGGTCCGTGCGGTGTGCCGCCTGGACCGCCCCGGATGCGGACAACCGTGTCAACCGCGGCATGCCGGGCCCGGCCGACCGGGCACGATCCTGCCCGGTCGGCCGCAGGCTCGAATTGACAGGCTCGCCGTCGGTCTGTTGTATAAGGACAAGCGCGCGCGAACGAGTGTGTAGGGAGGTTCGAGGAAGATGAAGATGGGTAATCGCCTGTTCGCCCTGGTGCTGACCGCGGTCGCCTTCAGCTTCGCGGCGACCGCCGAGGAGGCGGAGTCGCCGCTGGAGCTCCCCCTGGACCTGCAATGGTGCGAGCCGCTGGAGCCGGCCGCCGGCAAGGCCGGCATCACCGATACCTCCGAGTCCGGAGCCGCCTACCGAGCCGACGGCGAGTACCTGGTCACCGGCCGGCTGTGGGACCACAAGGGCAACTACACGCTGCGGTTCGAGCCGTTCGCGCCGGAGATGTACCTGTTCGAGGTCGAGTTCCGCATCTTCCGCAGCGCGGAGGAGTGGAACGATCTCGTGGACCACCTCAACAAGATGCTCGGCCCCGGTGCCACGGACGTGATCGCCAGCGGCGTGCACGGTCCGGACGGGGAGATCCTGCAGTCGGAGCGGGTCCGTACGACCTATGCCGATCCCGACGGCCGCTGGACGGTGACCGCGCGCCAGATGTCCAACGAGATCGACCAGGTCAAGTTCAGCGTCGAGGGCACGAGCTGCCGCCCCGCGGACTGGGAGCCGGGCGCGGCCGCCTACAACGTCGAGGCCCCGGCATCCAGCGAAGGCCGTGACGACGACATCTTCTCCTACGACATGTGGGCCGAGGACCCCCTGCACGCGGACACGCGCGCGCAGGAGATCGAAGATGAACGCAAGGCGGCCGAGGAGAAGAAGGCCGAGGAGCAGGACGTCTCCGAGATCGACTGGGAGAGCCTCGGCGAGGACGACGAGGAGGAGGAGGAGATCGAGTGGTAGCTCGACCCTGATTCACGCCCGGGTGGTGTTGAGTCGGAGCAACGTCTCAGCGACCACGCTGCGCACACGGGGCGGGAGCTGGCCGCGCAGCCTGGCAAGTACGGGAGGGGGGCGCTTCAGCAGCCTCTGCAAGCTCGCAGAGCGTGCTCGCTTCCTGGCGTTGATCACCTCGAATCGAGGCTCGAACACCGCATCGAGTCCGAGGAACCGCGAGCAGTCCTCGTACACTCGACCGGGATCCGAGCTGAGGTCCCCGTACCGGATGACGTGCACCTGTCCCGCACCGAAGAGCGACTCGTAGCGGGCGACCTGCTCGTCGAACCTCAGCAACTCCTCGTACACGTAGGGCACGCCCTTGTGGGCCAGGATCAGCTCCCTGGCCTCCGCCTGGATGGCCATCGCCCGGTCGAGGTCGTCGTGCTCGGCGAGGCACTCGTAGACCATCTGGGCGTGGAAGGACTCCCTCGCATCGCCGGGATCACGCAGCATCACGACGATGCGCGCATCGGGGCGCGCGGCATGGATTCCGTGGGCCGCGGCCCGGGAGCCCAGGTACGACACCGATGCCTCGCCCACGACGGCGTGCGCGCCCGCGGGCTCGAACAGGGCGTGATAGTCGGCCGGGTTGCGGATCGCGCCGGGTACCCTCACGTCCAGCGAGAAGTAGTGGGGCTCCTTGCGGTCGGGCATGAACACCTGCGGATGCTGCCGCAGGTAGTGGTACATGGCCGTGGTGCCGCACTTGGGGGCGCCGACGATGAAGAAATCCGGGATGCGAGCAGCCATGGTCGTGAGGGAGAGTCTACCCCCAGAACCGAGGAAGCTCCCGCGAGGGGAGCTTCGAGAATTCGGTGTTGGTGCGAAAGGGGGGACTCGAACCCCCACGGGCGCGTGCCCACTGGACCCTGAACCCAGCGCGTCTACCAATTCCGCCACTTTCGCACCTGCGGAACGCGGGAGTGTATAGCACTGCCCACACGGTTGATCAAGATGCCTGCGCCCTGGTTTTCGCCGTTTTTTCTTGCCGGTCGATCCCGGGTTCTAGTCGGCCAGGATCAGCAGTGAGAAGCCGCCGAGGATGCGGGCGGTGGCGCGGGGGGCGAGGTGGTGGCCCAGGCGGCGGGGGAGGCGGGCGAGGCGTGCCTGGGGGGACTGGGGGGGGCAGTCGAGGGCCGCGGGCGTGAGGCGGGATTCGAGGATGCGGTAGCCGGCGGTCTCGACCGTGGCGAGGGCGGTCTCGCGGGTGAAGAAGTGAAGGTGGCCGACCTTGTCGCGGGCGTACTGCAGGGGCCCGCCGCGGACCACGGCCTGCATCGAGGCCTCGAGGGGGATGTGCAGCACGTGGTGCGTGGCCAGGGGGCGCAGGCGGCGCAGGAAGCCGATGCAGTCCTCGATGTGCTCGACCACGTCGAGGCACAGCAGCAGGTCCCAGGGCTGCTCGACGGCGGCCGGGGCCTCTCCGTGCACGAGCCGTAGCCGGTCGCTCTCGCGCCGCCGGCCCAGCGCGAGCGCGGGTTCGGCGATGTCGTAGCCGGTGAACCGGGCCTCGGGGTAGCGCAGGGAGAGCTGGTACAGCACCTCGGCCGCGCCGCAGCCCACCTCGGCCACGGTGCATGGCGCGATCCCACGGTCCTTCAGCATCGCGTGTACCTGGCTGGCCTTCCAGGTCGACTCCTCGGTGTGCCAGCCGGGGTTGCGGGCGGCGTAGCCCTCGCCGTAGAAACCGTCGGTCAACGAGCGGCCCCGGAGTCGTCGTCGTCGTCCGCCATCAGTTCCTTCATCCAGTCCACGCCCTCGGGGATGTCCAGCGGCTTGGAGCCGTCACCGCCGGTGTCCGCCGGCTCCACGCTCTCCCAGTCGATGGCCTCGGCCTCCTCGTCCACCGGCCAGGTGGTCATGCGGGGCAGGTAGGCGATCAGCAGCACGCCGACCGCCAGGATGCCGAGGAACGGCAGGGCCATGCGGTAGATCTGGGTCAGGGGCCGCTCGAAGCGGAAGGAGGCCAGGAACAGGTTCATGCCCACCGGCGGGGTGAGGAAGCCAAGCTCCAGGTTGGCCAGGAACAGGATCCCCAGGTGCACCGGGTCCACGCCGAAGGCCAGGCCGATGGGCACGATCAGCGGCACCACGACCACGATCGCGGAGAAGATGTCCATCAGGCAGCCGACGATCAGCAGGAACACGTTCAGCAGCAGGATGAACAGCAGCTTCGACTCGACGTGGGCCGCGACCCAGTCGGCCATCTTCATCGGCACCTCGGCGTCCACCAGGTAGTTGGTGAAGCCCTTGGCCACGCCCAGGATGATCAGCACGCCGCCGATCAGGGTCACGCATTCGACGAACACCCGCGGCACGTCCTTGCGCCAGTGCAGGTCGCGGTGGATGAACACCTCGGAGACGAATGCGTACGCCGCGGTGAACGCGGCCGCCTCGAAGATGGTCATCTTGCCGGTGAAGAACAGCACCAGCACGGCCACGGGCAGCGCCACCTCGAGCTTTGCCTGCCACAGCGCGCGCAGCGCGTCGCCCAGCACCAGCGGCTCGCGGCCGGTGCCGTGGCGCACGCCCACGATGAACCCGTAGACGATCAGCAGCCCGATCAGAAGCACGCCGGGCACGATGCCGCCGAGGTACAGGTCGTCGATCGGCACGTGCGACACCGAGCCGTAGAGGATCACCGGCAGGCTGGGCGGGAACAGCAGCCCGATGGAGCCGGACGCGGCCAGCAGCCCGACCGCGAAGCGGTCCGGGTAGCCGGCCTTGAGCAGGATCGGCAGCAGCAGGCCGCCCAGGGCCAGGATCGTCACACCGGACGCGCCGGTGAAGGTGGTGAAGAACGCGCACACCATCACCGCGGCCGCGGCCGTGCCGCCGGGTATCCAGCCGAACCAGGCGCGGAAGAGCTTCACCAGCCGCTTCGACGCGCCGCCCTCGGCCAGCAGGTAGCCGGCCAGGGTGAACAGCGGGATGGTCACCAGCATCGGCTCGGTGGTGATGTCGTAGGTCTCCAGCGGCACCGCGGAGATGGGTACGGGCAGGGCCTTGCCCCAGAAGAACAGCATGGCCAGGCCGCCGATGGCGGTGAAGATCGGCGCGCCGAGCACCACGGCCACGAGGATGTACCCGCTCGCCACCCAGTTGAGCGGGCCGCGGTGGCCTTCGGGCAGGATCACGATCAGGAACGAGATCGCCACGGCCAGCACGCTGACGAGGCGGCCAAAGCGGCTCTGCGTGCCGGACAGCACCAGGCGCACGGCCACCACGGCGAACCCCAGCGGCATGATGCACTGCACGACCCACACCGGGATCCCGCCGGCCAGGACCTCGGTCGAGCCGCTCATCGCCTGCACGAACTCGAAGCTGGCGTAGGCCAGCAGCGCGGTCACGGCCGCGGCCACCGCGGTGGTGAAGCGGCGCACCCCCTGCTTGACCCCCTCGGTGAGGTCCAGCAGCGCGCCCGTGGACAGGGCCAGGTGCTTGCCCGCGCGCGCGGCCATGGCCGCGCCGGCAAAGGCGATCCACAGGTTGAGGCTCTGCACGATGCGGGTCAGCCCGGCGAGGCTCTCGCCGGTGATCCAGCGGGCCAGCACGCCGAACAGCGTGAGCCCGATCATCGCCGACAGGATGGCGATCGAGAACCCGTTCTCGATCGAGATCAGGCGGCGCAGGACGCCCGAGGTCGCAGGGCGGTCGCTCATGGATGCAGGGCCCGGTACTCCTCGACGAGACCGACGCAGCGGTCGAAGATGTCGGTCGGCACCATCTCGGTGCGCACCGTGGGATAGACCGAGCGGGCGACCTCGCGCCAGCGCTGGGTGGTGGCCTCGTCCACCTCGACCACGGTCAGGCCGTACTTCTCCATCACGGTGATCGCCTTGCGGTCCTGGCGCCGGATCTCCACCTTGAGGTCCTCGCCGATCTCGCGGGCCACCTCGAGGAACGGCTCGTGGAATTCCGCGGGGATCTGGTTCCACATGTCCGTGGTGATCACCGTGGCGCCGACCAGGGGCGCCCAGGGCACGTCGAGCATGTTGGGCGCCAGCGCGAACCACTGGGCGGACAGGGCGTACAGCGGGGTGTTGGGGAAGCCGTCGATCAGGCCGGACTGCAGCGACGGGATCATGTCCACCGACGGGATCACCACCGGGTTGAAGCCTGCCTGGCGGAAGCCCTCGACCGCGGCCGGGTCACCCTCCCAGGCGAACACCTTGATCTGGGAGGCGTCCTCGGGCGTGCGCATAGGGGCCTTGGTGAAGAAGTAGACCCAGCCGGCCTCGCCCCAGTTGAGCACAACGAACCCCTTGTCGCGCAGGCGCGTCTCGAGGTCGGGGTGGATGTGCTCCATCACGTAGTCGAGCTCCTCGTAGGACTCGATCAGCATCGGCATGTTGGTGACCTGGGGCGCGGGGTCGATGTCCATCAGGCCCAGGTTGGACAGGGCGGCCGCGTGCAGCTGGCCGATGCGCATCTTGCGCACCTGGGCGCCCTCGTTGCCGGCCACACCGCCGGCGTAGATCTTGAGCTCCACGCGGCCGTTGGAGATCTCGGCCCAGCGGTCGCCCATCTGGCGCAGACCGTTGTACCAGGTGGTCCCCTCCGGAGCGAGGGTGGCCAGCTTGATCACGATCTTGTCCTGGGCCTGGGCCGCGCCGGAGGGAATGCCGGCCGTGCTCAGTACCAGGATCGTCAGGAGTAGGAAGCGTCGCATCGTCAGAGTTCCTCCAGGAAGAGATCGTGCACGTGGTCCAGCAGGAACCGGGCCTTGCGCTGGGCGTATTCGTTGGCCAGCCGGTCGTTGGGGCTGGCCTCGATGTCCACGGCCAGGGCCTCGCCGAGCAGCTGCTCGAATCGCGCGCGGTCCTGCTTGCGGATGCAGATCGAGGTGGCCAGGGACACGTGCGGTGACGCCTTGACACCGCCGGATAGTTCCATGGCACGCGCGTAGTGCTGCTCGGCGCGCTGGTCGCCACCGGGCATCGGCAGCGAGGGTTCGAGGCTGATCAGGACCTCGTGGATGGCGCCGCGATCCCACCCCTCGTCCAGCTCCTCGCAGCGGTGCAGGATGGCCGCGGCCAGGGGCAGCTCGCCGATCAGCTCGGGGTGCTCGCGGGCGTTGGAGATCGCGGCCAGCCAGGACGCGCCCAGCCAGTACAGCATGCCCACCTGGTCGGCCTCGACCCGGGCCAGCGCCGCGTCCGTGTCGGCGTACAGCTGCTCGTCGAATCCGGGATACAGCAGCTCCATGCCGCTCATGGCGTAGCGGTTGGCCCGCAGGAATATCTTGCGTGCACGCTCGAGCCCCGCCTGGTAGGTGGGGAAGTCGTCGTACTTGACCTGCTCGGCGGGGAACTGCACGTAGACCATGCCGTACTGGGTGAAGCCGGACGCCAGCGCCTGGTGGATCCCCACGTGATCCGGTGCCTGGTCGCGGATGATCTCCATCATCTTCAGCGCGAAGGGCACGGCCTCGCCCACGAAATCCATGTCCTCGTCGGAGCCCATGGCGCCGCCGGTGGAGCCGGACAGGGCGTCGGCCAGGGAGTTGACCGCCATCTTCTTGACCGAACAGGCGGGCAGGAGCATGGCGGCGAGGATGCACAGGAACAGGGGGTGTCGGATGATGCGTCTCATGGCGTCTGTGGAACCTGCCACGCTCGCGTGTGCGCGTCAACGGGCGCGCGGGCGCGGTCGCAACGATAGAGACGTGGAGGGATATCCGGGTATTCGAATCTCGGCGGGATCGCGGCCCTACACGCCCTCGCAACCGTAGACGAAGCCGATGCTGTCTGCCGTGGTCGTGGACTCGCCCATGCAGTCGGTGACCGTGAGGCTGAACTCGTACTGGTTGGGCTCGGTCCACTGGTACTCGGTCGTGGCTTCCTGTAGCTCGAAGACCCCGATCTCTGCGGCGGGATCTTCGACCTCCGCGGGGAGGTAGTCCTCCCAGCCGGGCACGGACGGGTCGTACAGGTTCTCCCATAGGAACGTGAGGGGATCACCGTCCGCATCGGTGCTGCCGGTGCCGTCGATGGTGACCTCGACGGCCCCGCAGCCGGAGCACCACCACTGACCACCGCTGAGGGTGCACGGAGCCTGGGCGTAGGTCCAGCCCCCGTCAGCTGGCTCGCCGTGGGGCACAGGTGGGCTGTTGTACGGGCGCACCGCGACCTCGAGGTCGAACTGGAACGGGTCGGACTCGCACTCGCCGTCGTTCACGGTCAGCTGGAGCGTGTAGGTGCCGGTGGTGTCGGCGAAGAAGGTGGTCTCCTCGGCCGCGGGATCGTCGAAGTCCTCCTCGGTGAGTTCGCTGTCGGTGGCGGGCAGCACGTGACGCCAGCGGTAGGCCAGCGCATCGCCGTCCGGATCGGACGAGCCGTCCGCGCTCACGGTGACGTCCGTGCAGCTGTGCAGGTCGTGCAGGGCCTCGGCCGCGGCCGTCGGGCACCGGTTGGTCGACGAGGACTGTACGGCCACGAAATCCGGTGCGCTGTCCGTGGTGCCGTTGTTGACCTGCAGGCCGACGAGGAAGGTGCCCGGCGCGTCGGGGACGAGCGAGGCCATCGCCTGGTCAGCGCCTGCGATGTCCACGTCGGTCAGTCCCGAGGTCGCGGGCACCGTCACCAGGGTCCAGCGCCAGGTCAGGTCGCTGCCCAGCGGATCGTAGCTGGCGCTGCCGTCGAGGGTGACCGGTTCCCCCTCGGTGATGCTCTGGTCGTCCCCGGCGATGGCCACGGGCAGGCTGCCCTCGATGTCGGCCATCACGTGCACGAAGTCGGACTGGCTCTGCAGGTCCCGGTCGTCGGTGACCCGCAGGCGCACCACGTACAGACCCTGCTGGTCGGGGACGAACCGAGCCGTCTCGGCCTCGGTCGTGCCATTGGGATCGATGTGCTCGTCGGTGAGATCGGAGCTGCTGGGTACGGACTCGAAGCTCCAGCTCCAGGCCAGGGTCTGGCCCTCGTCCGGGTCATAGCTGCCCGTGCCGTCGAGCACGGTCTCCAGACCCACCGAGGTCGAGATGCTGTCTCCTGCCTCGGCCCACGGCGCCGAGTTGGGGACCTCGAGCGGCTCGCTGCAGGAGCTGCCCAGGAGGACCGCCAGGCCCGAGGCGGCCAGCAGCATGACGTGGTTTCTCGAAGTGAGTCGGGTCATGGTTCGTCCTCCCCGCGGGCCCAAGGCGAGGACCCGTCACGTATCCAGTCTCGCGCAGGCGCGGGACGGTCGCAAGAACCGAATGGCTGGCGTGGGTGGAGGGGTCGGTGGAGGGGACGAACGCAGGCTCAGTTGCCCTGCACGCCCTCGCACCCGTACACGAAGCCGATGCTGTCCACGGTGGTCACCTCCTCGCCCATGCAGTCGGTGACGGTGAGGCTGAACTCGTACTGGTTGTACGCGGTCTGCAGGTACTCGGTGGTGGCCTCCTGCAGCTCGACCACCGCGACCTCGGCGTACGGGTCGTCGATGTCGGCGGGCAGGTAGTTCTCCCAGCCGGGCACGGACGGGTCGTACAGGTTCTCCCAGTAGAAGAACAGGGGGTCGCCGTCCGGGTCGGTGCTGCCGCTGCCGTCGATGCTCACCTCGACCGCCTCGCAGCCGGTGCACCACCAGTTGCCGCCGCTCTCGCTGCACGGCGCGGTGCCGGAGATCCAGCCGCCGTCGCTCGGCTCGCCGTAGGGCTCGGGCGGGCTGTTGTAGGGACGCACCGTGATCTCGATGTCGAACTGGAACGGGTCGGACTCGCACTCACCGTCGTTGACCGACACCTGCAGGGTGTAGGTGCCCGGCAGGTCGGCGAAGAAGGTGGTCTCCTCGGCGCCCGGGTCGTCGAAGTCCAGCTCGGTGAGCTCGCTGCCGAACGGCGGCAGCAGGTGGCGCCAGCTGTAGTCCAGCACGTCGTTGTCCGGGTCGGTCGAGTCGTCCGCGTTGACCGTGACGTCCGTGCAGCTGTGCAGGTCGTACAGGGCCTCGGCCTGGGCCGTGGGGCACTCGTTGGTCGACGAGACCTCCACGGACATGAAGTCCGGCACGCTGTCCACGGTGCCGTTGTTGACCTGCAGGCCGATGAGGAAGGTGCCGGGGGCGTCGGGCACGACCGAGGCGCTCGCCTGGTCGCCGTTGTTGATGTCGGCCTCGGTGAGCGTGGAGGTCCCGGGCACGGCCACGAGATACCAGCGGTAGGTCAGGTCGTTGCCCAGCGGGTCGTAGCTCTCCGTGCCGTCGAGGGAGACGGTGTCGCCCTCGGTGATGCTCAGGTCGTCGCCGGCGATGGCCACGGGCAGGCTGCCCTCGATGTCGGCCATCACGTGCACGAAGTCCGACTGGCTCTGCAGCTCCTGGTCGTCGGTCACCCGCAGCCGCACCACGTACAGGCCCTGCTGGTCGGGCACGAACAGGGCGGTGACCGCCTCGGCCGTGCCGTTGGGGGTGATGTCCTCGTCGGTGAGCAGCGAGTCGGCGGGCACGGATTCGAAGCTCCAGGCCCAGGTCAGGGTCTGGCCCTCGTCCGGGTCGTAGCTGCCCGAGCCATCGAGCGCGGTCTCCAGGCCCACCGAGGTGGAGATGTTCTCACCGGCCTCGGCCCAGGGCGAGGAGTTGGGGGCCTCGACCTCCTCGTTGCACGAGCTGCCCAGCAGGAAGCTCATCAGGGTCAGGGTGGCCAGGAGGCCAACGAAGCGTCGCAGCGTGTGGTGCTTCATCGTGTCGTCCTCCTAGTAGGGCGTGCCAGTGCAGGCGAACGTGACGGTGATGTAGTCGGTGTCGCGGCCCAGCTCCCCCTGGCAGTCCTCGACCGTCAGCTCGACCTCGATGCTGTTGTAGGTGGTGCTGCCAGACGACGTGGTCTGGGACGGCAGCACGATCTCGGCCTGCTCGGCGTGGTCGCCGTTGATCTCGGCGTCGCCCGACAGGATGACCCAGGTGTACTCCAGGTCGTCGTTGTCCGGGTCGATGGAGCCGGAGCCGTCCATCAGCTCCTCGCGGCCGGTGCAGGGGCTGCACGTGCCGCCGCTGCAGTAGGCGGACGCCTCGATGGTGATGTTGCCGCCCGCGTCGGCCGTGGGCGCGTCGTTGGGCTCGTGGGGCACGGTGCGGACCGCCACGTAGTCGGCCTCGCTGGCGATCTCGTCGTCCTGCACCACCAGGCGCATGGTGTACAGCCCCACCACGTCCCACACGAGCGACGGCGTGCCCGTCTCCATGCCCTCGACGTCGTCGCTGGTCACGGCGCTGCCGGCCGGCACCGAGACGAGCTCCCACTGGTAGGTGATGCTGGCCCCGTCGGGGTCGTAGCTCGCCCGGCCGTCGAACACGATCTCGTCCGGCGAGCACGGCGTGAGCTCCCAGCTCTCCCCCGCGTTGGCGATGGGCGGTTCGTTGTCGTCCACGGCCGAGACCGTGACGAAGTCCGGCGCGCTCCAGAACTCGCCGTCGTAGACCCGCAGCCGCAGCACGTACTGACCGACCGCGTCGGGCACGATGGCCGCCTCGGGGGAGCCCTGGTTGTACAGGTCCTCCTCCTCGGTGAGGATGCTGTCGGCCGGGAGCAGGTCGAACGACCACTCGTACTCCAGGCTGGCACCCTCGGGATCGGCGCTGGCCGAGCCGTCCAGGGAGGCGACCTGGCCGATGGCCACGGTCACGTCCGCACCCGCGTCCGCGAGGGGCAGCGTGTTGGTCGAACCGGCGATGATCACCACGTAGTCGAGGTCCGAGGTGAACCCCTCGGCGTTCTCCACGTAGAGACTGACCCCGTACGTCCCCGGCTGGTCCGGGGTGAAGGCGGTACTGGCCGCGCCGCCCGACTCGTTGGCGTCGAACGCGTCCGAGTCGATCTGGCTGAAGATCGGCTTGGACTCGAGGTTCCAGAAGTAGGTCAGGCTGCTGCCCTGGGGATCGGCGCTCGCGCTGCCGTCCAGGGTGGCGGGTTCACCGAGCTCGACCGTGATGTCCGCGCCGGCGTCGGCGGCCGGAGCCTCGCCCTCGGGGTCCTCCGAGCAACCGTCGTTGCCCATCAGCATCAGCGCGAAGCACAATCCAAGCAGGGTGCACGAACGTGCGTACCAGCGATTCATCCGGTTACTCCCATCGATGAAACAGCGTCCCAGCAGGCTGCACCTGCTAGATATCATAGGGATTCGGACGGCGGCAACTCTGGAACGCCCGCGCGTGGCGCGTGTGGCAATGCAGGAGGCGGCAGATGCGGCAGCAGGTGGCGATGTCGGCAGCCCTGGTCGTGCTGGTGGTGGCGCCACGGGCGCTGGCGGGAATTCCCGGTCCGGTGGAGACGCGGTCGGCCCGCGCCGCCGACCTGCAGCTGCGGGCGGTCGCCGGCGTCGGGCTCGCGCTGGACGAACAGCGGCTGTTCTTCGACCAGCAGCGGGATCGCCTCGATCTGCCCCACCTGCAGGTGGAGCTGGCCATGCTGCATCGGATCGTGGTGGAGCTGGACTACGCCGTGTGGCTGATCCGCTTCGACGAGGACACCTCGGATCTGGAGCCCCTGGAGGACGGGTACGAGTCGGGGGACCTGCGGGTCCGTACCCGGCTCACCGCGATCCGCGAGGGGGGGTGGTGGCCGGCCGTGGCGATCCAGCTCGGGGTCAAGCTGCCCAACGCCCGCGACCGGGCCGGCTTCGGGACCAACGAGACCGACTGCGAGGTGGGCCTGCTGCTGACCCGCGCGCTGGGCCCGGTGGACCTGCACGGCAACCTGGCCCTGGGCATCCTCGGCGACCCGATGCGGCGCGCTGCGCAGGACGACGTCTTCCTCGGATCGGCCCTGGTGGTGGTGCACCCGACGCCGTGGCTGAGGCTGCTCGCCGAGTTCTGGGGCATGCCCCCTTCCGCGGCCAACGCCGGTCGGGCGGTCGTCCGCGGGGGGATCGGCCTATCGCTGGGGGGGATTGACCTGGGTGTCGTCGCTGGCGTAGGCATGACCCCGGCCTCACCGCGCTTCGTGGCTGCCCTGGACGTGGGCTTCCAGGGGCCGCTGCGGACCGAGCCCGAGGGAGACCAGCCATGAGCCTGTTCGACTTTCTGTCCAAGGAGAAGCGGGACCAGCGCTCGTTCGACAAGAACCTCGGTCGGGTGCTGCGCAAGACCCGGGCCAAGGACGAGCGCATGGACGAGTCCATCCACTACCTGTCGGAGCTGGGCACCGACGAGGCCCTGTACGGGTTGCTGCGGCGATACGACGTCACCATCAAGTCCGAGTCCATGGATCGCTTCGAGAAGGAGCTGATCCAGCAGCTGATGGTGGCCAAGGGGGTGCGGGTCAAGGGCCCGCTGCTGCAGTTCCTCGGCGGGTCGGAGAACGTGACCTGGCCGATCCAGATCCTCCGCGAGATCTGCGAGGAGGACGAGGTGGTGCAGATCATCGTGGACGTGCTGGACGGCGAGGTGGGCAAGGACACGTTCAAGCCGGACAAGAAGGTGCGCCTGCTGGAGCTGCTGCAGGACCACGTGGACGACCGGGTACCGCCGGTGGTGATGCAGGCGCTGGACGACTTCGACGAGACGGTGCGTTACGGCGCGGTCGAGACCCTGTTCGCCCAGCAGAGCGAGGCCGCCCGCGAGGCGCTGCTGAAGGTGCTGACCGACCCCGAGGAGGAGAGCGGACGCATCAAGAAGCGCATCCTCGAGGGGGTCATCTCGACCGGCTGGACCATCAAGGGTTTCCGCAAGGCGGTCGAGGCCCAGCTCGAGTCGCATCAGTGGATCGACAAGAAGGGCACGATCAAGCAGCGGGCCAACCGATAGCCCAGCGCCCCAGGGCCAGCGCTGCCCGTGCCCGGGTGCGGCGTACTCCCGGCCGCAGGCTCGCCACCGCCTCCCGCGCCACCAGACCTGGCCGTCCATAGAAGGCCGCGTAGCAGCGCCTCAGCGTGCGGCGCAGGGTGGCCTCGTCCCAGGGGGGCGCCAGCAGGGTCGGCCGCAGCCGCTCCGCGTCCGCGGGGTTGCGGACCGCCGAGTGGGCCAGCCAGCCGTTCTGCACCGCCTGGTCGTACAAGGGTGTGCCGCGGAACGGCGACAGCGTGCTGAACTGGACCCAGCGAGCCCCGATCTCGCGGCAGAACCGGGCCGTGGCCAGCGCGTCGGCGGGATCCTCTCGCGGGATGCCGACCAGCGCGTAGGCCAGCGGATCGATGCCGGCCGCCCGGCAGGCAGCGAACGCGGCGCGGGCCTGCTGGGGCGAGGTGCCCTTGCCCAGCCACTCGAGGCTGCGGGGCCGGGCGGACTCGACCCCCATGGCGACCGCGCGGCAGCCCGCCGCGCGCATGGCCCGGAGCAGCTCGGCGTCCACCGCGTCCACCCGGGTCTCGCACTTCCAGGCCACGTCCAGGCCCGCGGCGCGGATGCCGGCGCAGATCGCCAGCACGCGCTCGCGGTCGGCGGTGAAGTGATCGTCGAACAGGATCGCGTAGCGCGCGCCGTGCCGGCGAATCGACTCGTCGAGCTCCGCGACGACCCGTGCTGCGGAGTGCAGGCGTGGGACCGCGCCGCTCACGTCCTGGTCGCAGAACACACAGCGGTGCGGGCAGCCGCGGCTGGTGATCAGCGTGGTCACCGGAGACGCCGTCGCCAGCAGGTAATGATAGAGGTGGCCGGGCGCGAGATCCCGGGCTGGCGGCGGCAGCCGGTCGAGGTCGGGGACGCGCTCGCGCTCCCGCAGCGGGTGGCCGCGGACCAGCAGGCCTCGGGGTGGGGCCCCTCGGTCGCCCCGGGCGAGCCACGCCAGTGCCGGGCCGATCGTTGCCTCGCCCTCGCCCACCACGAGGGCGGAGACCTGGGATTCGTCGCGCAGGAGCTGTCGGCCCCAGGTGCGGGCCAGCGGGCCTCCGAGCAGCAGCCGGTCGGCGTGGGGCGCGAGCCTCCGGCTGGCCGCAGTCACGTCCTCGACCAGCGGTCCGCAGCCGCCCAGGCCGATCACGGCGGGGGACATGGCCCGGCAACGGCGCAGGGTCTCGTCCCAGTCGAGCTGCTCGGCCAGCGCGTCGAGGAAGGCCACGCGCGCGCCAGCCTCCCGCGCGGCCGCCGCCACGTACAGCAGTCCGAGGGGAGGTACCACGCTGAGGGGTCTGCCGCCGGGCGGTCTGACCAGCAGCAGGTCCACGTCGGCCATCTACCAGCTGAGCTCCTCGATGGCGCGCGTCAGCTCGTCGGCCAGCGGGTGGGTGGGGTACAGCCGGACCGCCGTGCGGTAGTGGTCCAGGGCGCGGTCACGGTTCTGCAGCGGTCCCTCGAACAGCTGGCCCAGGCCCACGTGCGCCGGGAAGCTGGTGGGATCGCAGTTGAGCGCGAGCTCGAAGTGGTTGGCCGCGCCGAGGTAGTCCTGGCGGCGTATCAGCACGCGGGCGATGTTGTTCAGCGCCGAGGTGCTGCAGACGCCGGCCTGCTCCGCGCGCCGGCGGGCGTCCCGGAAGTGGCGGTAGGCGCGTTTGATGTCACCCCGTTCCGCGTAGACCAGCCCCAGGTTGGAGGCGGCCTCGGCGTAGGACGGATTGGCCTCGAGACACCTGCGGTAGCGCTGCTCGGCCTCGTCGAGCCGGCGCTCCGATCGTGCGATGTCCCCCAGCATGTACCACGCCTCGGCCGCGTCGGGATTCTGCTCCACGGCCTGCAGCCAGAGCGCCTCCTCGTCGTTCCACAGGCGCGTGTAGGCGTTCGTCTGCAGGGCCAGCAGCACCAGCGCCACGGCGAACACCGCGGTCGCGGTCCGCCGCACCGTGCCGGCGGGCAGCCGTAGCCCGATCCACGCGGGCAGCACGCACCAGGCCATGGATGGGAGGTACACCCGGTGCTCGGCCATGGTCTCCTTCAACGGCAGCGCGCTGGAGGTCGGCGACAGCGCCACCGCGCTGAACAGCACCACGAAGGCCACGGTGGGCCAGCGTCGCAGCGTCGCCAGCGCTGCGGCGAGCACGACCACCCAGCCGACGATGGCCAGCGCCGTGGGCATGGTCAGCGCCCCCTCGGACAGGGGGTGGTCGTGGAAGATGGACTGGCCCACCGGCCACACGAGCAGCCCCACGTACCGCCACACGACCTCGGCCTCGGTGACCAGGTTGATGCCGATCGGACGCTCCATGTCCGGGCTCAGCACGGCGCCGAAGCGCACGTACCGCAGGATCAGCATCGCCGCCGGTCCGGTCAGCAGGGGCAGGTGGAGTCCCCCCAGGGCGCGCAGGGTGGGCCGGACCTCCCCCCGGTGCCGGAAGCACAGCTCCCACAGCACCAGCGCGGCGGGCAGGGTCACCACGATCTCCTTGACCATCGAGCCGCTGACGTACAGCGCCGCGACCACGGCCCAACGCGTCAGCAGCGGACCCGCGGGCGGACCTGCCGGCAGGGGCACGGACAGCAGCCTCCGCACCAGGGGACCAGCGGCCATCCCGGCCACGATCGACGTGGTCAGGCCCAGGTACCCCGCCCGCCCGGGCCAGATCTCGAAACGGGTCAGCAGCGCCCAGGTGAGTCCGCCGGCCAGGGCCACGCCGAGGCCGATCGTCAGCAGCAGGCTGACGCGGCGCGACACGGTCCGGAAGCGCTCGCCCCCGTCCGCGGCGCCCGCCTCCTGCCGCAGGATGCCGTCGAACACGAGCAGCGCCGCCAGGTAGAACGTGGTTGCCAGTGACGAGCTGCGACCGGAGATGTACACCACGCCCTCGACCAGCAGGGGGTGCACGGCGAACAGCAGGCCGGCCGCCAGGGCTGCCAGGCCCACGGTCGCGGTACGGCCGCGTTCGCGGCCGCCCACGGGCGCCAGCATGCGGCTGGCCAGCGCGGTGACGAGCCCCGCGTTGGCCAGGTGGACCACCAGGTTGACGAGGTGGAACGGCCAGGTCGTCGTGCCGGTGGTGTTGTACTGCAGGCTGAACGTGGACAGCAGCAGGAAGCGGAAGGCGTTGTAGTCCCACACCTCCCGCCAGTGGCCCAGGCCCTGCATGCACGGGTTGAGCAGGATCTCGGGCTTGTCGTCGTAGTGGAACGGCGCCGTGACGCCGACCCCGTGGGCCGCGGCGACCGCTACCGCGAGCGCGAGCAGCGCCAGCAGCGGGCGCGTACGCTCAGTGGTCATCGTCCTTCGCCTGCAGCTCGTCGAGCGCCTTGCGCAGCAGCGCGACCTCCTGGGCCAGGTTCTTGATGTGCGTGGACTGGGAAGACACCTGGATGCTGAAGTCCAGGCACAGCGCCACCAGGAACAGGCAGGCCCCGATCAGCAGCAGCTGCACCTCCGACGACGCGGGCACCGACGCGGTCAGCCAGTCGCGCAACGGGGGTACGTGGGCCGCGACCAGGCACAGCGCGCAAGCCCCGATCCACAGCCAGCTGAACTCCTCCCGCAGCCGTCGCCGCCGCACCAGCTCCAGCACGGTGGCGAGCAGCACCACGACCGCGATGTCGATCCAGATCATGGGGGCGGGTCCGCGCTCGAGCGCCCGGTGATGAACGTCAGCAGGATGCTCAGCAGCAGCTTGTACACGTAGTACAGGGGCCGCAGCCCGCGGTGCATGCTCTTGCCGGGCACGCCCGGCAGCATGGCCACCCCGACCTCGTCGAAGCGCAGGCCGTGATAGTCGGCGCGGATCAGGATGTCCGCGTCCGGGTAGTCGTAGGGGTAGAAGTCGCGCCGGTAGAACCGCATCGTGCGGCGGTTGAGTACCTGGAACCCGCTGGTCGGGTCGGTCACGCGCCGCCCCACGATGCCGGAGGTGATCCGGGAGAACAGCCAGCTGCCGATCCGGCGCAGCGGCTGCATGCGGTAGTCGCCCCGGCCCAGGAACCGGCTGCCCAGCACCAGGTCCACGTCGCCGCGGTCCATGCGGGCCAGCAGCGCGTCGATCTCCTCGGGGGGGTGCTGGCCATCGCCGTCCATCTGCAGGACCCGGCCCACCCCGCGCTCGAGGGCGTACTTGTAGCCGGTCTGCAGGGCAGCGCCGTAGCCCATGTGGAACGGGTGCTCCAGCACCTCGGCGCCGGCCTCGCGAGCCTCCCCCGCCGTGCCGTCCTCGCTGCCGTCGTTGACCACCACCACGGCCGCGGCCGCGTACCGCCGCCGCAGTTCGCTCACCAGCGGCCCGATCCGTCCCTCCTCGTCCATGGCCGGGATCAGGATGAGCAGGTCGGCCGCCGGATCCGCGATCGGGATCACTGGGCTCAACGGCGACTCGGCGGCGAGGGGATCCACGTCAGCTCCGCTCGTGGGTGCAGGTGCAGTAGATATCTACCCGCTCCTTCGCAGGTGCGCTACCGGGAAAGGCGTGCGCGGCGGCGGGCGGCCGCGTCGTACACCGCGTCCGTGCGGGTGGCGACCTCGGGCCAGGCGAAGTGACGCTCGATGTAGGCGCGGCCGCGGTCGACCATCATGGACCCCACGAAGCGGTCCCCCAGCAGGGTGTCGATGTGGCGCGCCAGGGCCGTGGCGTCGCCGTAGGGCACCAGGTAGCCGGCGCCGGCCCGGGCCACCAGCTCCCCACAGCCGCAGTCGCCGCTGACCACGACCGGCGTGCCCGACAGCAGCCCCTCGAAGGGGACGAGGCCGAAGATCTCGTGCACCGAGGGGTAGACGAGCACGTCGGCGTCGGCCAGCACCCGTAGCCGGTCGGGACCCACCAGCAGCCCCACGAAGTGCACCCTGCCGGACAGGCCGAGCGCGTCACGCTGTCGACGCAGCCGGTCCATCTCGCCGGTCATGTCGTTGCCGGCCACCACGAGGTGAGCGTCGGCCGCGGACACCCGCGAGAACGCGTCCAGCAGGTGGTCCACGCCCTTGCGCGGCGTGATCTTGCCCAGGTACAGCACCAGCGGCTCGTCCCCCAGGCCCAGGCGACCGCGGAACACGCCCCGCTCGGGGCTCTGCTCGAACTCCTCCAGCTCGATCCCGTTGGGCACGAGGTGGATCCGGTCCGCGCCGATGCCGTTGCGCCGGAACTGGGACACCTCGGTCCGGGACACGGCGATGAACATGTCGCAGCGGCGCACCACCGAGTTGCCGGCGAGTGCGTCGAACAGTCGCTTGGACCGCTGCTTGCGCTCCAGGATCGGCAGCGTGCCGTTGGGGGTCATCACCACGGGCACGTCGTGCGCCTGCGCCGCCTTGCACGCCAGGTTGTTCAGCAGGTGGCGGTGACCGTGCAGGTGCACCACGTCGTGGCGGGGCACGGCGTCGGCGAGGAAGCGGCCCGCGCCGTTGGGCAGGAACAGCTGGTGGCGGTAGGCGAGCTCGTTGGAGAGGTTGCGGAACCGCTCCACGCGCATGCCCGGCGGTTCGGCCTCCCAGCCCACGTCCTGGGTCCGGCGCTGCTCGTCGTAGGCGTCGGTGGTGACCACGGTCACCCGGCAGCCGTCCCGCACCTGCTGGCGTGCGAGCCCGTACACGAGCCTGGGGATGCCCCCGTAGGCCCACGCGGGATAGAAGTACGGCACCACGTGCAGGACGGCGCGGCTCACCCGCCCAGGGTGGTCGCGCAGCGGCGCCGTGTCAATCGATGGCGCGCGCTGCGGGTTGCACGTTGACGTCGCGCGAGGCCGACGCATATCATCCCACCCACGATCCGGGCTGCGGTTGCCCGGCGTGGGGTGACGCATGGACACGATCGTCGTGAAGGTTGGGTTTGGGTTGATGGCGCTGGTGCTGCTGGTGATCGCGGGGTGCGAGACGCACACCTGCCGGTCCGCCTGCACCCGGATCTACGACGACTGCGGGCTCGAGGCCTATCTGCCGTGCGAGAGCTCGGAGTCGAACGTGGACTGCGCCTCTCCCGGAGCCTGGGAAGAGCACCAGATGGGGGTGTGCATCACGGACTGCGAGCGGGCGCTGTACACGCTGACGGCCGGCGGCGACGACGATCCGACGACGCGTGGCCTGTTCGACGAGGAGGACGCCGCGCAGTTCATCGAGTGCGTGGTCGACTCCGAGTGCGAGGATCTGCAGCGCGACGCCCACGAATGCGGGATCATCTGGTGACCCGCGCCCTGCTCTCCGTCCCCCTCCTGCTGTTGCTGGCATCGACCCTGGGCTGCCCGGCGAACTGCCGATACGTCAGCGAGAAGATGTTCGAGCAGTGCGACCTGCAGTGGCAGCAGGATCTCACGGTGGACGACTACAAGGACCAGTGCGAGCTGCTCGATGAGTGGTACGAGGACGACCCGGTCGCGTCCGAGGCGTTCGACGAGCACCTGCGCTGCCTGATGACCACCGACTGCTCGGTGCTGGAAGAGGACGAGACCGCGTGCCACGACGGGGAGATCTACATCGGGTTCGACTGATGGTCGCGCTCCTCCTGATCGCCGGCTGCGCCAGGGAGCCGACCTGGCCCGATCCCCCTCCCGAGATGCAACAGGTGATCCTGGCCGAGGGGTACCTCCGGCTGGGTGATCCCGTGACCGCGGCCGAGCTGCTGGCCGCCATGCCGGAGCCGGCCGCCAGCGACGTGTGGGCGCTGCGCGTGGGCCAGGACGTCGATCGGGCGCTGCTCGGCCCGAAGGGCGCGCTGGAGCGGGCGCAGCAGCGGTACGACGAGCGGGAGGACGCGGTGAGCGCCTACCTGCTGGGGCGCGCCCTGCTGCCGGACGGCGACGCGGCGCGGCCCCTGTTCGAGGAGGCCACGCAGCTGGAACCGACCTTTGCCTGGGGCCACATCGGCGTGGCCCAGCTGGAGGTGATCCGGGGGGACATGTTCCAGGCGATCCAGGTGCACGAGCAGCAGCTGCGGAACACCCCGGACGACGCGGACCTGTTGATGAGCCTGGGATTGATGAGCCTGGACGTGAAGCTGCTGCGCGACGCGGAGAAGGCATTCCGCCGGGCGCTGGAGGCCCGGTCCTGGGATCCCCGCATCCTCGGCTCTCTGGGCCAGACCCTGGGCCAGTTCGACCGCGAGGTCGAGGCGGCGCAGCACCTGGAGCGGGCCCTGTCCATCGATCCCTCGCGTACCGACCTGATGGGGTCGCTGGCCTACGTGCGCTTCCGGGCCGGCCACCTCGAGCAGGCCTGGGATCTGGTGGTGCGGCAGCAGGAGGTGGACGGCTCGGCCGACGCGTTCCTGCGCTGGAACCTGGAGATGAAGCTCGACCGGGAGCTGCCCCACTTCGCCACGCTGGGCCCCCGCGCGCTCGACGACCACCGGCAGGAGACGCCCGGTGGCGGGTGAGTCCTGGCGCACGCGCGTCTACCGGTTCCACATCGACGCGGACGGCGACTGGTGGAGCGACGGCTGGCTGGTGGACGACCCGGAGATGCGCGACGAGCTGAGCCGCGCCCTGTTCACCCGCGACGAGGGGCTGTGGGTGCGGTGCGCAGACGAGGTCCACCCGGTCACCTTCGACATCGCCCCGCTGTTCGTGAAGGACGTGGAGTGCGTGCGCGACGGGGTGGAGATCGTGCTGATGGACGGGCGGCGCGAGGCGCTGCGGGCGGGCACGCTGCGGGTGGACTCGGAGGACCGGCTGTTCTGTGACGCCTCGGACGAGCAGCTGCCGGCGTTGTTCTTCAGGCCCGCGTTCTACCGGCTGATGGACCGGCTGGAGGAGCGGGGAGGGGAGTACGGGCTGGAGGTCGGGGGCAGGTGGTACGTGATCGCTGGCTAGCAGTCTTCGGGGAAAGGCGCCTCGACGCAGTCTGAGGACTGCGCTGGCCC
>CAZXHG010000059.1:0-40037 GCA_964639985.1 uncultured Rickettsiales bacterium
GGCGACGGCTACTCCCTGTGCGAGGACGACTGCGACGACGACAACGCCGCCCTGACCCCCGAGGACGCGGACGGCGACGGCGCCTCCACCTGCGACGGTGACTGCGACGACGACGACCCGGACGCCAACGTCGAGGACGCGGACGGCGACGACTGGACGACCTGCGACGGTGACTGCGACGACGACTCAGGCCTGATCAACCCCGGCCTGGCCGAGAGCTGCGACGACCTCGACAACGACTGCAACGGCGTGATCGACGACGTGGACGAGGACATGGACGGCTTCGCCCCCATCGCCTGCGGCGGCGAGGACTGCGACGACATGCACGACTACGTCAACCCCGATCAGGTCGAGAACCTCGAGTACGAGGACGGCTCATCCTGCTCCGACTTCATCGACAACGACTGCGACGGCCTCGTCGACGAGGAGGAAGAGGACTGCGTCGAGGAAGTGGTCGGCGACGACGACGACTTCGCCTGCGACTGCGAGGAGTCGAGCATCGCCGGCTCCCAGACTGCCACGAGCGGCGGCATCTTCGCGGCGCTGATGGGTCTGTTCCTGCTGCGTCGCCGCGTGCGGTAGCGCCCCCGCCCCCGTTTCACCGCCCCCCTCTGACCGCCGCCAACCCGGGCCCCGATCCGCCCATCTCCCCTGATCGCCCCCAACCCCAGCCACGAGCCGCCCCGGATGGGGACATGCACACGTAACTCACCCCGCAGTTCCGCCCAGCTCCCTTCCTACCGGAGTTACTTGTGCGTGTCCCCGTGTCGCCCCCAACCACCGGCCGGATCCCCGGAGCCTGCGGAGCAGGCGGCGGGCCGCGTCCCGAGAAGATCCAGACGGGTCCGCGCGGACCCGGTCAGGGGATTGGAGGCGGTACGGGGTCAGGCCGCGACAGGGGCGTCTCGGACGATGTCGGGGCGCTTCGGATCGGCGTGGACGCCCCGAGTAGCGGGCTGACCCCAGCGGAGGCGGTTCGGAGCTTGGGTTGGGGGCGGTCAGGAAGGCGGTGGCCCGACCCCCTCGGGGTACGGCGGATTCAGCTGCAGCGTCTGCTGTCGGGTCCGTCGCCGCCTTTGGCGGCTCCTCGACCCGACCTACTGGCGGATGAGTGTGTCACCCACGGCGTCGGTCAGGTGGCCGTAGTTGAGGTAGGGGTTCTCCGAGCCGTTGTTGGCCGGGGACTCCGGGTTGTTGTAGGGCACCCAGGCGAAGTCCGGGTGCTTCTTCTCGTCTTCCCAGGTCCCGCCGGTCACCAGGCCGGTGTCGTCCGTGGACAGGGTGTAGGTGTAGTTGTTGGTGAAGCCCTGGGGCTCGTCGCCGTCCAGGTGCGTCTCGTCCACGCCGTCGGTGGTGAACTTCAGCGCCACGGACACCTCGAAGGTGCGCGCGGCCTGCTCGGCGTCCACCGTGACCAGGTCCACGAGGCCGTCGTAGATGGCGTCGGTCATGCCGTCGACCCGCTTGAGGTCCTCGATCACCTGGAAGGGGCCGGTCATCAGCCGGTAGTTGACGATGGCCTGGGCGAGCTCCTCGGTCATGCCGGGCAGCTCCATCAGCTTCTCCTCGTCGGCGACGTTGACGTTGAGCAGGTCGTCGGTGCTGGCCGTGGCCTCCTTGATGGACATGTCGTAGCTGTAGGCCGGGTAGTTCCACACCGGGCCGTCGGCCGAGGTGTCGAAGACCAGCGGCACGCCGCGGTCACGCACGTAGAAGGAGATGATCTTGTGGAAGGCGTCGGGGTGCAGGTCGGAGATGTCGTCGTCCTCGTCGTTGTAGCGGGCACCGTAGAAGTGGCTGTGCTGGCTATAGTGCGCCTCGGTGACCAGGCCCTTGAGGTCGGCCGTGGTGAAGACGAAATCGTGGCCGCCGGCCTCGAGGGTGATCTCCTCGCGGGGCTCGTTGGTCAGGATGGCCGCCGCGGCCCAGCCGTTGCAGTGACCCCACCAGGAGCCGCCACCCGGGCTGTAGTGGTTCAGGACCTCCCACGCGGGGAGGTAGAAGGGATTGGGGTAGGTGTTGCCCGACAGGTACTCGTACAGCGCCCACTTGTCGAAGGGGCTCAGCTCGGCCAGTTCGTAGCTCCACTCCTCACCCTTGGTGATCTGGCCTTCCTCGACCACGATCTGACCGCCGTCGAGGCCGGTCATGATGTCGCCGTAGAACTCGACCAGCTTGTCGACCAGCTCCTGCTGCTTGGCCTTGTACTCCTCGACCTTGGCCTCGTAGTCCTCGCTGTCGGTGCCGCTCTCCTCGCGCAGGGTGCGCAGGTCCTCGGACAGGGTGTCCATGTCCAGGCGGATGGGGTCGATGTCGCCCTTGATCTCGTCGGAGAAGGTGTTGCGGTTGTCGTAGCCGTAGATCAGGGCACCCTCGGACTGCTGCCACCAGGAGCCGGCCCACGGCTCGTAGCCCTCGACCGTGCCCGCGCTGGTGTCGCCCAGGTCCTCGTCGGTGATGGTCAGCGACGCCTGCAGGTCCACGGCCTCGCGCAGCGCGGCGATGAAGTCCCAGTCCTCGCTGCCCGGGTCGGGCGCGTCGGTGAAGGGCACCATGCCCATGTCCAGCACGGCGATCTCGTCGGCGTCGAGCAGGCGGGCCTCCAGGTTGGGGGTCAGGGTCTCGACCGCGAAGGGCAGGCCGTGCTCCCAGCGCTGGTGCACCAGGTTGCCGTCCATCTCGTCGGTGAAGACCACGTCCACGGTCGCGTCACCCTCGGACCAGGTGTGCATCTCGTGGCCGTTCTCCATCACGGTGGTCGCGTCCTCGTTCCGCATCGGGAAGGGGGGGAGGTACGTGGGCGCGGGCGCCATGTCGGACTGGCTCAGCAGGTTGCTGGCGCGGTCGGTGCTCGGCAGGTCGAAGGCCTCGCGGACGCGGGTGCCGCCCACGGTGCGGAAGGTCACGACCGCGGCCACACGGTCGCGATCCTCGCGGATCACGATGTAGACCTTGGGGTCGCTGTCCAGCATCGGGTGACCCCAGTTGTGGTTCACCGACAGGTGAGCGCGCAGCACGGTCAGCGTCGACGGCCGGCCGTTGAGCTCGTAGTACCGGCGCAGCTCGTTGTCGCTGTCCGGGGTGTAGCCTGCCTGGATGACGGTGTAGGTCCAGTAGACCGGGTCGGTCCAGGTCTCGCCCAGCGGATCGCTGGCGATGGCCATGCCGTCGAGGTCGATGGTCTCGACCACTTCCTCGGCCGTGTTGGCGACGCGGCGGGAGGTCTCCACCACGAATTCGGCGTTCTCTTCCCACACCGGGCGGACCACGGTGCTCTCGTTGCTGCAGCCCACCGACCCGAGGGCGGTGACCGCGAGAGCCAGCAGGGCGGTCGTGAAGTTGCGCATTTCGATTTCCCCTTCTCGATTTTCTGTTGGGTCGCCCTGTGACAATGCAAGGACCAGACCAGAACCCGCAGCGCTTCGGATTTTTTCGAGATTCCACATTCTTCCCAGTGATCACGCGTACTTGAAAAACGGGTGGCACTTTTCGAGCTGGGATCTGGGGCTGTGGCACGCCCGGGATCGGGGTGTGTCAGGAGTGTGCCACCGTGCATGGGCCGGGCCGGTCCCGTACCCTGGGTGCCCATGGCCGTGATCCTGCTGCTTCCGGACTCCCCGCTGGCCCACGAGGCGCGCTCGTTGCAGCGGGGTGGGGCCGCCCGGCTGGTGTGGATCGACGGCGGCACGACCGAGCCGTTCGACGACGTGGGCGTGGACGAGCAGGTGCTCGTGGGCACGTCCGTGCCGACGTTCTTCCTCAAGCCCCTGTTGCTCGCCTGCGAGCGGGGCGCGTGCGGAGGTGTGGGTATCGTCGTCGATGGCCCGGTACCCCCGGCGCACCGGATCGGCCTGCGCTGGCGACCCTGGTTGACCGCCGTGCACCGCCTGGATGACCTCGCCGCCGGGCCCGTGTCGCTGCCCACGCCCCTTCCTGCGCCAGTCCGGCAGCACGCCTCGCTGGCCGAGCTCGTCACTCGCCTGCCAGGGCCACCGCTGGTGTTCGGTGAGGTGCCGTGTGCGTTCCCTCCGCGCGTGCAGATCCAGACCACGACCCGCTGCCGGGCCGCCTGCCCCTTCTGTCCGAAGGCCCGACAGGGCGTGCCGGACCAGGAGATGGCTTCGGAGCTGTTCGACGCGCTCGTGCAGCAGTGCACCGACGGCCAGCCGGACCACGTGGAGCTCTACCTGCACGCCGAGCCCCTGGAGGACCCGCACCTCGAGGCGCGCGTGAGGCGGGTGCGCACCGCCTGCGAGCAGACCCAGGTGTCGGTCGTCACCCACGAGGCCATGCCCACGCCGGCGAAGGCGGCCGCCCTGGTCGAGGCCGGGCTGGACGTGCTGTTCGTGTCGGTCAACGTGTTGCGGACACCCCGCGAGGGGGAGCTGTCCCGGCGGCTCGGTCGGCTGGTGGAGGTGGCCCACGCAGTGCGGGACGGGGGTGGCGAGCTGGTCGTGACGACCCTCACCGACCTGTTGCCCGCGGGGGCTCGAAATCGCTTCGAGCGCCGCTGCCGGGACCTCGGCCTTCCCCTGGAGCGGTTTCGGACCACGACGCGGGGGGGGGACGTGGAGCCCTCCCCGTGGCGCTCGGGCGCCACGGGGAGGGGGATCGGTGACTGCACTCGTCCGTTCATCACGGCGCATGTGCGGGCCGATGGCGCGGTCGTGACCTGCTGCGAGGACTGGCGCTACGAGCGCGTGCTCGGGTCGGTGGCGCAGCGGGATCTGGGCGCCATCTGGCGGGGCCCGGCCTACCGGCGGCTGCGTCGGGAGCTGCTGGACGGGGAGCGCACCGAGCCGTGCGATCGCTGTGACCTGCCGGTGCTGGTCCGCGGACAGGGGTAGACTGTCCGGAATGCGACGGTTGCTCTGCCTGGCCCTGCTGCTCGTGCCCGCGTCCGCGTCCGCGGAGACCTGGATCGTGGGGGACATGGTGGATGCGGGGGAGCGGCCGCGCATCGTGCTGGCCGGCGACCGGGCCGACGAGGTGCGGTCGCGGCTCGACCGGGAGCCGTATCGCTCACTGCTGGCGCGCCTGGTGTCGCTCGCTTGCCAGGAGCACGATCCGGACGACCACGAACGATACGCCGAGGCGGCCAAGGCCCAGACCGCCCGGGCAGCTGCCTACCTGTTCTACCTGGACCGCACCACGGACGCCGACGGCGTGGTCGTGCCCTTCGCCTCGGAGGAGGAGCGGGATGCGGTGGGCGCGGTGGCGGCCGAGTACCTGCTGAGCATGTACACCGAGTCGCGGGCCAAGGGCTTCATAGACTTCGTGGAGGACATCTTCACCGCCCAGGAGCTGCACCTGTGGTCCGAGGCCCTGGACCTGCTGCTGGCCGCGGACCGCGACGCCCTGGGCGACGATCGGGACCTGGCGGTGCAGAACGTGGCCGACCTGGCCGCGGACTTCTACGCGGATCACGCGATCACCAACTGGATCGCCTGCCGCACCCTGGTCAACAACCACCGCACCAAGTCCGCGGCCGCCCTGGGCCTGGCCGCGATCGCGTTGAACGGCGAGGCCTTCGACGTGGCCGAGACCGATGGCCGCTACGATCCGTGGTCGTGGGCCGACTTCGCGGTGCGCAACACCGACTTCGTGCTGCGCGACATCCTCACCGACGCCGACGGCGGCTACATGGAGGGGGGCAGCTACCTGGACTACTCGGGCATCGACCACGTGCCGTTCCTGTGGGCCTGGCACACCTACACCGGCGGCGCGGACCTGACGGTGTCCTTCGACGAGCCGGTGGGGCCGTACTACGTGCTCGGCGCGGCCGATCCCTACACGATCCCGGACATGTGGGGCGACGAGGTGCTGGAGCGCGAGCTGCTGTGGGCCCTGCGCACCATGCTGCCCGACCGCACGCTGCCGCCGTTCGACGACTGCACGCCGGGCGCGCGGCTCACCTGGGGGGCTTTCTCCGGCACCGACTGGCAGTACGCGGGTCTGTACCGCTGGATCTGGGAGGAGCTGGGCTACCCGTCGGGCGGCTCGGTGGACACGGCACCCCTGCTGCTGGAGACCTACGACGACTCCGTGCCCGCGGTGTCCCCGGAGCAGGCCGGGCTGGACCTCCATCACGTCATGCCTCGCGCCGGCCAGGTGGTGTTCCGCGGCGGCTGGGACACCGACGCGGTGTACACCCTGCTGCAGTGCGAGCACGGCCGGGCCGCGGCCTGGGCCCAGACCCGCTGGGGCCAGTACATCGACGGCGCGGCCGGCCACGAGCACCCCGATCCGCTGTCGGTGATGCTGTATGCGTACGGCGAGCCGCTGATCATCGACTCGGGGTACCTCGGCTGGGAGGACCACGACCGGGTGTGGGGGCCCACGCACCACAACCTGGTGCTGGTGGACGGCGAAGGGCCGGCCATGCCCTACCTGGCCGTGCCACCCATGGACGTGGGGCCGCACGGCGAGATCGTGCTCACGGACTACACGGTCGAGGGCGGCTACGTGCCGGCCGCGGACGGCCAGGCCTGGCTGCTGGCCGCGGACACGGGCGCCGACGGGGTGGCCGTGGCCGAGGCCACGACCTCCTACGACATCCTGGCGCCCGCCACCGACCTGTGGCGGCGCTCGGTGTTCCTCGACGACCGCTTCGTGGTGCTGTTCGACCGGGTGGCGCTGCGGCAGCCGGATGGCGCGGACCACGAGGTCACGCACCAGCTGCACACCAACTGCGGTGGGGACAGCGGCGGCGAGTTCGCCTCCACCACCCATGGCGCGGTCTGCGAACGGGAAGGAGCCCGGCTGCAGGTCGTGGTGGTCTCCCCGCAGGAGGAGTCCCGCACGAGCCGCGAGGACGTGCACGACGCCTGGCACTGGGACGAGCGCACCCACACCGTGCTGGAGACCCACGTGTCGACCACCGGCGACGAGGACGCCGGGTTCCTCACGGTGCTGGTCCCCGAGCCGGTGGACGACGGGGAGCCCCTGGACGTGACCGTGACCGCGGAAGCCGGTGGCGAGGCGTACGTCGTGTGGGGTTCGGGCTACCGGGAGTGCGAGGCGTGGACCGGGACGGACCGCGAGGTGCGCGCGCCCAACGGTACGCTGCTGGTTCAGGCGGGGTCCGGGGCCTGGTGCGGAGACCAGGAGACCCTCGTCGGCTGGTTCGGCGGCCTGGACGACGGCGTGGCGTTGACCCTGCGCGTGGAGCTCGACGCCGACGCGCCAACGTCGTGGCGCGCAGCCGTGCTCGCCGACGACGGCGGTGGCGGTGCCGAACTGAGCCTGCCGGCGATCGACGGCGCCGAGCCGGACGGCGCGTGTGCCTGGGAAGCGGAGGCCGTCGGCCGCTGGCGCATGCCCGTGGCTGCCCCCCAGGTGATCGTGACCAGGACCGCGGCCCGCGCCGAGGTGGCCTCCCTGTGGTTGAGCGGGTACGGCCACGACGAGCCCCTGGCCGTGCCCCTGGGGGACACGATCACCCTGGACGCGGGCGCGTCCTGCGGGGCCTCGGAATTCAGCTGGTCCATCGACGAGCAACCCGAGATGTCGGCCCTGGCCCAGCCCGAGGCCGACGCCGAGCACCTCAGCCTGCAGCCCGCGCTGCCCGGGCTGTACACCGTGTCCGTGACCCTGGACGGCGGCGCGGACACGGCGACGCTGTCCTTCGAGTTGGTGGGGGAGACCACCCTGGCCGGCGGGGATGACGACGACTCGGCTGGACCGGACGACGACGACGACACCCACGAGGCGCCCCCCGGCGAGAACCTGACCCCGGACGGCTGTGGCTGCCGCGTGCACAGCGCGCGCGCTGGGGCGCAGGGGCTGCTGGTGCTGGCCGGGGTGCTCGCGGCCGGAGTCCGGCGGAGGACCCGGTGACGCGATCCCCCCGATCCCGCCTGCGGCCCCTGCTGGCCGCGCTGATCGGCTCCGCCCTGAGCGTGGCCCTGCTGGCGTGGATCCTGCGGGGGACCGACTGGCGCGAGGTGGGTGCGGCCGCGGCCGACACCCCGGCCTGGGCGGTGGTGGCGTCAGCCCTGCTGTTCTGCTGCTGCATCCCGCTGCGGGCCCTGCAGTGGCGCTGGCTGCTGGAGGGGGAGGTCGGGTTCAAGCACGCGGCCTGGGGCATCTGTCTGGGCTACACCACCAACTGCGTGGTGCCGGCCCGCGGCGGCGAGGTGGCGCGCGCGTGGCTGATGGCGCGCTGGGAGGGCCTGCCGTTCTCCCGGGTGCTGGCGTCCAACGTGCTGGCGCGGCTGATGGATCTGCCGGCGATCGGGGCGATCCTGGGCCTGACGTTGGTGGTGGCCCCCCTGGCCGACGGGGTGGCCCTGGCCGCGGGCACGGTCTCCGACGAGGCGGTGACCCTGTCGCGCGATTCCCTGGACCGGGCGCTCCGCCTGTTCGGTGGTGCGGTCGTGGCCGCTGCGCTGGCCACGCTGGCGGCGTACGTCCTGCGGGGCCACGTCGACCGCGTGGGCGAGGCTGCCGCGGATCGGATCTCGCCCCGCGTGGGCGGCTGGTGGCGAGCCGGCGTCAGCCCGGCCGTCCGCGCCCTGGACGTGATCCGGCGGCCGGGCCACCTGGCCGCCGCGTTCGGCATCGGGCTGGTGTGCTGGCTGCTGTTCCTGGCCGCGCCCCTGCCCATGCTGCTGGCCCTGGGCCTGGACCTGCGGCTGGCCCTGGTGACCACGGTCACCTTCACCGGGCTGACCACCCTGATGCAGATGGTGCCGGCCGTACCCACGGCGCTGGGCACCTTTCACGTGGCCTGCCTGGCCTCGCTGTACGTGTGTGCGCCCGACCTGGACCCGGCCGTGGCGCTGGCGTTCACCCTGCTGGTGCACCCGGTGGACACCATGGCCACCGGTGTGCCCGGGCTGTTCCTGTTGCCTTCCGCGTGGACAGACCTGAGGATCGCGCACAGGGCTGCGGCGGGTGACGCCCTGGCCGGGAGCGAGACCTGATGGCCGACCGGCCCCACATCGTGCTGTTGCGCCCCCTGTCGGGGCTGCTCGACACGCTGTTCAAGACCGTGCCGGTGTCCCTGCTGGCGATCTGCCGGCAGCTGGATCTGGATCGGTACGACGTGACCGTGATCGACCAGGTGATGCCGGGCTGGCAGGACCGGCTGGACCGCGCCCTGGACCGGGACGTGCTGCTGTTCGGGCTGACCAGCTTGACGGGCATGCAGCAGGTGTTCGCCACGGCGGTCGCCCGCCACGTGCGTCGGCACCGGCCCGACGTACCGCTGGTGTGGGGCGGCGTGCATCCCACGTCCACCCCGGAGCAGACCCTGGCCGAGCCGTTCGTCGACTACGTGGTGATCGGCGAGGGGGAGCGGACCTTCCCCGCCCTGGTGGACGCGCTGGCCTCCGAAGAGGCGGTCGACGGCATCGACGGGCTGGGCTGGAAGGATGCGGCGGGCGCGATCCGGATCAACCCGCGCACGGCGCTGGTCGACGTCAGTGACCTCGAACCGCTGCCGTACCACCTGGTGGACGTGCCGTCCTACCTCGACCAGATCGAGGACGTCGGCTTCCTGGTCGAGGGGGCCCGCGGCTGCGTGCTCAACTGCAGCTTCTGCTACAACCCCTCGTACAACCAGCGGCGCTGGCGGCCCCGCCGCGCCGAGCGCATCGTCGACGACATCGAGCAGCTGCAGCGGCGGCACGGCATCGACAACTTCTTCATCGCGGACGACAGCTTCTTCATCTCGCCCAAGCGGGCCGAGGAATTCGTCGACCTGCTGCAGCAGCGGCAGCTGCGCATCACCTGGGGATCGGAGGCCAACTGCCAGCACCTCGGTGCGCTGGACGACGCCACCCTCGCCAGGCTCGCCGCGAGCGGCCTCAACTGGGTCTCGATCGGCGTGGAGAGCGGGTCGCAGCGCGTGCGCCGCTACTACGACAAGGACATCGACGAGGCCGAGCTGCTGGAGCTGAACCGGCGCGCGGCCGTGCACCGGATCCACACGCGCTACAACTTCATCACGGGCGCGCCGGTCGAGCTCGAGGCGGACCTGCGCGCCTCGGTGGCGCTGATGAACCGGCTGCTCGACGAGAACCCCGCGGCCATGGTGCAGGCCGCGTACATCACCGTGCCCTTCCCGGGCACGCGCTACCTCGAGCAGTGCCGCGAGTACGGCCTGCAGCCGCCCACCGATTTCCACGGCTGGATGGACTACGACCCCTTCACCGTGGCGAAGCACATGCCCTGGATGCGCGGCCGCACCGGCCGCATGCACCAGTTCCTGATGTTCAGCTCCTTCTTCGTGGACCGGAAGCTGGAGTACCACGCCATCGACTCCACCTTCAGCCGCGTGGTCAACGCCCTCGGTCGGACCTACCGGCCGCTGGCCCGCCTGCGCATGCAGCACATGCTGTACCGGCCGTTCCCCGAGGGAGCGTTCGTCAAGCTGCTCAACCGCGCCCAGCAACAGCTGGTCGAACGCCAGATGAGGTTGCAGAGTTGATCGTCTCCCGCTACCGCATCGAGCTCACCGTGGACCAGGTCCGCTGGATGGTCTCCGTCCTGCGCGGTGCCGAGCCCGAGATCGGCACCCGCGGCGCGTTCGAGCGCGCCTTCGCCGGCTGGATCGGCGTGCGCCACGCCTTTGCCCTGGAGTCGTCGCGCTCCACCCTGGCCGTGCTGCTACGCGCCATGCAGCTGCCGCCGGGCGCCCGGGTGGTGATGCCGGCGTACAACTTCTTCACCCTGCCGATGGTGGTGGAGGCCCTGGGCCTGCGTCCGGTGTTCGCGCCAGTCGATCCGCGGCGCCACGCCCTGGATCCCGAGCAGCTGGCGCCGTACCTCGACGGCGCGGCCGCGCTGGTGTTGATCCACCCCTTCGGGCAGACCGCGGACGTGGACGGCATCGCCCGGCTCTGCGAGGACGCCGGGGTGCCGCTCCTGGAGGACCCGTCCCAGTCCACCGGCGCGGCCGTGCGGGGGTGCAAGCTCGGCACGACCGGCCACGCGGCCACGTTCTCCACCATCTCCGGCAAGAACCTGCAGACGTTCGGCGGCGGCCTGCTGCTGACCGAGGACGACCAGCTCGCCGGGCGTGTGCGGGAGCTGCTGCACGGCGCGGTGGAGCCCGACGGCGACGGCGTGCGCGGCCGCCTGCGTTCGGGCCTGGCCCAGTGGGCCGCCACCAGCGCACCGGGGTACGCGGCGGGCGTGTTCCCCGCCTTCCTCACCCTGAACGAGGTGTCCCGTGACCGGCTCGACGAGCTGTTCATGGAGGCCCGGACCCCGTTCGACGTGCACGCGCCGCCCGTGCTGCTGTCGGACCTGCAGGGTCGCCTGGGGCTCATGGAGCTCGAGCAGGTGGAGTCGCGCAACGGCCGCCGCCGCCGCAACGGCGAGCGACTGCTGCGCCGGCTCGAGGGCACGGCTGGCCTGGAGTTGCCGCACTACGATCGAGCCGCGGTCAACACCTTCAGCGCCGTGCCCGTGCGCGTGACCGACGGGCGGGGCTTCGCCCGGGCCCTGCTGCGTCGGGGCGTGGACACGCGCATGGACTTCATGGAGTGGATGGGCGGCTTCCAGCCTCCGCCCGGGGACGTGGTGTTCCTGCCCAACCACCCCGGGATGAACGACCACGCCGTGGATCGTGTGGCAGCGGTGGTGCGGCGAGTGGCCCGTCGAATGCGCTGATCCTGCTTCCGCTTTGCTTCCTGCGACAGCATCGGCGACAATGGTCGGCGGAATCATCCGGTTGTCCGACGAACCCAGCCTTGCGGCCGCGGTCGGCGCGCCGCCCTCGTGGAAACACCGCCTCGGGGTGCAGATCGCGCGGATCTGCGTGGCCCTGGTCACCCTCGAACTGGCGGCATGCGCCGTGCTGTCGTGGCACGAGGGACACATGGTCGGGCCTGGGCAGGCGGTCGGGGAGCTGGCCGCCCTGGCCGCGGATCACGCGGCCAGCGAGCAGTTCGCCACCGCGCGCCACGGCAACCCCGACATCGTGGTGCACCCCTACCTCGGCTACGTGCGCGATCCCAGTGACGACGTCGACGTCGTCCGCGCTGGCGCGGTGCCCGTGTCCGAGTATGGTTTCGAGGACGACAAGCTGCCCCTGTTCCAACGCTCGCCCGAGCGCCTGATCGTCGCCATCTTCGGCGGGTCGGTGGCCAACCGCTTCTCGGCCGGTGCCGGGGGCGAGGCCCTGCTGGCCAACCTGCAGGCGCTGGTGCCGGACCGCGAGGTCGTGCTCGTGCACGTGGCCCTGGACGGGTACAAGCAGCCGCAGCAGCTGATGGCGCTGAACTACCTGCTGGCCCTGGGCGGCGAGTTCGACCTGGTGGTCAACCTCGACGGGTTCAACGAGGTGGCCCTGGCCCAGACCCGCAACGTGGACCGGGGCGTGAGCATGGCCTTCCCGCGGGACTGGAGCCTGCTGGTGGAGGAGCTGCCGGACCACGCCAGCACGACCATGGTGGGGAAGATCACCTGGCTGCGCGAGCGACGGGGGGCCTGGGCGGGCCGGTTCGACGGCACTCCGCTGGGCTGCTCGGCCACGGCACAGCTCGTCTGGCTCGTGCGGGATCGCTGGCTGGAGCGGCACATCGACGCGCACCTCGCGCAGTTCGCGGCCTACACCCCCGACGATCCCTGGAGTCCGACCAAGGGGCCTCGCGAGCGCCTCGGCGCCGCCGAGCTGATCGCGAGCCAGGTCGACCTGTGGAGCCGGAGCTCGAGGCTGATGGCCGAGGTCTGCAGCGAGAACGACATCGTCTACCTGCACTTCCTGCAGCCCAACCAGTACGTGCAGGGCGCTCACGTGGTCGGTCCGCGCACCGGCGACGACGCCATCTACACGGACCACCCCCTACGCCCGTCGGTCGAGGCCGGCTACCCACAGCTGATCGATGCCGGCGCCGCGCTGGTGCGGCACGGCGTCGATTTCGAGGATCTCACCGGCCTGTTCGAGGGCGTGGACCAGCAGGTCTACTGCGACGCCTGCTGCCACCTCAACGACCGGGGCAACCTCGCGATGGAGGAGCGCATCTTCGCCGCCATCGCGCGGCACGTGCGGCCGTCCTAGACCTGCTGGATCACCCAGAACAGCCCGAACGCCACGAGCCCGGCACAGGTCGGCGTGGCCACCCAGCCGATCACGACCTCGGCCAGCTTGCGCCGCGATACGGTCTTGATGCCGTGGTACAGGCCGATGCCCATCAGCCCGCCGACCACTGCCTGCGAGGTCGACACGGGCACGCCGAGCATGGAGAACAGGTGCAGGCCGAACCCGGCCGACACCTGCACCGCGAATGCGCCGGGCAGGTCCAGCGGCACGATGCTGTGGCCCACGGTCTCGGCCACGCCCTTGCCGAACAGCAGCGCGCCCGCCGCGATCGACAGCGCGCCCAGGACCGTGAGGATGGCGACGTCCAGGATCTGCATCTCCAGGCCGATGATCGGGCCTATCGCGTTGCCCAGGTTGTTGGCGCCCAGGGAATAGGCCGCGTACGAGGCCGTGACCAGCACCAGCCAGCGCAGCACCGTGTGCGCCAGCTGCTTGCGCCGCTGGATGCGGCGGAGCACGGCCAGGGTGGCGCGGAAGATGACGTACGTCAGCACCATCGTCAGGATCGGGCACAGCACCCAGGAACCGGCGATGGACAGGGTCTTGGTCCAGTCCACGGTCAGCTGCGACGCCAGCCCGACCCCGGCCACGGCACCGACCACCGACTGGGACGTGGACACGGGGATGCGGCGGAACGTGGCCACGGACACGAACAGCCCGCCGCACAGCAGCGCGGCCAGGACGGCGAGGGGGGACATGGGGTCGGTGACGATTCCCTTGCCCACGGTCCTGGCCACCGCGCTGCCCTGCAGCAGCGCCCCGGCCAAGGCGAAGGTGGCCACCGTGATGATGCCGGTGCGGTAGCGGACGAGCCCTGCGCCCACGGACGCGCCGATGCAGTTGGCCGCGTCGTTGGCGCCGATGTTGGCGCCAACGAACAGCCCTGCGGCGACGATGGCGATGGCGAGCGCGAGACTCACTAACCGAGGGACCTCTTGATCGCGATGATCGAGATGCGGTCGGCCACGTTCTCGATGCGGTCGCTGACCTCGCTCAGCTGGTCGACGACCATCTTCAGCACCAGCTTGTCGACCTTCTCCATCTCCAGCTGCTTGTACACCGTGCGCACGGCGTCGAACTGGATCTGGTCGACCTTCTTCTCCTGCCGGCCCACACGGACAACGTCGTCCTGCACGTCGTGGTCGTCGCGCAGGGTGCGCGAGACCATGGAGCACACCAGCGAGTACATCTCCACGCTGATGTCGGCGATGTCCCGCAGCGGCTCGGCGAGCTCGTCGGGGATCTCCGGGCGGATGAGGTAGATCAGGTCCGCGGAGTCCTCGGCCTTGTTGGCCACCCGGTCGATGGTCTCGACCAGGTCGATGTAGTCGGCCCGGTACGCGGGCAGGAATGCTCCGGCGACCATCTCCCGCTCCATGTCGAAGCGCACCCTGTCGGCCTCGCTCTCCAGCTCGTGCACGCGCAGGGACTTCTCCTTGAACTGCTTGTCGCCGTCGAGGTAGCTGTGCACCATCACCGAGTACTCGCCGACCGTCCTGCCGATCAGCTGGCAGTACTGCTCGATCTGCTCGATCACCCGCGCCTGCTTCTTGTCGCGAAAGAACATGGCCGCGCCTCCGGATCGGGCCGGGGCGCCGGGCCCCGACGGCGATCGTCGTGACCTCAGCCTACCAAAACGTCGACGGCGGCGTGACGCGGCCCTACCAGCGGTCGGGCAACTCCTTGAACTCGTTGGGCTTGCCGCTGCCCATGCCGGGCGGCGGCTTGCGGAACTGCTCCAGGGTCACCGGCGCCCAGGCATCGATCTCGTGGGGCACGGACCGCGCCGCGCGCACGTGGTAGGCCACGACCAGATTGAGGTTCATCGCGATCAGCAGGACCATGGTCACCCCGACGGCGATCGCCCCGATCCGCCTGTACGGGAACACGGACGGCAGCATCGCCAGGAACAGGCCCATCACGATCTCGGGGAACGGGTTGAGCACGAGCAGGTGGCTGGGGTGGTGGTAGCTGACCGTGAACGGCGAGCACAGGAACACCACGCCCATCAGCACGTAGAGGAACAGCAGCTTCATGCGATCGTAGGGCAGCCGGTTGCGGACCAGCAGCACGCCCAGGATGATCCAGCCGCTGAAGAACACCGCGGCGAACGGGTAGTTGTAGGCGAACCGCTCCTCCCCCAGGATCGGGAACCAGTTGGGATCCCACAGCTCGCCGGCCAGGATCACGTCGTTGAACTGCTGCAGCCGCACCCAGGCGTTGCCCAGGTACTGCAGGTTGTCGATGTTGTCCTTGGCCGTGGGCGTCCACAGGCTGGCCCACATGATGCGCAGCGTCTCGAAGCGGTAGGTGACGTTGTACGCGACCGTGAAGAACGCGCCGATCGGGAAGCAGATGGCCGCCGGGACCAGGTGACGCAGGGGCGGCCAGCGCCCGCCGAAGGGCTTCATTCGCAACACGGCCAGCACCACGATCAGGCCCAGCACGTACCACAGGAACGTGATCTTGTGGCTCAGGCCCATGCCCCACACGGCGATGCCGGCCACCAGCCAGATCCCCTTGCGGCGCTCCCTGGCGAAGTAGGTGTCCACCAGGAGCAGGCCGAGCCAGAAGAACGCGGCCGTGAAGAACTCCTCCTTGTCGTGGCCCTCCTTGCCGTAGTGCACGATCACCGGGTGGGTGGCGGCCAGCAACCCGGCGATCAGCGCGGGCCGGGTGCCGAACCAGCGGCGGCAGACCGTCACCGCGGCCAGCAATCCGATCAGTCCGGCCACGATCGGCAACAGCCGGATGGAGAACGCGTTCACCCCCAGCACCCAGAACAGCGGCAGCTGCATGTACAACTCGATGGCCCCCACGTAGGGGTTGTCCTCCATCAGGGGGAAGAACCGGTCGCCGATCACCGTGCCGGGCATGAACTCGTACAGGGCCGGGTCCTGGGCGCTGCCCGGCGTGGTGAGCGCGTGCAGGGTCATCACGCACTCCTGTGCCTCCTCCGGGAACAGGTCGGGCGCGCCGATGTTGGGCAGGGTCATCGACAGGAACACCGCGGTCAGCAGCAGCGGCAGACCGTACCGTCGCAGCGCAGGGGGCATGGTCCCTCCACTCACCGTCGCCTCCTCGAGAGCGCCGCGAGCAGCATCACGCCGAGCAGACCGCCGCGGAACGGCCGCGCCGTGGTGTCGCATCCACACCCGGAACCGACCCGCAAGGTGTCGTCCGGCAGGGTGGTGGTGCTGGCGTCGTCGTCATCGCCATCGTCGTCGTCGTCGTAGGTGTCGTCGTCGTCGCCGGTGTCGTCGTCCCCGGTGTCGTCGTCGCCGGCACACTCCTCGTCGTCCCCGTCCGTGGCCCCGTCGCAGTCGTTGTCCAGCCCGTCGCCGCACACCTCGGCCTCGCCGGGGTTGGCGCCGGCCTCGCCGTCATCGCAGTCACCGCGCAGCAGGCACAGCGGATCCACACACTCGTCGGTGCGCCAGCCATCCCCGTCCCCGTCGTCGCACGAGCACACCCCGTGCCCGGCCAGGGCCGCGGCCATGTCCACGAACGGACCGATGGGCGCGCCGCTGCCTTGGGGGATCCCGGTGGCGGCCAGCAGCTCCCTCACCTGTTCGGGTCCCAGCGGTGCGCCGCTGCCCGCCATGGCGATGCCCTGGATCGAGGCGCACGCCGCGGCCACCATCGGCGAGGCCGACGACGTGCCCGCGAACTCGGCCGTGTAGTACTGGTCCTGATCGGCTGCGCCGCCGTACATGCCCAGGTCGCCGTAGCCCAGGGTGGTCACCCACTCGCCCCAGGCGTGCACGTCCACGCGGCTGCCGTGGGTGGAGAAGTACATCTTGCCGTGGTTGGCATCGGCCGTGCCCGCGCCCACGACGATCGCCCCGCTGTCACCCCAGCTCATGTAGTTCGCGTACGGCGGCGAGTCCAGGTCCTGGTCGCCGTTGCCCGCGGCCGCCACCACGATCACGCCGGCGTCGACCCCGGTCCGCGTGGCCAGCCACACGGGCTGCTCCAGCTCGGCCGGGCCATAGTCCCCGCCCGGGCCGGGGGTCTGCATCTCCAGCAGCACCACGTCCCCGGGCTCGGAGTCGGCGAGGGCGTTGGTGATCGCGGTCTCCCGCCGCCAGTCCTCCTCGAGCGTCCACTCCGGATAGGTGGCGATCTCCACGTCCGGCACCAGCCCGGTGCAGCCGTAGCCGTTGTCCGGCGCGACCAGCTCCCCGAGCACGGAGATACCGTGCTCGTCGAAGTCCCAGGCGAACGAGTCGGGGTGGATGGTCTGGCCGGGCTCGAGCTGCAGGTCGAGGTCGTTGAGGTCCTCGTGGTTGGGGTTCCACGCGTACTCGCAGTCGGACACGCGCACGCCGGCGCCCGTGCCCCCGGGCACGGTCCAGGCGAACGCCATGTCCAGGCCGGGGTCGGGGCCGTGGTAGGTCTGCTGGCCGACCAGGTCGGGAGTCTCGGGAGGCACGTCCGTGGGCGGCGGCGAGCCACGGGTCACGACGGCCGCGAACTCCACCACCTCCTCGACCTGCAGTCGCTCGCCGAGCTGTTCGAGCTGGCCGGCACTGGCCCCCGGCCACACCACGCGCATCATGCCCGCCAGGTCGGGCTGGCAGCGACCGCTACGGCGCTCGGCCCGGTCCTGCAGGGCGGTCAGCTTCCCGGCTGGCGACAGCAGCAGCGGCCGGAAGGTCGCCCCGTGGGCCGTGGCCATGGCCATCGCCGTGGCCAGGTCGGACCCCGTCTCGGAGACCAGACCGCCCCGGTCGTCGGCCCGGGCCCGGACCGCGTCGGCGAACTTGACCACGAGCCGGTGCCCGCCCAGGGATTCCAGGGAGCCCGTCTGGTGGGCCTCGACCGGTCCCTTGGGCAGCGGCGAGCGCGGCTCGCAGGTCTGCGCCTCGGCGGTCGAGGCGCCGAGAATCAGCAGGAGCAGCAGGGGGAGCAGTCGTGCCATCGGGTCCGTGGCCGGCAAGGGCTGCGGCGTTGCCGGGTCTGCTAGAGTGTACATCCCCCGGACGCCTCCCGCCCGCGCCCGGGCACGCGGAAAGGGGTCGGTCGTGTTCCGAACCACCGAAGAGCAGCGCATGATCCTTGACACCGTGCAGCGGATCGTGGCCGACGTGGTCGCGCCGCTGGCCGCGGAGATCGACGAGCAGGAGCGCTTCCCTGACGAGGCCCTGGCCGTGTTCGCGGACAACGGCCTGCTCAACCCGATGCTGCCGCCGGGCTTCGGCGGCTTCGGCTGCTCCATGTCGACCACGGTCCAGGTGCTGGAGGAGATCGCGAGGACCTGCGCCTCGTCCGCCCTGCTGCTGATCGCGCAGACCGACGGCATGCTTCCCATCCTGCACGGCGGCAGCGAGGAGCTGAAGCAGCGCTTCCTGCCGCGGCTGGGCAACGACTCGCGGCTGCTCACGGCCCTGGCCGCCACCGAGCCGGGCGCGGGCTCGGACCTGATGTCCATGAAGACCCGCGCCGTGCGCGACGGCGACGAGTACGTGATCGACGGGTCCAAGTGCTTCATCACCAACGGGTCGGTGGCCGACATCCTGGTGGTGTACGCCTGGACCGAGCCGGGCGCGGGCTCGCGGGGCATCTCCGCATTCGTGGTGGAGAAGGGCACGTCCGGCCTGGGCTACGGCAAGAACGAGCACAAGATGGGCATGCGTGGCTCGATCAACTCCGAGCTGATCTTCGAGGACATGCGCGTGCCAGCAGCCAACCGCCTCGGTGACGAGGGCACCGGGCTGGCCAACCTGCTGCAGACCCTGTCGATGAACCGGCTGTTCTGCGCGGCCCAGGCCGTGGGCATCGCGGCCGGCGCGCTCGAGCACGCCATGCAGTTCGCGCGCGAGCGGGTCCAGTTCGGCAAGCCGATCGCCCACCTCGCGCCCATCCAGTTCATGGTCTCGGACATGGCCACCGCAGTGGAGGCTGCCCGGCTGCTCACCCTGCAGGCGGCCGCCGAGTTCGACGAGGGGGACAGCCGCGCCGGTGCCCTGCACGGCGGCATGGCCAAGGTGCTGGCCAGCGACACGGCCATGTCCGTGACCACGGACGCGGTGCAGGTGATGGGGGGGTACGGCTACATGCGGGACTTCCCGGTGGAGCGCATGATGCGCGACGCCAAGCTGACCCAGATCTACACCGGCACCAACCAGATCGCCCGCATGGTCAACGGCCGGTCCCTGCTGCTGCAACGCTGAGAGGCCTTCATGCGCCGCATCGCCCCCCACCTCGCCGTGGTCGCCCTGTTCGCGCTGGCGTTCGCCGCGCTGGCCGTCGTGCGGCTGCTCGGCGGCGAGGAACATGCCGAGCCCGAGCCCGAGCCCGAGGAGCGCTTCCGCACGCCCCCACCCACCGAGCACTGGCTGGGCGAGGGCGCGGAGACGCGCAACAAGGCCCGCCGCAAGGCCTGGTTCCGCGAGCTGCACAAGACGCCGCCCCACCTGGATTCAAAGCAGATCGAGCGGGCCAACGGCGAGGCCCAGCTGCGCAAGCGCAACGCCCTGGCCGAGGTGGACGGGCTGATGCGCTCGGACGCGCCCGTGCCGCGCTGGGTGGAGCGGGGCAGCGACAACCTGGCCGGCCGCATGCACGTGACCGTGCACTCCACGGACGGCAAGCGGCTGTACGCGGGCTCCGCCCTGGGCAGCGTGTGGCGCAGGGACCTCGACGACGACGGCGAGTGGGTGTCGATCGGCGACAACCTCTACGGCGGCGCCCACTGGCTGGCTGTGGTGCCCAACGACGAACCCCGCATGCCCGACGTGGTGCTCGCGGCCACGGACTGGGGGTACATCCACCGCACGGACGACAACGGCCGCACCTGGGAGGTGCCCGACGGCGTGGGCAGTCCCTGGGAGGTGCACCGGCTGCTGGTCACGTCCGACGGCAGCCACACGATCTTCCTGATCACCGGCACCAACGGGCACTTCGAGCTGCTGCGATCCACGGACCTGGGCCGCTCCTTCGACGAGGTGTACACCATCGGGTACTACACCGGCGACCTGTGGACACCGCGCACGGGCACCAGCGAGCTGTACCTGCTCGACGAGGACGAGCTGCTGATCAGCCACGACCTGGGTGACAGCTGGGAGACGGTGGGCTCCCTGGAGACCGGGTCCGAGCGGGGCGAGCTCGTGGGCTGCGAGGCGGGCGCACCGCGGCTGTGGGCCGTGCTGGACGGGAACAGGCTGTACCGCTCTGACGACGCGGGCGCTCAGTGGGAGTCCGTCACCGACGTCAGCGATTACTGGGGCTCGCTCAACGCCTCGGTGGTCGAGCTGGACACCTTCGCCTGGGGCGGGGTGGAGGTCTACCGCACCCACGACGGCGAGACCTTCGAGATCGTCAACGGCTGGGGCGACTACTACGGCGACCCGGAGCACAGGCTGCACGCGGACATCCCGGGCATCGACGTGGTGCTGGACGCCGACGGCGACGAGATCTGGTACGTGTCCACGGACGGCGGGCTGTACGAGTCCCGCGACGGCCTGCGCTCCGTGCTCAACCTGTCGCTCAGCGGCCTGCGGGTCAGCCAGTACTACGACACGCTCACGTCGTCGGCCGATCCGTCCCACGTGCTCGGCGGCGCCCAGGACCAGGGCTACCAGTGGTCCGGCGAGGGCGTTGGCGACGGCATGTTCTCGTTCGAGCAAGTGATCAGCGGCGACTACGGCCACCTCACCAGCGGTGACGGCAGCCACGCCTACGTGTACTCCGTGTACCCGGGGTTCATCTTCGTGCAGGTGGGCGAGGACGATCCCTGGTACGACTGGCTCGACTTCCCCGCGGGTGAGACCTACGCCTGGCTGCCGCCGGTGATCGCCGATCCGCAGCAGTCCGACGAGTTCTTCTTCTGCGCTACCCACCTGTATCGCTACGAGCGCACCGGCGACAGCTGGATCCCGTCGCGGTGGTCCGAGCAGTCATTCAGCGATTCCGGCTGGGAGTACATGTCCGCGCTGGCGTTCTCACCGCTGGACCCGGACCTGGCCTGGGCCGCGACCAACCAGGGGCGGCTGTTCCATTCCATCGACCACGGCGTGAACTGGAGCGCGGCCGCGGACGGCGGCCCGGAGGGGCACTACTTCTACGGCACGGCCCTGCTGCCCTCGGCCACGGACCCGGCCGTGATCACCGTGGCGGGCAACGGCTACTCCGGCCCGGCCGCGTTCCGGTCGACCGACGGCGGCGTGACCTGGTCGGCCTGGGACGACGGCCTGCCCGACACCCTGGTCTACTCCCTGGCCGAGGCGCCGGACGGCAGCGGCCGGATCTTCGCGGGCACCGAGACCGCGGCGTACATGCGTGCCCCGGACGGGGATGCGTGGGTGGACATCACCGGCAACGACGCACCGGTGACCATCTACTGGAGCGTGGAGGCGCTGGCCCACGAGAACACCGTGCGCTTCGGCACCTACGGCCGCGGCATGTGGGACTACCAGCTCGATCCGGACCACACCGGCTGCTTCCCGGTGCAGGACTACGACGGCGACGGTGTGCCGTGCGACAGCGACTGCGACGACCACGATCCGGCGCAGTTCCCGGGCGCGGACGATGCGTGCGACGGCGTGGACAGCGACTGCGATCCGGACAGCCCGGTGGAGGTGGACGGCGACGGCGACGGCTACCTGGCCTGCGCCGAGTGCGACGACGCGGACGCGGACATCAACCCCGACGCCGAGGAGGTCTGCGGCAACGGCGTGGACGAGGACTGTGACGGCGGGGACGACAAGTGCGGGTGCGGGTGCACGGCGGGCGGTGGGCGGACGCCGCTGGGGGCGGTGGTGTTGGTCCTGTCAGCCTTCGCGTTCCGACGCAGGTAGCCGGTCTGGGTCAGGGGATGCGGAACGGGGACACACGTGACCTGCTCCGGTAGGAAGGGGGCCAGTCGAGGCCCCGGGGTGAGCAGCTCCAGTAGACGTATGTCCCCATCCGGGGCGGTTCGTAGCCTGGGTTGGTGGTGGAATTCGGAATCGAGGGGGAGTTACGAGACGTCCTCCAGCCCGCGGTGGAAGGTGAATCGCTGGTTCTCGATCACGAACACGTCGCCGGGTTCCAGTGAACCCGCGGACCTGGCCTTGCCGTTGATCTCGATCTTGCCGAACAGGCCCCGCGCCTCGATGCGGTAGCGGCCCTTGCGGTCACGGCTGATCTCGGCGAGCACCTTGGGCACCGCCTTCTTGGTCGGGCCCAGGGAGATACGCGTGGGGCCGTAGCCGACGGTCGTGACCTCCGCGTCCAGCGGGATCACCCGGTCGCCGCTGGAGCGCAGCTGCACCAGGTGGGGGCGCGTGCGCGCCAGGGTCTCGGCCTGCACCTGCCGCAGCACGGCGGGGGCCACCGGCCGGGTGGACGGCTCCTCGTCGTCATCGGCGATGTCCAGCTCGTCGGTGGTCACGGCCCACTCGGGCAGGTCCAGGATCTCGTCGGGCGCGGTCTTGATGTCCCGCGCCTCGTACATCATCAGCGACTTGCCCACCTGGATCATGGCCTGGTCGGGCAGGGGGGTGCGGTACTCGCGCACGCCGTCGACGAACGTGCCGTTGGACGATCCCAGGTCCTCCAGCAGGAAGGTGTTGTCCTCCGGGATGAGCCGGAAGTGCTGCCGCGACGCGGCCTCCTCGTCCAGCACCAGGTCACAGACCTTCTCCCGGCCCACGATGTAGGTGCGGTCCCCCATCTCCACGGTCTGGATGCGCTTGCCGTTGCGGTACAGGTGCAGCAGGGCCATCGGGTTCCCCTCTCGTCGGGCCGGTTCGCTGGCCGTCCTTCGTGGATTGTACAATGCCGGGGCCCGGATTCGAGGAGGGACCGTGAATCGCTGGTGGATCCTGTTGACCCTGCCCCTGCTTCTGAACCTGGGGTGCCGCGCGACCCTGGGCAGCATGGCCGAGACCGGCGGCATGTCCGTGCACGTGGCGCCGGACGAGCTGATCGGCATGGAGGTGTACACGGCCGAGGACGTGCTGCGGCTGGCGGCCGAGGCGTTCGACGCGGACGACATCGAGCGGGCGTATGCCCTGTACCTGCGCTACCTGCAGGAGTTCCCGCGCACGGACGGCGAGGTCGAGGCCCTGTTCAACGCGGCGCTGTGTGCGGAGCTGCTGCAGCACTTCGACGACGCGGTCGAGCTGTACCGGGCGTACCTGGGTCGGAGGCCCTCGGCGGACGCGAAGCTGACCGCGCAGTTCCGGCTCGCGGAGTGCCTGGTCGGTGCCGAGCAGTGGGCTGACGCGCGCGCCCTGATCGAGGAGCTGCTGCAGCGGGACGACGTGGGCGCGTCCGACCAGTTCGCGCTGATGGTCAAGCGGGCGTGGGTCCGCGGCGGCGCGGGCGAGCTGGACTGGGCCGAGGACGAGCTGGAGCGGCTCAGCCGGTACTACCGCTACGACCGCGGCCGAACCCTGGGCGGCCACTCCGGCGCGCTGGCCTACTTCTACCTGGGCGAGGTGTTCCGCAAGAAGGCCGAGGCCGTGGAGCTGGCCAGCGTGGACGACCTGGAGATCGCGCGCATGGAGCTCAACGCCAAGGCCGAGCTGATCCTGGCGGCCCAGGACGCCTACCTGGAGTCGATCCGGATCGGGATCCACGAGTGGGTGCCCCGCGCGGGCTACCGGCTGGGCAGCCTGTACGAGCAGTTCCGCCAGGACATCCTGACCGCGCCGGATCCCCAGGGCGTGCAGAGCGACACCGACCGCGAGCTGTACCAGGAGGTGCTGTCCGAGCAGACCGTGGTGCTGCTGCTCAAGGCCCGCACGGTCTACGAGAAGGTGGCCCGCAAGGCCGCCGAAGTGGAGATCCAGGACGCCTGGGTGGCCTCCATCCAGGAATCCCTGGAGGCCATCGAGAACAACCCGCTGGTGCGGACGGCGCTGGACGAGGCGCGGCATGGGCTGGGGCCGCCCCAAGCCGCCCCGTAGGTCGGTCCAAGGAGGGCGCAAAGCGCCCGACGGAACCGACACTGTCTTTCAGTCGCCTCCCCCGTCAGCTATGCGGTCCTTTCCCTCGAATGCGCCATTTTCTGGTTGAAATCTCGGGATGGGGGGGGTAGCGTTGTTTTCGTGGGGGGATTCTGGATTTGCCGGACATACCCCGGAAACCAGCGGACCGGAGCCACCGGTTCATCGCCATGTCATGTGGACCTGGCTGGGGAGGACACCATGGAGCGAAATACACTGTGTCTAATGATCGTAACCATCACACTGAGCCTGGGCGGCTCCGCGCACGCGCGATCAGATTGCCCGTCTCCATACGATGACGACGACTGCGCAGTGACCATCTCAGGCCGCCAGGTAGACGTCTGCTGGTACGACTCCACGGACACCGAGTACAAGTGCGATCGGTTCGACAGTAGTGACGACTACGTCCGTGCGGTTTCGGACGATTCCGATACCGAGATGTATGTATGGGGATCGGCGAGGGGTGAAGAATTCTGCTGCGACTACAGTGATATCGTTCCGATTCGGATCGAGACCGGGGCCGGCGGCGACGAGATCTACCTATGGTATGGCGAAGGTTTCGCGGAGTACCACCAGGAGACGAGCGTGATTCTCGCCGGTGCTGGTTGGGACACCGTTGGGGGAAGCCCCTACGACAGCTGCTCCTGGCCGTGCGATGATATTCAGGTGGGCTACGGGGAAGACACTGCACTGGCCTATGGAGGGGACGACAAGCTGCTCGCGCCGCAGGACGACACCGAATCCAACACGCTCTATGGGGGGAGTGGTGACGACAAGATCTGGGGTGGTGAGGGTGGAGACTACCTCTACGGCGAGGATGGTGAGGACGTGATCAGAGGCGGGGATGGCGCTGATAGAATCTATGGTGGTGACGATGATGACTGGATCCATGGAAACGACACCCGTGACTACTGGCTTGATGGAGAATCAGGATCCGACACGGTTTGTGGTGGGAGTGATGCGGCCGATCTGGAGGTGCACGGGGGGACCACTGGCACGGACTACGATACCTGCGCCGAATCCGGTTCGGACACCCTACACGATTGCGAGGATCCGCAGGCGAGCTGCCCATCGGCACCTTGGTAGCGTCCGGCACCACACACAGTCCGAGGGAAATTCGGATCGGTCTCCAGCGCCGGTTCAGACCCATGGCACGGTGATGTGATGGAGTCTCGCTTCGGGTGGATAGCGCCAAGCGGCCCAGTCGCCGCGGTGGTGCTATCCCTGGCGCTATCGTGCTCCCACGAACCAGAGCTACCGACGGGCGATGACGACGCCGGCGGGGACGATGACTCCACAGCAACGGACGATGATTCCACAGCAACGGACGATGACACGACCGATGAGCCGGTGGGCATCCAGATTCAGTTCGAGGCTGACGCCTCGTTCCACGGTGGTAGCTTGGAAGCGGACGCAGGCTACTCCGTCGCGGGTGTCGGGGACACGAACGGAGATGGCCTCACGGATATCCTGATCGGTGGTGTTGGCATCTCCTCCCCGGGCCCGGGAGCAGGGGAGGCCTACGTCGTCTTCGGCCCCATGGTCGGCGAGATGGACCTTGGAGTGGAGGCCGACGGCATTCTCCATGGGTGTTGCGAAGCAGACCTGGCCGGCGCTGCTGTCGCATCCGCCGGGGATCCAGACGGTGATGGCCTCATGGACATCATCATCGGTGCCCCGGGCTACGAGGCGGGCATGGCAGCCGCTCGCGCCTATCTCGTGAGCGGTCCTGTATCCGGCGAGATGGACCTGTCGGAGGCCGATGCGATCCTGGTCGGAGTTGGGGACGACCACGCTGGCGAATCCGTTGCGGGCGTCGGAGACACGGACGGCGACGGCTGCGACGACTTCCTCGTTGGAGCCATGGCATCGTTGGTCGAGGATGAACCGCGAGGGGCCGCATTCCTCTTCACACGGGGTGTGAGCGGCGCGCTCTCCCTCCACGACGCAGACGCGACCATCGAGGGCGCAGGGGCCGTCTACGGAGTAGGCGAGCGGGTGGCGGGCGCCGGTGATGTGGACGCCGACGGGCTGGCAGACGTCCTCGTCTCGGCCAGCGAACGGTTGGAAACTCATGATCTCGGGTTGATCGCCCTGATCCGTGGCCCAGTAGATGGAACGACCAGCATCCTCGAGGCGGACATGCTCTTGAGCGCCTCGCTCCCGGACGACCGGGCAGGATCTGCGATTGCCGGCGCCGGAGATGTTGATGCTGACGGCCGAGACGATATCCTCATCGGTGCGCCAAGGCACTACGCGTTGGGACACGACCGGGGCCGGGTCTACCTGATCCACGGGTCGGACGACAGCGGCGAGTCCTCTCTGATGACGGCGAACGTCGTCTTTGTCGGAGAGACGGACAACAGCTTCGCCGGATCCGCGGTCGCCGGTGCGGGCGACGTAAACGGCGATGGATTCGCCGACTGCTTGGTCGGGGCCCCTCTGGACAGCTCCGGCGCTCCCTGGGGAGGAGCGGTGTACCTCCTGCAGGGCCCATTCGTCTTGGGTGAGCACGACTTGGCCGACGCCGATGTGAAGTTCGTGGGGATGGTAACGGACGCTGGAGCGGGCTATTCGGTTGCCGGCGTCGGCGATACGAACGGAGATGGTCTCGACGATATCCTGATCGGAGCTCCCGGGGGTGTCGTTGAAGGAGGCCAGTCAGCCGGGGATGCGTTCCTGTTTCTCGGTGGCCTCCAGCTTTGAATTGTCGACGCCCTACTACTCCTCCACAGAGAACGCCTCTTCGACGAACCCCTGTGCCGTATCCAGCGACCCGTTGTAGTCCGCACCGGTCGCGATCGCCGCCTCGTACGCGGCCACCGCCCCCTCCCGGTCGCCGGCCACGTCCCGGCACATGCCGACGAAGATGTGGGACCACGTATCCGTGGTCGGCTTGGTGCTGCCGCCCGTGCCGGCCAGCGAGGCCTCGAACGAGGCTTGCGACTCCTCGAACCGCCCGGTGTTGAACAGGGCCTGGCCGAGCTGGAACAGGGTGGTCGAGTGCTGGGGGTCCTCCTCCAGCTTCAGCTGCAGCGCGAGGATCGCCTTGTCGAAATCTCCGGCCGCCAGCCACGATGGCCCCAGCGCCACCGCAGCCTTGCTCTGGGCAACACCCTCGTCCGTGGCCTCGTCCCCGAACAGGTAGAACCCGGTGCTGACCGCGGTCAGCCCCTGCAGCTCGATGGCGGGCGGGTGGGCGGCGCTGCCGCCGGGCTGCATGAACTGGAACGCGACGGTCTCGCCGTCGGCCCGCTCGAACGCCACCCCGTCGCCCACGAACACGATCAGCCGCCGGGGGTACAGGTTGCCGAACAGCCAGCCGCGCTCCCGCTCGGGGATCCCCCGGGTCCGCAGGAAGTCGACGATCTTCTCCTCGCCCATCTGCCCGTTCAGGCCGCTCTCCACCAGCTGGGCCACGGACGTGTCCACCGGGACCCAGCCCCAAGGCGCGAGGTACACCTCGGCCCAGGCGTGGCCGCCGCTGGACAGCCAGTTCGCCGTCACGCTGCGCGCCGGGATCCCCAGCGACCGCGCCATGGCCATGAACACGCGGCTGAACTCCCCGCAGTCCCCCTTGCGCCGCTCGAAGGACTTCTCCGCACCCCGGTCCGCGATGCCCGGGTAGTCGTACGTGATTTCGTCCACGGTCCAGTCGAACAGGGCGCGCGCCTGCAGTACGGGATTGACCTCGTCGCCCACGATCTCCCTCGCCATCGCCTCGATGGCCGGCGTGACCTCGACCCATGGCTCGGAGATGGTGAACAGCCGCGCCTGGTCCGAGTAGGGGTCCACCGGCAGCGCCTTCTCCGGGTCGAGGTCGTACAGCAGCGAGCGCACCACCACGTCGAAGTCGTACGAGAACACCAGCGCCTTGCCCTCGGCGGGCGCGTCGATCTCCCAGTACACGATCCGGTTGCCGTTCTCCGGTTCGGTCAGGATCGCGGTCGGATCGGGCTGGATGGCGCCGATGCGCACCCGTTGCTCGCGCCGGTCCACGGGCAGCGCGGCCCACAGCCGGACCTGCGGCGATTCGCCGCTCTCGGCGTCGTACGCGATGTCCTCCAGCACGTACCAGTACCTGCCGCGCATGCGCTCCTGGCCGGGCAGGTCGGGCAGGCGCACGTCCTTGACCGGGCCGCGCCTCCAGCGGAACGGCCGCTCCAGCAGCCTCAGCTCGCCGAAGTACCCCTCCTCCACGAGCTGCGCCCACTCGCCCGACCGGGTCTCGTGCAGCAGGTCCAGGCCTGTCTGGTACGACGCGAGCGCGGCCTCGCGGCTGCCCATGGCGTCGTGGCACAGTCCGATGTTGCGGTGCACGTTGACCGGCAGCGCGTTGCGCCACTCGTCGTCCGCCTCCTCGAGCGCGTCGCGGTCGGCGAGCGCGCGCTCGAAGTGGGCGATGGCGGCCTCGTAGCGGCCCGTGTGGAACGCCAGCCAGCCCAGCTCGTACTGCAACCTGGGCGTGAACGGGTCGTCCCACATCCAGTCCTCGATCACGCCCGGGGCCTGCCGCACGTTGGCCGCCGGCACCCGGTTGGGATCGAAGTCCATGCCCGGCCCGTGCATCAGGTGGGTCAGCCGGCCCTGGAAGTACACGGCCGCCACCTGGTGGTCGTGCATGTCGAAGTAGGTGCGGGCGTCGCCGTCCCGCAGCACGGCCACGATGGCGGCGGAGACGTGGGCCTCCTCGGCGGGCGCCGTGAACTCGGCCAGGGTGACGTCCTTGCGCCTGCCCAGGGCGTCGTCGAAGTAGTGCTTGTGCTCCGCGCCGGTGACCACGAGCACGCGGGCGCCCACGTGCTCGGCCATGGCCGCCTCGATGCGCTGTAGCATGCGGTCGTTGCGGGAGCGGTAGTACAGGTTGACCGCGCTGTCGCCGAACACCTCCTCGGAGATGCGGTAGCTCTCGCGCACGTAGTCGTTGTAGTCCTCGCCGTTGAAGAACGCCGGGCCGTAGCGGTGGATGCGGCGGGAGAACTTCTTGTAGCTGCCGTACTGCCGCTCGTGGTCGCGGATGATGCGGCTGGCCTTGCGCAGCCGCTCCTCCTCGCGGGCCAACGCCGGGTACTCGTCGGCCTGCTCGAAGCGGGCCCTCTCATCGCGGGCGTTGTTGGCCGAGTCCCACCAGTCGATGGGAACGACCACGCGGTCGTGCTCCAGGCCCCAGGTCGTGGCCATCACCATCTCGGTGAGGTAGTAGCTGCGGCGGAAGTCCTCGGGCCGGATCTCCACGCAGATCACGTCCGGGTCGAAGTCCTCGAACACCCGCGCCAGGTGGCGATAGGAGTAGCTGGGGTGAGTGGCGTGCCGGCCGTGGATCGTGCCCACGACCAGGACCTCGGTGGTGCTGGCGGGCTCGTCGGCCCGTGCGGGCAGCGCGACGCTGCACAGCAGCGCGAGCACCACGGCCAGGGTGGTCGGACGGCGGTTCATCGGTGGTCCCCTCTGCGCAACGGGATCTCTCCCGAGAGGGGCCAGCCTACCACAGGCGGGAGGGGTGGACGGGCTACTGCGTGGACGTCCGTCGTCGCGCCAGGACCGTACCGAGCAGGGCGAGCAGGACCGCGCCCCCCGGTGCCTGGCCGCGGGCCTGGCCACAGGAGCAGCCCGCGCCGGTGACCTCGGTGCCGGGCGGGCTCGGTGGCTGGTGCCCGTTGCCGCCGTCGTCGTCATCGTCGGCCGCATCGTCGTCGTCGCCCGATCCGCCGACGTCCACCGTCAGCGAGCCCTCCCAGGGGATGTGGTCGTGGGCGCTGGCCATCAGCTCCACCACGGTCCCGGGCGGCTCGTGGCCGTCGAGGTCGAGCTGGACCACGCCGTCGCCGTCCGTGTAGGCCGCCCGGTGCAGGTGGCCCTCGACGATCCCGCACACGAGCGCGTCCTTGACCGGGGACCCCCCCGCGTCGGTGATCACGAGCTCGACCGTGGCCGTACCCGGCGGTACGGAGGCCGGGTGGTCGGCGGCCAGCTGTGTGGGCGCCGAGGTCCACACGTCCAGCGCCGGGTCGCCCATCAGGTTGAACTGCTCGTAGTACGCGCGCGCCATGCCGCCGCCGCCGTAGGCTTGGTGGACTCCCCACAGGCCCTGGTCCAGCGCGCCGCGGAACCAGTGGTAGCCCGATCCGTACCACGCGTCGTACACGTCCCGCTGCATCACGTCGTCCTCGTCCCAGTACGAGGTGGTGGACGAGCCCCAGAACGCGACCGCGCCGTTGGAGGCACGCAGCCAGGTCTCGCCGAAGCACTCCCCCGAGGCGTAGTCGCCGGTGTAGCAGGCGTACGACTGCACCACGGGCAGCCTGCCGGCGTTGGACAGCCCCGGGATCTGGCTGGCGTCGATGGGCGGGCCGTCCGACCAGCCGCTGGTGTAGCCGTGGCCCGAGTACGTCAGCTGGGACAGGCCGGCGTTGATGTCGCCGATCACCTGCTGCGTGGAGGCGTTGTTGGAGTGGTAGTAGCGCCTCTCGCAGTCGTACCCGTCCGGCTCCAGCCAGGTGGCGATGCAGTAGTCGTGGGTGGTCTCCGACACCCAGTGGTAGTCCACGGACGCCATGAACGTGGTCTGCTTGATCCAGTCGCTGCCGCTGCCGAGCTGGAACATCGTGTAGTCCACGGTCTTGGCGGCCATGCGCTCCGCCTCCTGCGCGGAGGACGCGGGCAGGCGGCCGATGTGCAGGTCCGGTTGCACGTCGTTGCCGCCGTCCATGGTGCCGTAGTACACGTCGGTCGCCGACCAGCAGTGGTTGCCGTTCCAGGCCGGGACGTGCTGGGTGTCGCCCACCAGCAGCAGGAAGGTCGGGGGCACCTCGCCGCTGACGTACTGGTCCTGCACGTACGCCTTGATCGACTGGGTGTTCGATCCCCCGGGGATCTCGGACGTGCGCACCACGGTCACGTCGTAGCCCTGGCGTCGGCGCAGGTCGGCCAGCTCGGCCACCTCCTCGTAGAAGTCGTCGTAGGTGACGATCAGGTACCCGATCGGCAGGTCGAGGCGAGTGCGCAGGTCCAGGGTGTCCAGCAGGTGGCGGGAGGCCAGCGTGTCCATGTCCGGCGACGCGTAGCGTTCGAGCGCGGCCAGGGTGGCGGGCCAGTCCGCGTCGGTCCAGGTGACGAGGGCCTCGATCTCGGTCAACACGCGGAGCTGGTCGCCCTCGACGTGCACGGGGAAGACCTCGAACTGGACGAAGCGGTGGGCACGCAGCTGGCCGATGTCTCCGAGCGCGGCGTCGGCGCCAGGCCAGTCGCAGGTGATGGACTCGTCCCAGGCCAGCTGCCGGGCCTCGAACGCGCCCGGGACCTTGGGCACCGGCGCCTGCGCCGGGTACGGGTCGGCGGGCAGCCCGCAGTCGGGCAGGGCCACGTCGACGGACACCACGTCGACGATCTCCAGGGTGGGTGTGGCGCCGTGGGGCAGGCGCACGGCCTGGCGCAGCACCGGCAGCAGCGGCGCGCCCACCTCGGTGGTCACGCCGCAGCCGGGCATGGTCAGGTGTGTGAACGGCCCCAGCTCCGTGTCCACCGCCTCGGCGTCGAGGCCAGCGAACCGCACATGGATGCGGATCCCGTGTTCGTCGCCGTCGAGCACGGTCACCCGCGGGCCGGTGGCGCCGTCGTCCGGGTCGAGGTCGAGCCAGACGGCCGCGGCAGGGGTGGTCACCGCCAGGGTGAGCCCGAAGGTGAGAGCCCGGATCGCAGTTCGTGTGAGTCCCATATCTCCGCTGAACAGTGTAGGCATGGCCCGCAACAGCCCGCGCCAGGGATTTGTGAAATCTGGGGGGATCCGGCCCCCCGGTCACCCCACGTTTCATCCAAGGCGCCCTCTTGCGGCTGATAGCTGCGGAACACCGCTGCCCGGCGGCGTGTTCACCCCACGATGCCCGCCACCGCTGCCGCGCTCCTCTGTCTGTGCCTGGTCGTGCCCGCCGGCGCCGGGGACTGGCGCGTGCTGGAGCCGGGCCTCGAACTGGGTACGTTCGTGTCCCCCACGCCGAGCCCCATCGGCGACTGCACGATCACGGTGCTGCGCGTGGACCCGGCTCGCTTCGACCTCGTCCTGGCCATGGGCAGCGAGCTGGCCGACGACGGCTCGGCCAACCGCACGGCCCGCGAGTGGGTGACGGACGCGGATCTGCTCGCGGCGATCAACGCCTCCATGTTCCAGACCGACTACCGCACCTCCACGGAGCTGATGTTCTCTGCGGATCACGTGAACAACGCCCGCCTGGGGGGCAACAAGGCCGTGCTGGCGTTCGACCTGGCGCCGGAGGCGCCGGCGGACCTGCCCCGGGTCCGCATCATCGACCGCGCCTGCGAGGATCTCGACGCGCTGCGCCCCCACTACCGCGTGATGGTGCAGTCCATCCGCATGGTCTCGTGCCAGCGGTCCAACACCTGGCAGCAGTCCGATCGGCGCTGGAGCCACGCGGTGATCGGGATCGACGGCCAGGGCCGGCCGCTGCTGATCCACGCGCGGTCGCCGTGGACCACCCACGACTTCATCGACATCCTGCTGGCGCTGCCCATCGACCTGCAGCAGCTGCAGTACGCCGAGGGCGGACCCGAGGCCCAGCTGTTCGTGCGCGCCGGTGGGCTGGAGCTGGAGCTCGTGGGCAGCTTCGAGACCGGGTTCTTCGAGAGCGACGACAACGTCTCGGCCTGGCCCGTGCCCAACGTGGTCGGCGTGCAGCGGCGGTCCGGCGTCGCACCCCCGGACGGCTGGCAGCCCGAACCCGTGCCCGCGGACCTGTCGACCCGGGAGCCGGCACACGTCGGCCAGGTGATCCTGGATCACCGCCGGCAGCTGCAGTTCTGCTACGAGCAGGCGCTGCGGGAGGATCCCCAGCTGTCCGGGGCGGGCTCGGTGCGGTTCGTGATCGAGGCGGACGGGTCGGTGTCGGACGTGACCCTGCAGGGGGACTTCCGCGACGATCTCGCGGCGTGCGTGCGCGGTGTGGTGACCGGCATGCGCTTCCGCCGTGATCCCGGCGGCGGGCGTACGGTCATCGAGTACCCGCTGCTGTCCGGGCATCCGACCCACTGATCCCCGCCAGGATCTCGTCCAGGTGCGCGGCGATCAGCGCGTGGCCCTCCCCGTTGCAGTGGCTGTCGTCCACGAACAGGGTGCTCCCAGTGATGCCACCGGGCGCTGCCGCCGCCAGCGCCGTGTCGAGGTCGGCGAGGAGCACGCCGCCGTGGTCCGCGACCTCCTGGACTCGACGGTTGTACTCGGACGTGGGACGGGTGGGCAGCGCGTCGAGGTCGCAGGCCTGCACGTAGACCCGGTGGGCGCGTTCGTGGACGCCGAGCTGCTCCAGGGCGTGGCCCAGGGGGTGCAGCACCAGGGAGAGCTGCCAGCGATCCTCCTCGTCGATGGACCGCTCGATATCATCGAGCCTGGGCTGCAGCAGGGCGATCGCGGCGGACGGATCACCGCGGCCGAGCAGCTCCTCGGCGTCGATCATCAGCTCCACGATTTCGGGGTTGCGCTGCTCGGCCCGCTTCACGAACGACGGGTGTGTGGAGTTGGGCGGCATCTGCAGGTTGCCGGGCTGGGTGCAGAGCACGAGCGGAACCCCGGCCACCCGACACAGCGACACCATCTGCTCCAGGTCGACGCCCGCGCTGGCCATCACCGCCCGGCGCGAATCGGCGGTCTGGGGCCGGTCGCATGGCGCCAGGGGCAGCTGACCGTGCGGCGTCACCGTCATGCGCACCGGGGCCTCGCTCGTGCCCGCGATCGCGAACCGGGCCATGTGGCGGGCGAACAGCAGGGTCTTGCACCGGCGCAGCGAGCCCAGCCCGCGGCGAGTGGCCCGTTCCCAGTCGGCCAGGTACAGCGCCTCGAGGTACTGGCTGGCGCCGGTCACGACCACGGCCGCGTCCGCGTCGAACTGCAGGACCTGCTGCAGCACGTGCAGGGCCTGGCGGGAGCCGTGGCAGATGCCCCCGCAGTTGAGCACCTCGACCTCGCGGTCGGGGTGACGTTGCTGCAGGTGATCCTCCAGCAGGGCTGGCCAGGCCTGCTCGCGGGCGGCCAGCCCCACGCCGTGGGTCATGGAGTCACCCACGGCGAACACCCGCAGGGTCGAAGGGGAGGGATGCAGCGCGAACGGGCGGGTCGGCATCTGGGGGCTGAAGCGCTCGTGTAGCTGGACCGTGTCCCCCGCGACCACGAAGGGCGGCGTCTCGGTGACCAGGTTGAAGTGGGCCTCTCCGCCCCAGCCGCAGGCCCACAGGCCCAGCTCCAGCAGCACGAACGGCAGCAGTCCGCACGCCAGCGCCACGGCGCGGCTGCGGCGTGTGGGCGCGGACCTCCCGCGGTCCGGGCGTCGTCGGTTACCTCCCACCTCGTGATCCCTCACCCGGGATTCTGCGACACCTCTCGGGCGCGTGTCCACACGCTCGGAGTGACCGGGCGCGGAGCGGGCGTGTACCCTGTCAGGGGTCGAGGAGGAGCTGCGATGGGGATGTCGGGGAGAATCACCGCACCGCTACTGATCGCAACCGTGCTGGCCACGGCGAGTGGTCGCTGTGACGAGGTCGGGGATCTCACTGAGGACCGGGCCGCCTCGTTCATGCTGTGGTCCGATCCCTGGATCGAGATCGGCGTGGGATACCGCGCCGGCGTGGTCAGGCAGGGACTCACCTGCACGGACGAAGCGGTCGACTATTCCACGACCCTGTGCCTGGACGGAGACAACACGGTCATCCGCCTGGGGGACGGCTCCCAGCCGGGGGGGCTGGTCGCGAGGCTGGCCGTCCACCCGACGCGCACCTTCGGTGTGGGCGCCGACCTGTCCGTGGACTGGCCCCATCCTACGGATTTCGCAGACGAGTCGCTGGCCGTGGGAAAGGACGTCGCCTGGGGACCGGCCTGGGACCTGCTGGTCGGACCGGTGTTCAGGCTGCACGGCCCGGTGGAGCGCATGGTCAAGGCGCTGCGGGTTCGCGTCTCCCCGGGCCTGTACGTCAGGCACGGCCGGATCAGGCCCATGGCCGGCAACGCGGGCATGGCCTCCGCGCCGGTGCTGGACTCGGGAACGTACGGCTGGACCCGGGGAGGTGCTGGCGTCAGTGTGGAGCTCGAGGCGGAGATGACCCGCGCAGCCACGTTCCGGGGCCTGGTGCAGGGGGGGGTCGCCATTCCTGCGGAGCCGCCGTCGCTGGTCACCGTGGAGGAGCCGGACAGCGACTTCTCCGGGGAATTCGAGGTCGAGCGGCTCGACTGCTACAGCGTTGGACTGCAGCTGGGCGTCGCGTTCGTGGCACCGCGTGGCGTGGTGGCCGTGGAGCCGTCCCTGCTGGTGCGGCACACGCGCACGAACCTGAGTGTGGACGACGAGCTGGCGTTCGGCGTGCACGATCCGTACGGCGCGGGGATCGACACGAGGACCTACTCGACGCGCCAGGGCCTGACGGCGCTGTACGGCCAGCTCACCATCCGGTCCGCCATCGGACCTCGTCCCTGAGCCTCAATCCTCGGCGATCGCCAGCCCGGACAGCTCCACGTACCCCGTGCCGGCGAAGGCCAGCCCCTGGAACCCGGGCTCCAGCTGCAGGCCGTCGAACACCACGCGCTGGCCGCCGTACCGCACCTCGATGGCGTCGGGGTGGACCGTCACCTGCACGTCGCCGTTGCGTGGGAGCCCTCGCAGCGTGGCCTCGGCGAGCACCTCGGCCTCGAATGCGCGCCAGCGCGCGTGGCTGCTGGTGGCCGTCTCCGTGAAGCGGCGAAGCCGCACGGTCGGGCCGTCCAGCTGTACCACGTGGCCGGTCATCGGCCGCAGCAGCGCGGACCGGCCGGTGTCCGGGTCCTCGCCGAACGCGCAGTGCACGTTCTGGAGGCCGACCAGGATCCCCACGCGGGGGCGGCCCTCGGGCGGCTGTGGCCGATCGGGGCCCTCGTGGCTGGTGGGGTGCACGTCCAGGGGCCACCAATCTTCGGCGGGTTCGAAATCGAGCTCCAAGTGGACCGAGTACTCGCTGCGCGGGACGCCGTCGACGATGGCCAGGGCGCTGCGTTCCTCGCCGTCCAGGGGGGTGGCGAAGCGTAGGGTCTGCGCACGCACCGGATCGCTGCGTGGGCCGGTGCCCAGGACCTGGTAGCCGGTCAGCAGCCACACGGGCAGGTCACCGACCAGCACGTGGCCGCGGTTCGGGGACAGGTCCCGGCGGTGGGCCAGCGCGAACAGTAGCTTCGGTGGGATCGCGTGGGCGGACGCCGCTTCCAGGTCCCGGCGGTCGCCCGCCGGGGCCGTGTACGAGCCGTCGCGGTTCAGCATCAGCCACTCGGCCATCACCCGGTCGTCGCCCGCGCCCTCGAGCGCGGCCTGCAGGTCGCGATTGGTGTCGATGGCCGAGGCCAGCAGTCGAAGCTGCACCTCGTCGTCCGTGCCGTCGGCGAGCATGCGCAACACGGCCGTGGACTCGTCCAGCAGCAGCGTGTTGGTCAGCAGCGACGCGGTGGACCGGAAGTGGGAGGGGAACAGCCGGAACTCGGGATCGAGTGCCTTCCAGTCGCGCAACAGCGCTAGCTGCTGCTGTGCGGTCTCGCGGCGGTCGAGGTGCATGCGCAGGGCCATCTCCCGCGAGAACGTGGGGATGTCGTCCCGTTGTCGCTGCGGTAGCGCCTCCGCATCCGGGAACAGGGTGCGGCGGTACAGGGCGAAGTCCTCGTCGTACGTGTCCGGCCTCGGGATCGCCGCCAGGCCGTTGGTGCCGATCACGGGCGGCGCGTGGGGCCACAGCGTGCGGGCCTCGGACCAGTACTGCTGGGCGAAGCGGTCGGCCATGCGCTCCATGGCGAAGCGGTCCTCGGTCTGCCGCAGCTGGCGGAAGCGGGCCTTGTCGTGGTCCACGTCGCCGTACCCGTGCACGAGCAGGTACAGGGCGGTCAGCCGGTCCTCGCGGTGCGGCTCACCGCGGAGCGCCGCGGTCTCGATCAGGCGACGGGCCACCCCGGCCTCGGCCTCACCCGCGGCGAGCGCCTCGAGCCGGGCCAGCTCCGCGCGGCTGGAGTGCAGGGTCTCGGCGCGGTCCCGGATCTCCGACGCGATGCGCTCGTACTCGGCCAGGGTCAGCCGCGCGAGCTTGAAGTCCTCGTCCTGGGCGCTCGCCCGCTGCAGGGCGGCGAGCGCCTCGTCGTACTGCTGCTGGTCGAACAGGTCGATGCCGTGGCTGAACTCGGCGAATGCGTCGAAGTCGGCCGTGTGGATCCGGGCCACGGACGCGCGCTCCTTCGGGCTGAGGTCCAGGGCCAGCGAGTCCACGAGCTGCCCCAGCAGGTCCTTCTGCAGCTCGAAGAACGCGTCGCGCTCGCCCTCGGCGCTGGCGCCCAGGGTCACCGCAGCGCTCTGCACCTCGACCAGGCGTGCGTCCAGGCGCATGCGATCGCCGATCACGGTGAACGACCCGGTCAGGAGGTGGGTGGCGCCGAGCAGCTGGCCGGCGCGGGCCGCGGTGCCCGGGTCGAGCAGGCCGCTGTCCGCGAGCTCGAGCTCGCCGAGGATGTCGTGCAACCGTTCCCGCTCGACCACGTCCAGCGTCGTGACCGTGGCCAGGTCCGTGGCGAACATCGACTGCAGGCCCTTGCCCAGGGCGTCGTACGCGTCGTCGTCGGCCGCGTTGTCGAACGCAGCCACGGCGACGCGAAGCTCCGTGGCCGTCGCCGGACCCATCAGGAGGACCGCGACCGCAGCGGCCAGCAGCTTCACAGCCATGCGGGCACCAGGGCCGCCACCGCGGCCGTGTCGATGCCGCTGTCCGCGCCCAGCGCGTCCAGTCGGGCGAGCACCCGCCCGGCCGGGGCGTTCCCGGGCGCCCCGGTGACACAGCCCCCGGCCGCTCGCACGGATGCATCGAAGCAGCGCACTCCGGCACGCCAGGCCGCCTCGACGCGGTCCACGGCACGCTCGGGGTCCGCGTGGTGGGGGTGGTAGCCGAGCCGGCTGGCATACGCGCCGCCCTCCAGGCCCAGCACCCGGTCCCAGACCCGGGCAGTCTCGTCGTCGTCGGCCAGCCCCTGCAGATCCGACAGGGTCACCATGACCGCGCCGAGGTCGAACAGGCGCCGCACCTGATCACACAGCCGTTCGTCCGGCACCCCGATGAACCGACCGTCATCGTCGTATCCGAACGCTGCGGACACGTACGCGGACAGGCGCACGCTGTCCGCCGCCGCTCGTCCTGCGATCCCGGCGATCGCGGTCGAGGTCTCGGCCACGGTCCTGCCGAGGTTGGCCACGTTGTGTTCGTCCATGGCCGAGTGGAACACCCCGACCGTGTGTCCTCGTCCCTCGGGTCCCAGCCCGAGGTCCTGGAACGACCGGTAGCCACGCTCGTTGGGCACCAGGGTGACGATCTCCACACCGTCGAGATCTCCGATCGCGCGCAGGGTAGCCTCGACCTCGGCGGTGGCCATGGCGGGCGCCACCCGCGGATGTACACAGGACAGGATCTCCAGGCGGCGTACCCCGGCTGATGCCAGTGAACACGCGAACGACGCACGCTCCCCAGGAGTGAACCTGCGGAGTCCCTCCACCGTGACGTTCTGGCCGTGCTCACGCAGGGTCACGTCGGTCAGCCGCACGTTGGGGATGGTCGGTTCGTCCATGGACATGCCAAGATGTTACTCCCCGACGGGAGTTGCGATGAAACGAGTGGTCTACGTCGTTGCCTGGTTGTTCGCCATCGGTCTCGTGGGCGTCGTGGCCCTTGCTGCTGCCTTCGCCCCCCAGCTACGCAACCTGGGGCAGCAGGTCGCCGAGGTTGCCCCCGAGGCCGCGCGGCGTGCCCCGGCAGCGAGCCAGCGCCTGACCGGCGCGGCCAGCTTCAGCGTGCCGCGGGCCAAGACATGCCTCGAGCCGGCCCCGGTCGACCTCGGCGGCGAGGAGATGGCCGCGATGCGGGTCGCCGAGGGACTCGACGGACACCAGATCTCCCAGTCCATCACCAAGGCGCACTCCATGCTCGCCTCGTGCCAGCCCGTGGACGGCGAGGATCACTCCGGCGACGCCCTGTTCGAACTGCACGTCGGCTGCGACGGCGTCGTCAAGGCCGTCGAGATCGTCGACGACACCATCGAGCCCGCCATGGAAGACTGCCTGCTCGAGCGCTTCCGCTTCGTGGAGTTCCCGGCCCACGACATGGAAGACGGCATGTACTTCGAGTTCCCGCTGCACTTCCACCCGCCGAGTTAACCCTCCCGGCAACGTAGCTCCCTTCGGTGCCCTGTGGTACCTCGCGCACCTCCCCTGGGGTGCCTCCCCTGGCCTGGGGTGCTGGCCTGGGGTGCTGGCCAGGGGTGCCAACTGGCCTGGGGTGCCTGGCCTGGGGTGCCAACCACGTACGTGAGGGTCGTGTCCTCGGCGAACACTCGTACAGCCATCGGCACGTGTCAGGCGCAGGTGTGCCTTGGTGTGGGGGTTGTCAGGTATGGCGGTTCAGGCGGGCGGGCAAGGTGGACGGGGATGGTGTCACGTGGGGAAGAGGGCCAGGTCGCGGGGGTCGGCGAAGGTCAGGGGTGGGGGGAAGGTACGGAGGGGGAAGCCGGCCGGGAGGATCGTCTGCTTCCGGCCGACCGGAAATCGAACGCACCGTCCGGATTTCGAACGGGTGGGCCGAGCTGCTAGAGCAGCTCCTCGAGGAACGGGCTCGGCGGGGGGCCGGCCACGATGGACTCGGCGCGTGCGTAGCCCCAGCGGCGCATCTTGAGGTAGCCCCGAAGGCTCTCCAGGCTCACCTCCACGTTGGCGCGCACGCGCTCGGGCTTGGCCGTGTCCGGCTTGATGGCGAAGGCCGCGGCCTCCTCCTTCATGGCCTCGAGCTCGCTGGCGTCGTCGCCGAGGCGGGCGAGCCGCTCCGGCGCGATGCCGGTCACGCCGGCCACGTTGTCGATCAGCACGGTGCGATCGGCCGGGGCGATGTCGAGGAAGTCGGTGACGAAGCGCTGGCCGACGTCCAGCAGCTTGGGGATGTCGATGCCGGTGTCGATGCCCATGGACTCGCACATGACCACGAAGTCCTCGGTGCTGACCAGGCCCGAC
>CAZXHG010000060.1:0-39978 GCA_964639985.1 uncultured Rickettsiales bacterium
AGAAGTTGTCGATGAACACCATCGAGTCGTAGATCCCGTCCCCCTCGTCCCAGATCGAGAAGCGCAGGGTGATGGTCTCCCCCGGGGTCACGGGCGCGGTGGTGGTCAGCCAGCCGGTGGCGCCGGCGTCGTTGGTGTTGCCGCTGGTGCCGGTGCAGGGGGTGGCGGGCGTGAATCCCGGTTCCAGGGCGTACCCCTGGCCCGAGAACCCGGTCATCGGGTACAGCACCGAGCAGTCGGTGACGATGAAGTAGTTGTTGTTGACCGTGATCGGCTTGCCGGCGCCGTCGAACGACACGTTGCCCTCGGGAATCCCGTCGCCGTCGTAGTCCGGGAAGTCCGTGGCGTTGAGCGCGCTGCTCTCCAGGTAGATCTCGAAGGTGTCGTTGAACTGGGTGCAGAGCCACTCCTCGTACTCGGACGACACGAACATGAAGTCCACCGAGAACGAGTGGGTGTTGGCGGGCACCTGCAGCAGCATCTCGAAGCCGACGAGGTCGTACTTGGTGTCGATGCCCGGCGGCGGCTGGGTGCCGCAGCTGGCGGTCTGGCCGGTGAAGTCCCACTCGTTGACCGCGGTGCCGATGGTGGTGCCGAGCTGGGCGGGATCCTCGTACATCAGCCCGGTGTGCATGGCGTACAGCTGACAGCCGAACCGCGGCGCGATCGAGCTGCCGTAGCTGTCCACGATCCCGGTCTGGCTGCCGGATCCGAAGAGGTTCTCACCCATGAAGCCGGAGCACACGTCGATGGCGTGCGCCGGCGAGGTGGTGGTCGGGCAGTCACACTCCACGGCCTCGTCCACCTGGCCATTGCAGTCGTTGTCCACCCCATCGCCCGGCACCTCGGTCCCGCCCGGCGTGGCAGTGGGATCACTGTCGTCGCAGTCCCCCTCCAGCTCCGAGTAGCCGTCGCCGTCGTCATCGGACTCGATGGTGTCCTCGTCGATGGTGCCGTCGCAGTCGTCGTCCACGCCGTTGACGTGTTCCTCCGCGCCCGGGTGGATGCCAGCCTCGGAGTCGTCGCAGTCGCCCATGGCCTCGGTCCAGCCGTCCCCGTCCTGGTCGTCGGGATCACCGCCGAAGTCCTCGTCGATCAGGCCGTCGCAGTCGTCGTCCACGCCGTTGAGGTGCTCGGTCGCGCCCGGGTTGATCCCGGCCTCGCTGTCGTCGCAGTCCCCCTCCTCCACGGTCCAGCCGTCGTGGTCCTGGTCCCCGTCCGGCTCGTCGTCGTCGTCGTCGAAGGTGCCGTCCGGTCCCGGCGGGCCGTCGTCGGTGTCGTCGTCGCCGTAGTCGTTGTCCCAGCCCGACCCGGTGCAGCCCGCAGCCGTCAGCACCAGCCCGATGAACAGCGTCGTGAGCATCGCGCGCCATGACCGCATGATCCGAACCTCCTCGGGACGTCCCCTGCAGACCACCTTAGCAGCGGATCCGACCGATTCGATGAAGCGCACGGTGAAGCCGGCACCTGGACGCCGGCAGCGCCCTGATCGATCATCGCCGTGGAGGCACGATGAGCGAGATCCCCAGGGCGCCCATGCGCGCCATGTTCCGGCCCGCGAGTACGCGCGGGCCGATCCGGGTGGCCGTGTCCGCGCACCACGTGCATCTGTGCCGCGGGCACGTGGAGGCGCTGTTCGGCGAGGGCCACGAACTGACCGTACTCAAGCGATTGTACATCGACAGCCAGTTCGCCTGCGTGGAGACCGTGGACCTCGTCGGCCCCGACGGCCGGGTGGACCGGGTGCGTGTGCTCGGTCCGGAGCGATCGCGCACCCAGGTGGAGATCTCCCGTACCGAGGAATTCCACCTGGGCGTGGACGCGCCGGTCCGGCGCTCCGCCGACCTCGGCGGCACGCCCGGCATCCGGCTGCAGGGGCCGGCCGGCCCCCTGGACCTCGACGAGGGCCTGATCTGCGCCATGCGACACGTGCACATGACCCCCGACGACGCCGAGCGGTTCGGCGTACAGCGCGGCGACAAGGTGCTGGTGCGGATGCGGGGCGAGCGGGAGCTGATCTTCGGTGACGTGCTGGTCCGCGTGCACCCCCTGTACAAGCTCGAGATGCACATCGACACGGACGAGGCCAACGCCGCGGACCTGCCCCAGGTCACCGAGGGGGAGCTGCTGGGGATCCAGCAGCACGATTGAATCAGCGCACCAGGCGCACGCCGTCGGCGCCCTCCCGCAGCGGGTAGCGCAGGAACACCACCAGCCCCACCACGAACGACGCCGCGGCCACGAAGGGCACGGCCCGCAGGCCGACCAGGTCCACCACCTGCGGCTCGCCGCCGAGCACGACCATGCCGAACACGAACACCGACAGGCCCACGGTCAGCTTCTGGAACACGGCCTGCACACCGAAGTAGATGGCCTCCCGCCGCTGGCCGGTGAGCTGCTCGTCGTGGTCCACCACGTCGGCCAGCAGCGCGTACGGCAGCATCATGAACCCGGCCACCGGCACGCCGATGCAGGCCATGGCCACTGCGGTCTGTGCCAGGCCGCTGCCCGGCAGCAGCCCCACCGCGCTCAGCAGCGGCACGGTCAACGCGGTGCCGCCCACGGTCACGGCGAACAGGGGGAACTTTCCGTGCCGCTTCGCCAGGGCGTTGAACACCACGAAGAACACCGCGTTCATCAGCAGGAACGGCCCCATCACCACGGTCACGGCCCCCTCCTCCAGCCCCAGCCGGTCCTGCACGTGGTACGGCACCAGCATGATGAGCAGGTTGAGGCCAAACCAGTAGCACGACGTGGCGGTCACCAGCAGCAGGAAGGGTCGGTTGCGCAGCGTCAGCCGCACCCAGCGCAGCAGGCTGACCCGAGCCTCGGCCTGCTGCTGTTCGGTCCGCGGTCGCTCACGGATGAACAGCAGGGTGGGCGTGAACGACACCACGAGCAGCACGGCCACGATCCCGCCCATGGCGGGCCAGCCCAGCCCCTCGATGATCACCCCGGCCACGGCGAACACGGCCGTGCCCAGCATCACGAACACGGCCTGCCAGGTGGCGATGTTGACGCGCTCGGCCGGATCCGACGTCAGCTCCGGCAGCAGCGCCAGGTAGGGCGTGGTGATGGCCGTGTACAGCACGAACCAGGCCTGTACCAGCACGAACACGAACACCGCGTTGATCCAGCTGGCGCCCGCCACCGGCGGCAGCCACAGCACGGCGAACACCGCCGCCAGCGGCAGCATGGCCACGGCAATGAACGGCAGGCGACGTCCCCTGGGCGACCGCAGCCGGTCACTCCACCACGCGATCAACGGGTCGGACACGCCGTCGGTCACCCGCCCCAGCAGGAAGATGGTGGAGAACAGCGCCACCGGCACCAGCGCTTCGCCGTCGCCGGGCACGTAGCGCTTGAAGATCCACTGGGAGATCACCAGGTTGGGCAGGTTCATGCCCAGCCCGCCGACGGCGTAGGCGATCTTGCGCGATAGGCTCAGCGCGGCCATCTATCTCCTCTTCCATACCACGACGACCACCGACGCCGTGATCAGCAGGTAGCCCGCGACCGTGCGCCCGGTCACGGCCTCGCCCCAGGCCAGCCACGCCACCAGCCCGGCGAACACCGGCTCGCTCAGGGTCAGCACCGAGATCAGGCCGGCGGGTAGGTAGCGCAGCGCCAGGTTGAACGACGTGTGGCCCAGCATGGTGGGCACCAGCGCCATCAGGGCGAAGGCCAGCCAGGTGACGCGGTCGTACACCACCATGGGCTGGCCCAGCAGGGGCAACAGCGGCAAGGCCATCAGGGCAGCCACGCCATACAGCGCGGTCACGTAGACCCGGTTGTCCAGCTGCTGCCGCAGCCGCTTGCCCAGCAGGAAGTAGGCGGTGAACAGCAGGGAACACAGCACGGCCAGGGCATCGCCGGGCAGCTGATCCGGGGACAGCGCCAGGTCGCCCTGGGCGATCACCACGATGCCCACGATCCCCAGGGCCGTGGCCACCACCAGCCGCCACCCCGCCCGCTCGCCGAAGACCAGGTAGGCGGCCGTGGCCGTGAACACCGGGTTGATCGAGAAGAACACCGTGGCGTTGGCCACGGTGGTCAGCTGCACGGCGGCGACGAAGGTCAGGAAGTGAGCACACAGGGCCACCGCCGCGATCACCAGCAGACCCCACTGGCCAGCGGTCAGCGCGCCCAGGGACCGCAGCCGCCCCCCGGCCAGCGGCGCCAGCAGCACCGAGGCCAGCGCCAGCCGCCACGCCACGATCGCCACGGGCGACGCGTCGGCCAGGCGGATGATGTTGCCGGACTGGCTGGCCGCGAGCAGGCCCACGGCCAGGAAGACCAGCACGGGCGCAGGGGTGCGCATCCGCGCAAGCTACCAGAAGGGTGTCAGGGAGGGGGGAACAGGGCGAGGATCAGGGGCAGCCGGGGCCTTCGCACACGCCCTCGACGAAGCAGTAGCGGCCCGACGGCTTGCCGTTGGTCCTGCCATCGCAGTCCGCGGAGCACTCGCTGGTCCCGTCGCGGCCATCGCAGGACTCGCCCGCGCCGCACACGCCGTCGCCGCAGTCGTCGCCGCCGCCGCAGTCCGGGTCGTCGCCGGCGGCGCAGTCCGGGTTGCACCAGCCGTCCGCCGAACAGTCCGGCGGGGTGGCGCAGTCCGGGTCGTCACCCTCGGCGCACTCGGGGTTGCACCATGCGTCCGCGGAGCAGTCCGGCGGCGGTGTCGGGTTGGTGAAGTCACCGATCCAGGTCTCGTAGGCGTCCGCGCGGGTGCTCACGCCGTAGTAGGCGCAGTAGCTGTCGCCGTACGACGTGATGCCGCCCACGTACCAGGTGCCGGCGCGGTCCACGAAGGCCGGGCCGCCGCTGTCACCGAAGCAGGGGCCGCCGTCGACCTGGTCGTAGGAGATCTGGGTGGCGTCGTCGCCGCCGTCCGGGCACTCGGGCTCGGCGCAGCCCAGGCCGGTGATCGGCCAGTCGCCCTGCAGCTTCACGCCGCTGTTGCCGAACTCGTCCTGGCCGAAGCCGGCGAAGTTGAGCACCAGGCCGGCGTCGGCCGCGGTGAAGCCGTTGGCCGCAGGCAGGGCGGCCACGGGCGCGGCTTCGGTCACCGCGCTGGCCAGGCGGACCAGGGCGATGTCGTTGAGCAGCGCGTTGCGGTCGTAGTCGGTGTGGATCAGGGTCTCGGTGACCAGGTAGAGGTGGTCGATGATGTCCACGGCCGGCTCGTCACCCACGTAGATCGCCAGGCGGCTGGGATCCATGGTGCGGAAGTTGTTGCCGCCGTTGGCATCGTCCAGGCAGTGAGCCGCGGTCAGCACCACCGTGTCGGTGATCAGCGTGCCCGTGCAGAAGGGAGACACGTACACCGAGTCGCCCTTGCGGGTCAGCTGGTGCAGGGAGACCACCGCGTCGTGGTGGGCCGCGTCCGGGGGCGCGCCGTTGTAGATGCCGCGGGACTCGCCGACCACGTCGCCGGAGCCCTCCAGCACGACCAGGCCGCTGGTGCACGACAGGATGAACAACGCGAGGGTGCTCGCGAAGAGTGCGAATCGAGTGGTCTTCATGGATTCCTCCTCCTTCAAGGGGATGGAACGTCGGAATACCCGAGAAATCCGATGGCCCCAAGATCAAAGTGACCATGTGGGACCAAGGTCCCATACGGATCCGGGCGATCCGAGGCACGGCCGGACCCACCCCCGGCCATTCGTGATAGGACGGACCGGATGACCGACGACCAGGCCACGGTGCAGATGATCGGCGACCACAAGCTGAGCGAGGCGCGCACCCAGCTGGCGGCCGACGGCCAGCCCACGTCCGGCCTGGCCATCTCCCTGGACCGGCGTGAGGCGATCGCGAAGCAGGAGCACCGCGACGCGGTGCGCCGCCTGAAGCTGATCTGCGTGGCGGGCGCGGTGATCTGGCCCCTGTTCGCCCTGCAGGACATGCTGGTGGTCACGGCCATCGAGCCCGGCCCCCTGGGGTGGTATCTCGGTCTGCGCGCGCTGGGGTGGGGGGCCCTGGGCGGCATCTGGCTGTACCTGGACCGCACCCCCGACCCGGACCTGGCCCTGTTCCGCGCCATCGAGCTGTCCGCGTTCACCGGCTTCGCCACGCTGATCTCGGTGTTCGGCGTGTTCGCCGGCGGCATCGCGTCCAGCTACGGCATGGCCGTGATCCTGCTGATGCTGGTGCGCATCGCCCTGCTGGCCGAGCCCTGGCGCCGGGGCGTGGTCGGATTCCTGCTGATGTGGCTGTGCTTCCCGGTCGCCCAGGGCATCGGGGCGCTGCTCAGCCCGGATCTGGCCGCCCAGTTCCAGGATCCCCGCGCCGTGGCCCTGTTCGGCATGCACAACGTGTTCATCGCCATGGCCGCGGTGCTCGGCGTGGTGCTGGGCCACCTGGTGTACCGGGTGCGATGGGAGGCCTACGATGCCAGCGAGCTGGGCCGCTACCAGCTCAAGTTCCGCATCGGCAAGGGGGGCATGGGCGAGGTGTGGGTGGCCCACCACCGCACGCTCAAGCGGGACGTGGCGCTCAAGGTGCTCAAGCCCGGCCTGGGCGACTCGGACGAGGCTGTGGCCCGCTTCGAGCGGGAGGTGATGGCCACGTCGCGACTGACCCACCCCAACACGGTACGGCTGATGGACCACGGCGTGACCCCGGACGGGCTGTGGTACTACGCCATGGAGCTGCTGCAGGGTCGGGACCTGGGCGCGGAGATCCGCGCCGAGGGCCGCCTGTCGCCCGCACGCACCATCCACCTGATGAGCCAGGCCTGCGGCTCCCTGGGCGAGGCCCACAAGCTCGGCTTCGTGCACCGCGACATCAAGCCCGAGAACCTGTTCGTGGCCGAGCTCGGCGGCGTGCCCGACGTGGTCAAGGTGCTGGACTTCGGCATCGCTCGGGTCAGCCAGGACCTCGACGACCAGCAGCTCACCAAGGAGGGCATCGTCACCGGGACTCCCCACTACCTGTCGCCCGAGGCGATCCGCGGCAAGAAGGCCGACGCCCGCTCCGACGTGTACGCGCTGGGCTGCGTGCTGTACGCGACGCTCACCGGCCGGACGCCGTACACGGGGGACACGGCCGTCGCCGTGATGATGGCCCACCTCGACGGCGTGCTGAAGTGGCCGTCCGAGCGCCGCGGCGAGCCCCTGCCCGGCGACCTCGAGGGCGTGGTGATGCGCTGCCTGGAGCGCAAGCCCGGCCAGCGCTACGCCCACGCCGGTGAGCTGGAGCAGGCGCTGCTGGACTGCGCGGACGCCCCATGAGCAGCGAGCCCGCACCGAGGCCCAGCACGCGCAGCGCCGTGATCTGGTGGGTCGTGATCGCGGCGGCCGCATTCGCGGCCATGGCCGCGGGCTACCACGTCCTCGACCGCCTCTCCACGGGCGCCGTCGACGGCGAGCTGCGGGTGCGCGCCCACGGCGGCGTGTTCAGCATGCGGCCCGACACGTGCACCTCGGGCTACCGCGGCGAGGGGGGCGACGAGGACTCGTTCTTCGGCGTGCACCTGTACAGCGAGCGTATCCCCGAGCGGCTGCTGCGCATCGAGCACCACCGGGACCACGGCACGCAGCTCACGATCATCACCCGTGAGGGCCCGGCGCCGGTCGACGTCACGACCTGCGTTCCCTTCGACGTGGACCTGCGCAGCACCAATGCCCGGGTCTACGACGTGGTCGGCATCTCCGGCCACGCCAACGTGCACTGCGAACAGCTCCAGGGCGAGGTGGTGTTCGAGCGCTGCTACTGACCGTCGTAGGAGCTGAGGGCCTGCTACAGTCCCCACAGTGGAGGGATTCGTTGCGCCGACCGTGGCTCACCGGGCTCGTGCTCGCCCTGCTGTCGTGGCCTGCCTCGGCCACGGCCCAGGCCCCGGACGGCCTGTGTCCGCCACCCCAGCGCGAATGCCTGTCCGCCTGTCCGGTGCATTTCTGCATCGAGGCCTGCCTGACCCGCACCTGCCTGGACGCGGTGGAGATGTACTTCGACTGCGCACGGGACAGCGGCTGCGCCCACGGCGACGATGCATGCGCGGCGCGGGTCTGCCCGGACACCTGCATGGAGATGGCGGACGAGGCCTCGTGCCTGGCCTGGCAGGCCGGGGAGCCCGGATTCGGCGCGCTGGTCCTGCAGCGGTTCGCCGACGAGAACGAGCCGCCCCCTCCACCGCCGGCCGGACCGCCCCCTCCACCGCCCGTCGAGCCGCCTCCCCCATCCGCGGCCGGGATCCAGATCGTGGACCTGCAGATCGCGGTCGCCAGCACGGGCGCGAGCACGGATGACCTCGTCGACCTGCCCATCACCACCGCGGTCGGCGGCACCTGCCCCGCGGCCCTCGCCGAGGCCACGCTGGCCGACCTGCCCGACCGCCTTCGCCGCTGCCTGGCCTGTGGGGACGTGAGCGACGTGCACGGGCCGCAGCGACTCGACCTCACCTGGCGGCACGAGGGCGCGGCGCCCCTGGACATCGAAGTCCGCGAGGGCAGCGCCTGGCACGGCCACCTGCGCTTCTGCGCCCTGGCCGTGGTCCGCGAGGTACGCAACGAGAGCGCCCTCGACGAGGGCTGCTCCCTGGACCTCTCCCTGGAGTTGACGTTCCCCGAACCGTGAGCCGCGTCATGCATCGACCCGACCGGCACATGAGCGGGATCGGGGGTGGTCATCCACGGCCGGTCCCCGCGCACCCGCGCCACCACACGATCAGGTCCCGCAGATCATGGCCGAGGAACCAGGCCGACAGAGCCAGGAAGTAGCCGACCACCAGCTGGTTGAACAGGTGATAACGCTGGATGTTGCCCGCGTCCTCCATGCTGAAGTACACGACCAGCATGCCCAGGAACGCCAGCGACGAGGCCAGGTTGAGCAGCTTGCGGCGGTCCAGCGCGGTCCAGGTGAACAGCAGCACCCACACGCTGAAGTAGTAGCGCGACAGCACCAGCGCGGCCATCACCACGGCCAGCCCCATCAGCATGCCGTCGTGGTCCTTGCGCCGGGCCATGGCCAGCAGGAACACCGCGATCAGGGCCAGCTGCGCGGTCCGTGCCTTGCCCGCATTCGCCTCCAGCGTGCGCTTGCGCTGCTTGACCGTCGGCTTCCAGCCATGCTCGTCCACGTCGTGCGCGTAGAGGTACTTCACGCCCATACGCTTCTGGCCGGTGGGGTGGGTCTCCGAGTGCAGGTGGATCTTGTCCGCCCACTCGGTCCACGCGCTGAATCCCCGCCGTGTCGTGCTGGACAGCCCAACCAGCGCGAAGCATGTCACGGTCAACGCCGCGGCGAACACCAGGTGCTTGCGCTGCGGCATGCGCCGCCGCAACACGGCACCCACCACCTGCATGCCCGGGTGGATCGCCAGCAGCCCGGGGTAGCCCCGCACCATGGCCGGGTAGGCCAGTACGATGCCCGCGGCCAGGGGGTGCTCCTTCTTGTAGAGGCACACGGCCAGGACCGACCACAACAGCCAGTCGAAGTGGAAGTAGCCGCCGACCATGATCCCGTGGTTGCCGAAGTACAGGTGTAGCCAGATCGTGGACAGGGCGGCCACACGCGGCCCGAACGCCCACCCCAGGGCCACCAGCGTCAGCAGCACCATCCACAGGTCGGACGTGCCCAGCGCGGTCTGCACCCCCTTGCTGGTGATGTCCAGGGAGTTGAGCAGCCACAGGTGGGGCACGAGCCACGCGGGTGACGGGTGGAATCCCAGGTCGTTGAGCGGGCCGTGCCAGTGCTTGTCCTTGCGATGGCGCTGGATCGCGCGCAGGTCCTTCTTGCACTGCGCCCAGCGCTCGTCGCTGAACCGCGACCGCAGGTCGGCCCGCTCCGCCTGCAGGATGGCGTCCTCCCGCGGGATCTTGACGTTGGTGCGCAGGTCGCGCACGTACTGCACCTTGCGGAAACGCTCCTCGTGGTGCAGGTCGGCCAGCACCATGCCGTTGTAGAAGTCGTGGAAGCCCAGCTCCGGGAAGTACTTGGTGCCGAGCACGTAGTGGAACACGTTCCACTCCGAGATCTCGTTCTCGGTGAACAGCTCCTCGATGCGCTTCCCACTCTGCGCCGCCACCGTGCCCACGGCCACGGCGATCAGCAGGCCGGTCACCACGCGGCCGGGCACGGCCGAGCGAGCGCGGTCCGCGAACCAGCCCAGCACCAGCAGCCCCATGGTCGCCACGCAGGTCCACAGGGCCAGCTCCTGGTAGTCACCGGGCTCGTACAGGCGCCACGCCGCGAGCGCGGACAGCGCCAGGGTGCCCACGCCGATGGCGGCGAACACCAGAGCGCTGCGCCGCCGTGAGGGCTCCTGTCGTGGGCTGTCCCCGCTCACCCCTGTCCTCCTCGAACGCGTCGGACCGTGAAGCACCCTACCCGATCCCGGCCACGGTTTCGCGGGCGCGCCCCGACCCGTGCGCGCACGTGCCCCGGCCGGTCACACCACGTAGGATGGTGGCGAGGTGACGCGATGACCCGCATCCCGATCCTGCTGTGGCTGGTGCTGGCGGCCCTGCCCGCCCACGCCCAGTCCTCGCTGGACTTCGACGGCAACGACGACCACGTGACCATGGGCGAGGCCCCGGAGCTGGGCCTGGCCGTGTTCACGGTGGAGTGCTGGTTCCGCTGCGACGGTGACGGCGAGGCCGCCTCCACCGGCTCGGGCGGCCTGGACCTGTGGCCCCTGGCCGGCAAGGGCCGCGGCGAGTCCGACGGCGGCACCCAGGACATGAACTACCTGCTGGGCCTGCGCACGGTCGACGGCGTGCTCGGCGCGGACTTCGAGGACATGGACAGCGGCGCCAACCACCCGGTGACCGGCGCCACGCCCGCCTGCGACGGCAGCTGGCACCACGCGGCCGTGACCTATGACGGCACGACGTGGGCACTGTACCTCGACGGCCTGCTCGACGGAGAGCGCGACACGGGGGGAGCCACGCCCCGCCACGACAGCGAGCAGCACTTCGGCATCGCCACGGCGCTGAGTACGTCGGGCAGCACGGACGGCGCCTTCCGCGGCGCCATCGACGAGGTACGCGTGTGGTCCGTGGCCCGCAGCGGGGACGCGATCCGCGCGGCCATCAACACCCCGCTCGACGCGGCCGAACCCGACCTGGTCGCCCGCTGGGGCCTGGACGAGGGCAGCGGCGAGACGGCCGGCGACTCCATCGGCGGGGTGGACGGCACGGTCGAGGGCGCCACCTGGACCGGGGACGCGCCCTTCGACCTGAACCACCCCCCATCCACGCCCCAGCTGCTCGGTCCGGGGGACGGCGACGACGCCGTGGCCCAGCCGCTCGGGCTGCGGGTGCTCGTGCACGATCCCGAGAACGACGATCTGGACGTGCGCTTCCTCGGCGCGGTGCTGGCCGACGCCCCTGCCGACTTCAGCGTGGTCACGCTGCCCGACACCCAGTACTACTCGTGCGAGTGCGGCAACGGCGAGCCCGAGACCTTCCTCGCCCAGACCCAGTGGGTGGTGGACCACCGCGAGGAGTACGGGGTGCAGTTCGTCACCCACGTGGGCGACATCACGGACCACGGCGACACGTACGAGGACGAGTGGGTCAACGCGGACGCGGCCATGTCACTGCTGGAGGATCCGGTGACCACCGGCCTGGCCGAGGGGATCCCCTACGGCATCGCGCCGGGCAACCACGACCAGACCCCCTCGGGCGCCAGCGGATCGACCGCGCTGTACAACCAGTACTTCGGCGTGGCCCGGTTCGAGAACTACTCGTGGTACGGCGACCACTTCGGCGAGGACAACGACAACCACTACGAGCTGTTCTCGGCCGCCGGCCTCGACTTCGTGGTGCTGCACCTGGAGTACGACCCCATCGGCGACCCGGACGTGCTCGACTGGGCCGGCGAGGTGCTGGACCTGCACTCCGACCGCACGGCCATCCTGTCCAGCCACTACCTGCTGGGCACGGACGGCACGTTCTCCACCCAGGGCCTGATCACCTACGAGGCGCTGAAGCACCACGACAATCTCCTCCTGATGCAGGCCGGCCACCTCACGGGCGAGTCGTGGCGGGCCGACACCTACGACGGTCACACCGTGTACACCCTGCTGGCCGACTACCAGTTCTGGGCCAACGGCGGCGACGGCTGGATGCGCATCCTGGAGTTCCAGCCCACCGAGGACCGCATCGAGGTGATCACCTGGTCACCGACCCTGGGCGAATACGAGACCGATCTGGACAGCTCCTTCGAGCTGCCATTCCGCATGGCCCACGCCGACATGGACCTGCTCGGCGAGGTGACCGACGTGGAGGCGGGGTCCGAGGTGGAGCTGGCCTGGCCCGACCTGGAGGTGGGCACCACCTACATGTGGACCGTGGAGGTCTCCGACGGCCAGACCACGAACGGGCAGACCTGGGTGTTCACCGCGGGCGAGGAGGTCGTGGGGGACGACGACGACAGCGCCAGTCCGGACGGCGCGGATGACGACGACGATGACTGCAGCTGCCGCGTGGAGGGGCGGACCGGCACGGGCCAGGCGGTGGTGCTGGTGCTGCTGGGCGCGCTGGCGCACAGGAGGCGGTAGGACGGCCGGGATCCTGACCATCCCCGGCTCGACGCCCGCTGCTCACTCGAAATCCGGCGTGAACATCACCCCCTCGCTGTGCCAGACCTGCTTCGTGGGGGTGACCGGATCGCAGGGGTGGAGCACGCCCTCGCAGCCGTTGGAGCCTTCCGGGTCGAACTCGGTGGTGGCGCTCCCCCAGAAGATGAACCGCTCGCCGGTCCATACCAGGGACAGCGTGTTCAGGCTGTACGGCGGCTCCCCCGCCGGGAACGGCGCGGACTGCCACGACGCGGAGACCGGGTCGATGCGCGCCACCGAGCCGGTCCGGCCCGGCTTGCCCGGGTTGGGCGTGGCCATCACGAGCGCGCCCGGATCACCGATCGGGCAGCCCGACCACCCGGTGGGCGGCGGCAGCTGGTCCGGATCGAGCAGGCGCCACTCGCCCGCCTCGAAGTCGTGGACCGACGCGCTGTTCTTGCTGCCGTGCACCACCAGGTAGCCGCGGTCGAGGTAGCAGCGGGCCTTGCTCACGCCGGTGCCGCGGATCGAGGTCCATCGATCCGAGCCGGGGTGATAGACGCCGCCGTTCACGGCCGAGGCGCCGGTGGCGCCGATGCCCCCCACCACGATCACCGCGTCGCCGGTCATCAGGGTCGTGGCTGCGGCCCGCGGCCAGGGCGCCCCCTCGGTGTCGATGGGCTGCCAGGTGTCCGTGACCGGATCGTACAGCGCCCCCCCTTCGGCCGCCTCGCAGCGCCCCCGGTCACCGAAACACAGCTGGCCGGCCACGCCAACCCGGGACAGCCCGCCGTACACGAACAGCCGGTTGCCGGTCCAGATCCCAGCCGCGGCGCAGCGGGGCGAGGGCGCGCCCTCGGTGGAGATCGGTGTCCAGGTGCCGCTCTCCAGGTCCAGGATCGCGCCGTCGCCCATGACCTCGGGCCGATCGCCCGCCCCCTCGACGCGGATCTCGCCCACCCCGCCCCACACGATCAGGCCCTGCCCGGTCCAGGCCACCACGGGCTGCTCGCGTGGCCGGGGTGCGGCCTCGGAAAACGGAACCGTGGTCCAGCGGTCCTCGCCGATGTCGTAGATCGCGGCCACGAACTCCGAGCCGTACTCGACCAGGCTGCCGAACTTCTTCGGGTACAGGAACACCACGCGATCGCCGGCCAGCACCGGCCGGTCGTGCAGGTCGTCCCAGTCCTGCAGCAGCTCCGCGGGCAGGCCGTCGACGCTGGAGCGGGTCCAGCGGTTCCGATCCGGATCGAAGCTGCCCCCGCCCCCGGGTGAGAACACCAGCATCCGCTCGCCCGTCCACACCGTGATCCGATCCCGGGCAGCGGGCGGCGCGTTCCGGATGGACATCTCCACGTAGCGGGGCTGGCGAGCGCGCGCCTCCCAGCACGCGCTCGCCAGCACCACCGACAAGCAGGCAACCAACCGGATCGAACGCATCGGATCACACCCCTCGCCGTGCTCGACCGCCCACAGAGGAAACGTATCATGGGGGCGATCCATTCGATCCGAGGAAAGGGGTCAGAGGAAAGGGGTCAGAGGAAAGGGGTCAAGTCGCGATTTGACCCCATTCTCGGCCTCACAACGGCGTGATGGCGCCAACGACAACGAGGTTCTCGTAGGCCGGCTGCCCTGGCGTCCACCAGTCCTCGCCGTCCGTGGCGAGGCCGGCCTGCCATACGAGGTAGGCCGTGGACAGTGCACGGATCGTGGTCTGGATCTCCTCGTCGCTGAACTGGTCGTTGCTGCCCTCGCACAGCAGGGTGCACGCCCAGTCCGTGGGTCCCTCGAAATCACAGTGGTCGGCCTCGGTCACCCGCAGCACGCGCGACGTGGGCGCGGCCGCGTACACGTCCAGGCCGTTGGCGTCGCTGTTGCACCCGTCGGGCTCACCGGCCAGGCCGTACAGCGGCACGACGAGCGAGGGGGCGGCGGCCAGGGCGAGGTCGTCACCGTCGACCAGATCCAGCCCCAGCACGGCCACGGCCTGCGGATCGTCGACTGCGGCGAGCACCGAGCGCAGGCCCCCGGCCGAGTGGCCGCCGTAGATCACGTCCGTCCCGCCCAGCATCTCCTTGAACGCGACGAGGTCCGCCGCATCCGCCGGCGGGTCGCTGTCCAGGATCGTGGAGTGGCACAGCCCGGTGGTGGCCACCGGCACGCCCCAGCTGGCCACGTGCTCGGCGAGGTCGGCCATCACCGACTCGTAGCGCATGAACCCGTGGGTCAGCACGATCAGCGGCGCCGAGGGCGCGCCCGCGGGGGAGTACTCGGTGTAGGGCACGGTGCAGATCCCGCCGGGGCTGTGCAGGTCCGCGACCGAGGTGACCGGGTAGGGCCCGGGGACGGTGTAGTCGGTCGGCGGCTGCGAGTCGTCGTCGTCGCCCGTGTCGTCGCCCGCGCTGTCGTCGTCGCCGCTGTCGTCGTCGCCGCTGTCGTCGTCCGCGGCCGTGTCGTCGTCAGAGGCCGTGTCGTCGTCCGCGGCCGTGTCGTCGTCCGAGACCGCGTCGTCGTCAGGAGGCTGCTCGGGACAGCCCGGACCGAGGAGCAGCAGGGCGATGAGAGGAAGTAGGGACCGCATGATCTCCTCCGTCTCCAGGGAGAGTAGCACGCTCGTCGCGCAGTCCCGGGAGGCGATCGGGTACGGGAGATCCTGGGCGAGATGGCGCGGGAGGGCCCGTGCGTCCTGAGCGGGCAGAGAGTCGAGGAAGGGCTCACAAGATCCCGAACGTGGCTCCCACCGCGACCCGTACCTCGATCGTGCCGGGCGCGAACGTGCCGGTCGACGCGTCCGCGACCGACACGGGGTCGTGGAACGCTGCGTTGGCCAGGGGGTTGTAGGCATACCCACCTCCCGCGATCTCGTCCACGGTCAGCACCTCGCCGAGCTCGCCGCCGAGCTCGGCGACCATGGCCTCGGCCTTGGTGCGCGCCAGGCGGACCGCGTCGAGGCGGGTGTCGGCGCGCAGCTCGTGGATGCGCGAGGACCGCAGCTTGTAGTGCAGCTCCACGTCCGCGGCCTCCACCAGGGCGGTCAGCATCCCGTCGAAGCCGTCGAGCTCCCGCTGGGTCAGGGTGACCTGCCGGGACACGTTCCAGTGGCGGAAGCGAGTGGACTCGCCCCACTGATCCCGGTGGTACTCGCGGTCGGCCCGCAGCTGCCCGGTCTGGATGTCCTCCTCGGCCAGGCCCAGGTCACGGGCCGCGGCCAGCACGGCCTGAAGCTCCCGGTCGCTGGCGGCCTTGGCGCGGCCGAGGTCCGCGTGCTCGGCGCGGGTGGTGAGGTGCCAGACCACGGTATCGGGCACGGTGTGCACCACGGCCGTGCCGGTCACGGCGATCGTGCGCGGCGCGGGTTCGGGTGGGGGGGCGCTGTCGCGGGACGCGGTCAGCAGGATCAGGCCCGCGAACGCGGCCACGATCAATACGAGGGTGTGGGTCGTCTTCATGGTGGTGTCCTCCCGGTCGACCATCGACCGGGAGTACGACCCGCGGGTGGGCCGGAACCATCCACGATCCCGGCGGCTGTTACACGGCGGTTACGAGCAGAGCGGACCCTGAGGAGCGCCGGTCATCGCCATCAGCACGACGTGGTGCCGACGAAGCCGCAGGAATGCGTCCCGGCCGGGGGCCAGATCACCCGCGCCAGCGGAGATACCGACTCGATCCGGGTGCAGCTTCATCGCCAGGCGGTGGTAGGCGGAGTGGACCTCGTCCGCGGTCGCGGCGCTGTCGAGCTGCCGTTCACCGAGCTGGCGGAAGAAGTCCAGCGACCGGCGCTGGTCGGCGTCGAGGGTCCGATGGACCCGCGGGGGTCGTGGAGGTTGCCAGCCCCACGGATCTCCGAGGGTGCCGTTGCGCTGGCTGGCCCGGGGGGCGTCGGAGAAATGGCCTGGCTGCAGATCCGCGGCCGTGGCGTGCATCCACGACGACGCGGCGACCCCGTCCCAGAACCCGGCCCGGGGTGGTCCAGGCGGCCGCCCCTCGCGCGCAACGCGCGCCTGCAGGATCTCGGCAAAGGAACTGGGACACCTCATCGAGAGGTGTATCGGACGGAATCCGAAGAGCTTTAGCTTCCGGGGGTAACGACGCCCCTCAGCACCGAAACGCACCAGCACGCACAGCCAGGCACCATCGGGCACCGGTCGACCTCGAACCGGGCTCTACGATGAACCTACACCTGGACAGGGGAGTGCCATGAGCAAGGTCATCGCGGGTTTCAAGCTGGGGGCGATCGCCGCATTCCTGGTCACTCTCGCGGCGACATACACGTTGCGCGGGGAGGTCCTGGCGCTCAACGAGATCGGGTTCTCGGCGGACAATGTCAGGGCCGAGCAGCGCCTGCGCCAGCAGGAGCGGTCACACGATCTCCGGATCGCCGAGCACGAGGCCCAGCTCCAGCACCACGAGATCCAGGAGGCCCACTACGCCGACATGCTCGAGCTGTACCGCACCGACTACGCGGCCTACGTGATGCGGCTGGAGGACGATTACCGCCCGCCCCCGCTGCCGGCCAGACCGCAGCCGCCCGCCGATCCCGCGGTGAGCGAGCTACTGGTGGAGGCCAGCGCGGCCTTCACGGCGAGGCAGTACGAGTACTTCGGCACCATGCAGCGGCTCAACCGCGTCAGCTGCGCCTCGGGTCTGCTGCTCGTGGGCTGCCTGCTGTTCCTGATCCTGTTCGACAGCGGCTACCAGCGGGCACTCTACTTCGCCACCCTGGTCCTGAGCTTCGCGTTCATGATCGGGCCGTCGTTCCACTCGATCCTGAGCGCGGTCGTGGGGGTGCTGGAGGCTCCGAACGTGTTCTGAGCTGTCGTCCGGTGTGCGAATCAGGCCGGTCAGCCGCGGCGGTGGGCGTACCCTGCGCCACGATCCTCCCGCCTCCTGCCCCACCCTCCGGACCCAGATCCACGATCCAGTCCGCAGCGCGCAGCACGGTCAGGTCGTGCTCGATCACGACCACCGTGCGGCCGCAGGTGTCAGGCTCGTCGAGGATCGTGGGGTGGCACAGGCCGGTGGTGGCCACCGGCACCCCCCTGCCGGCCATGTGCTCCGCGAGGTCCACCATCACCGAACCGTACCGCATGAACCCATGGATCAGTGCGAGCAGCGGCGCGGAGGGTGCGCCCGCGGGGAATACTCGGTACAGGGCACGGTGCAGAGCCCGCCAGGGCTGTGCAGGTCCGCGACCGACGTCACCGGATGGGGCACGGCACGGAGTAGTCGGTCGGAGGCTGTGAGCCGTCGGTGTCGCCCGTGTCGTCGTCGCCCGCGTCGTCGTCCGCAGCGTCATCGTCCGGGGGTGTCGTCGGGCAACCGAGGCCCAGTGAAAGCAAGAGGACGACAAGGAGCCAAGGCTGCATGGACACCCCCATGACCGCGGAGGGTATCACGCCAGTCGACGCACCCATCCATCCATGCGCGTGACCGAGCCCAAGGCTCTCCGTGCAGGGTGCCTCTCCCTGGTGGGATCTCTACCCCGCCACGTTCCAGGGCGTCACGGGTCATCTACACCTCATGAAACAGCTCGTCGACGCGTCGCGTGAACTCCGCAGCAGACATCCGGCGCTTGTCAACACGGCGAGCCCAGGATTTCACGTCCGCGCGATCGTCGGGATCGGCCAGCTGCCCGAGCCAATCGTGGAGGTTCGCGTGCTCGCGCCGCGATGCTCGGAGCCAGTCCAGGCCCAGGTCCGGGCAGGTCGAGATGATCGCGTCGACTTGCTCGCCGAGGCCGGCCGAGGCCAGGCCGTTCATCAAGGCACGCACCCCCTCAGAGGCAGCAAGGGCTTCGCTGGACCACCGGGCAAGTGAACGACGTATCAAGGGAAGGGGCTCGTCGTGTTCGAGAAGGCACTGGCGCCAGATTCGGAGGAAGGTCGGTCCCCAGGTGCTACCGAGTGAATCGTCCGAAAGACAGTCTTCGACCAGCGAGGGCTGGCCGATTCGCGTCACAGCACTCGCAAGTACCTTCAGGACGTCAGCACGATATGAGTCCTGAACCACGCCTTGGGCCCACCGGAACAATCCCATCCATAGCCGCTCCATGCCAGGAGAGGCCCCTGCCCGCTCAAGGTCGTCGACGACGGCCTCCAAGACATTTTTTCGGTGGAGGTCCCCCACTGTTTCGAGGGCATCCATGACGGGTCGATGGGGGAGGTTCTGCTGGAGTTCGCCCGAGACCCGGACGATGGCAGGCACCAGCTCCTCGAAAGCATGGGCGCGGTAGATTTCGAACTCTTCGAGCTGTGCGGCCGTCAACGCACACTCCAGGAGACGGCGGCGCTCGGGAAGCGCGGGAGTGTCCAGAATCAACTCAGTGAACTGCTTGCAAACGTCCCTCGTATCATGACCAGGAGGCGCCACAGGCACGTCGTCAATCCACTTGCGAAGGGCGTCCGCGGCAGCATGGTGATCACCAATACGCGACAGTGCGCACGCCACGCGAATGGGAACGGCTCCACCCCGAATCGAATAGCCCAGCGACGAGACTTCGTAGGCTCGAATGGCCTCGTCAAGCAACCGAACGGCACGGCTATCGTGCCCCAACATGGCCAGGATCGAACCGGCGTGACAGAGTTGTCTCGGGCGTTCCCACTGGTGGTCACCATCCTCGTCGACGAGCTTGTACAGCCGGTCCCCCACGTGTTCCGCCAGGTCCGAGAATCGGCCCAGCTTGCCTCCACGTGCCAAGGCTTCGACCACCACATCGAGATCGGCCAAGGCTGCCACGTCGCCAAGGGTGTCAATCAACTCGGAGATCCAGGCGCGGAGAATGGACTCGACCGCGGGAGACGAGGCGCCCCCAACCAGTGTTCCTGTGAGTCGGCCCAGCAGATCGCGACGCTCACGACCGTAGGAGCCGGCCGATAACGAAAGGCGGGCCCGTTCGAACACGTGTACCCACCTCTGCGCGTCTCCCGCCCGCACGGTCACCTCGCCGAGCAGGACCCAGGTCGAGGGCAGCAGCCCCTCGGGCTCGCGTGACGACAAGGCAGTCAGGACCCGCTCGAGGGGTTTGGAGCCCGCGGGTGTGCTCCAGCGCTGACCACCACCGAGGAAAATCGCCTCGACACACGCTGAACACTCTTCCGGCTCCGTCAGGTGTCCGATCTCGTCGATCATGAAATCGATGATCGCGGTGCCCTGGCGATCTGCGGGAAGCGAAAACCACGTCTCTGTCATGGCGCCAAGGAGTGACGTCGAGGGCCCGTGGACTGACGCCCCTCCGCCGCGCCTGGTCCCAGCCCGTTCCAGCAGATCGACGTCGAGTTCGTGGTCTCGAACCAGACGCGTAGCCCGAAGCAACCACGCACGATCGTCACCCTCGAACGCCAGCCATTCCGCGTCGGATAGCCCATCGTGGAGGACCTCCGCTACCAGGCGGCTGGTGCGCGTACTGGCAGCCGGATCCCCCTCGCGACCAGCCTGGATCAGTTCGAGGGCGCCGACCTCCCTGCGCACCCAGCTGAGTCGCCTTCGAACACCCTGGTCGATACCAGCGCAGTCCTTCGCAGCGACCTCCTTGGCGATCTCTTCCTGCCACCACTGCACCCGGCCAAGAACCACCTGCGTTTCATCGACCTTGCTATCCACCGTCTCGGTTGGCTCGACCAGGAATGCGAGGGCAGCCCGATTCCCGCAGAACACCGCGAGCCTGACAGCGAGGCTATCCAGATCGTTCCCATCGACGGCGACGGAAAGGGGCTCAGGGATCGGCGTGCCAGCGATCTCCTGACACCTTCGGGCAACCTCGACATCCTCGTCCCCAACCGCAGCAAGGACGGCAGAATAGAGGGCCGGTCGAGCCCAGTCCGGGCCACAATCGTCCGACACGGAGAGGGCGAGACGCCAGAAACCACATTCGGCCAGGACGCGAACCAGGGTGAGTCTCGTCATGAACGCGTAGTAGGGCTCGAACTGCTCGTCGTCTCTCTCGTCCCACACCAGGCGGAGCATCGCTTCCGGCATCCCGCGTTCGCCCAGCGCAGGCTTCATGGACCAGGCGATACCTCCACAGATCCGGTTCCTCTGTTGCTGGTTTGGGATAGCCGTGGCAGCTTCGATCGCTCCGGTCAGCAGCGCGATCCGCCCGTCGACTGCATCCAACTCGCATGCCGACCGGGCAAGCTGAGGAAGGTGTTCTGCCGTGCGAAAGGTGCCTGGTTCGACCTGTGCCGACCACACCGCTGCGATGGCGACGCGCAGGAAGACCTCGGGCTCGGCCAGCGGGCTGGTCGTTTCCAGAAACCGGACGAACACGTCGCTGCGGAAGTCGCCGTCGTCGATGGACGCGGTCACGGCGAGGGCACGTTCGAACAAGGATCTCCGAAGCCCTGACGGGAGGTACCGGCATGACTCCACGCAGTCGGCAAGGGCTCCACTGAAGATCTGTCCCGTGTCTTCGTCCGTGACCTCGTCGATGGCCTCCCCCAGCAAGGCTACCGCGCGGATGGTGTTCCCCCCCCGGGCAAGGGCGCCAGCGACCCGCGCCTTGGTCCGGACCCGGCCGGGCCCCGCACGGCCTCCCCTTGCCATTGCGACAGCCCCCAGCACGTGCTCGAGGCGACCGCTGGATTCGCTCGCCAGGGCGAGCACCGCCGCGATCGACGTCAATCGTCGCGCTTCGGGATTGTCATCCCTCGGCTCCGGATAGAAACCCGAGAAACGTGACACGTACAGAATATCGTCCACCAGATCCGGCCGGTCCGCCTGGACGGGCCGCTTCAGGTCGGTGCCGAACAGCCCGGCACGCCGCAGAATCTGAGCAAGGAACGCGTCGTGATACTCGCCGGGATCGGCACTCTCCCGCAGGGCGACCAGGGCGGATACGAAGGCCTCGGCGGCACTCAGGGGCCATTGCCGGTCATCAGCACCCGACAGCAGCTCGTCGAGTCGTCTCATGCGTTCGGCCGCATCAGGCAAACGCGCGATGACGTCGACCACCTCTGGGAGCACTTCGGCCACCGCTAGCTCGTCGAGCAGATCGATAGCGTCTTCGCCCAGGGTGTCCATCCTCCGACATGCTGCGTCTGGCTCTCCCATGGCCAGGAAGCCGCGTACGACCGAGGCCAGGGCCCTAGCTCGATCGGAGACCGACCGCATGCCGGTCACCCGCCGATCGAGCGCCTCGAGCACGGATCGCTTCGCGTCCCGGTCGGCGACATCCGGCAGGCGCTGGACGATGCGTCCGAGGATTCGACGCAAGCTCTCCTCGTCCTCGATCGCGGAACACGCGGCAGCGGCGTTCAGCAACGCCACTCCCGGGTCGAAGGCCGGCTGGCGCCCATCTCGGTTCCAGTCCATCAACAGTCGGGCAAGGTCCTCCAGATCGCTCGTCCGAAGTAGAAGATCCGTGACCGGCAGGTCGCTCCACAACCCGGTCGCACGGGCCACGATCCAGACCACGTACTCGGCGCTCAGCTGCAACGACCAGTCGACGGTTCCGCTCCCGGGGGGGATGCGATCCTCGATGGCTTCGAGCACCCTCAGCGCCCCGGCGCCAGCCGGTGCCCGGTCGACCCGGGCGCCCTGCCGGGCAACCTCCGTCGACAGGATGCGAAGCGCGCCTCTCAGGAACTGGCCCTCGTCGAGCACCTGGATACGGTCCAGCGCTGCGTCGATCCTTCGATCGTCGTCCAGGCGCAGGTCCTCGACCCACTCGAAGGCCTCGTCCGCGGTTGCGATGGCCGTGTGCGCAAGCCGGGCCGTCTCGAGGGCGCACCAGCAAAGGCGTGCATCGTCGTTGGCCGAGGGATCGGCGCGATTGGCGAAATACCGTATCCCACCGTTCAGCGCATCGAGCGCCGGACCGAACTGCCGGAACGTGCTCCGCTGGGCTTCCCTGTACTCCTGATCCGTCAGTAGCTCCCACAAGCCCTCGGCGTCGTCTGCCAGCCACTGGTGTCTCGCGCCGTGGGCCAGTGCATACGTCCGAGCGCCCCGCACCTCGAGGTCACCCCACCGCCCGCAGCGCTCCCCGAGCCTCCGGAGCATGTGACCGCAGTCGCGGCCGTGCCGGTCCAGCAGGTACTCGCGCAGAGTTTCATGGAAAAGGTGGAACGCCGGCACGCGCTCGTCGTCGTCCTGCCGCGCCAGGATCTCCCGACAGCGCTGTACGGCGCGCTCGACGATGGCCGTCCCGCAATCCAGCAGGTCGGCAGCGACCGTGGGGCTCAAGGACGACCGTGCATGCACGAGCAGGTGGAGCACATCCAGGACATCCTGATCCCGGCCACCACCGGACACCCGATCCATGACCTCCTCGAACAGGCGGTCCATCTCCCGGGGCACTGCGTCCACGTCGCCGATCAGGTGTTCGCCTGCGAGCAGCTGGTTGCACAGCAGCGTGAGATAAAGGGGATTGCCCTGGGACCTCGCCGTGATCGCATCGACCCAGCTGTCGTCGAACCGGGGGTGGTACTTGTCCGCGGCGTCGTACAGCAGCGACCGGACCTCGGAGCGGCTCAGGGGACCGAGCGACAGCTCGTCGAACCGTGCGCGATCCCGGCTCGACGCGAACGCGTCCACGTCCGGGTTCGATCGGCCGGCGGCCAGGACGACCAACCAGCTCCTGGACTGGGGTACGTGCCGGGCGATCGCAGGCCCCTCGTCCAGGCCGTCGACGAACAGGACGACCCGCCGAGGATCCGGCAGAGAGTCCACAGCAGAAAGCCGCGCCCGAAGCGATTCGCTCAGCTCCTGGGTCGTAGCGCCACCGACGAATCCCTTCAGCCCGAACAGCCGATCGAGGTGGGCCCCGACGAGACGCAGGAACGCGTTGACGTCTGCTGTGGGGGTTCCACGCTTGACGAAGTACTCGACAATATCGGGAGCGGCCTCCTCGCTCGTCCGCGTATCGGCGTCCACCTCGGCACGACACTCCCGGATCACCCGGGCCAGCAGCGCGCTCTTGCCGATGCCCGGGACACCAGACACAAGCAGGGTCCCCGCGCCGTCCCGGCAGAACCCTCTCAACCGCGAGCGCTCGTTGGCCCGCCCACGGAAGCCTTCCGTCAGCGCCTCGATGCGGGCACGAAACACGTCCGCGCCTTCGATGTTGGTGCGTAACCACTGCGGGAGGGGGAAACGCTCGTGGAACGGCTCCCAGAGTTCACGGGAACGCACGAGGATCGCGAACTCGTAGTTGATTTCCTCCACCTGCTCACGTCGAAGGGCATTGTAGAAATAGAATTGGCGGCCCGCGCACCGTCCGGTGGGCTCCTCCAGGTACGCACCGAGCGGCCAGAGATCCAGCACGAGTCGATCGGGACGGTCACTCGAGACGACGCCCGCATGCCCCACGGGGAGATCCACAACCGAGGACTCGGCCCGATCCCCGACAAGTCGCAGCGCGCCGCCCTCACCGCTGGCGACCAGCGAGAGCTTCGTGAGGGCCGGCAGGCCAACGATTTCGCTGACCACGGGGATGAGCCGCTCGCAGTCACGCTCGCATTCGCCTCGGTGGGGTGTGGCGCCATGGGCATAGCGATTGCGAACTGCGACCAGCTGGTGCCTGTCCTCGATACCGATCAGTCGCTCCGGGTCGAACAACGGCACTCCGGGTGACGGATTGCAGGCGATCGCCTCCCGGTAGAACAGCATCCACGTCCCCAGGGAGGGTGTGCGCAATCCGGTCGCCAGCAGCAGCTTCATGCGCGCAGCCATGTCCTGCTGGCGCAGGAGGTCGGTCAAGGCCAGGAGCGTGTGCCACTTGATGACCCACTCGATGACATCGATAAGCCTGTGGACCTTGAGGAACGGGATGGTCTCCCGATCCGCGTTCACCAACAGCTCGTGGAGTGGTGCCGGGAGGGAAGAAGCCCCCTCCGGCAGGAGGTTTCCGCGCCATCGCTCGCCCGGTGGTCCAGAAGGCTGGTCAGCCATTCGCAGTCGGTTCCGCTGCCCGCTCCACACTCACGACGTGGACCTGCATGTGAAGGACCTGGCCGGCCAGGGGGTGGTTGAAATCGATGGTGACGGTGTCGCCGTGTACGTCACTCACCCACAGCGGCACCATGGTCCCCTCCGACACGGGAGCACGGATGGCGAGCGGCGAACCCAGGTTGATCGCTGGGTCCAGGAACAGCTTTTCCGTGGGCACCTCGAGGGTGTACCCCGACCGCCACTCTCCGAAAGCCTCTTCCGGACGCAGGCAGACCTCGAAGGTCTCCTCCACCGCGCGCCCCTCCAACGCCGAGACCAGGCCCAGGACGAGGTCGTCCTCTCCGTGCACATAGGTGAAAGGTGCCTGATCGCGCGTGGTGTCCACCAGCAGGCCGGTGTCGTCCGTCAGTGTGTAGTGGATCCCGACCGTGCAGCCGCTGGAGACAGTCCGAGTGTCCTCGGTGCTCCCGTCCCCGCAGCCAGCCATAGCAACCCATCCCTTCGAGCCACAGGGTATCAGTCGCCGGGCGATCCAGACATCACACCACCCCGGGCATCTCGGTACCATCCCGAAGCACCTCACCGGTATTGGAGCCGACGGTCTCGGCGATAATGGCTGGCTGCCCCGATGCCATAACCGTCCCACCCCCGGTCCCACCCTCCGGCCCCAGATCCACGAGCCAGTCCGCGGCGCGTAGCACGGTCAGGTCGTGCTCGATCACGACCACGGTGTGGCCGCCGTCCACCAGCCGGTGGAACACGTCGAGCAGGCCGAGCACGTCCTCGGAGTGCAGACCGCAGGTGGGCTCGTCCAGCAGGTACAGCCGCTGCGTCCCCCGTGCGGCACTCAGGCCACCGGCCAGCTTCAGCCGCTGGCTCTCGCCCCCGGAGAGGGTGTCCACGGACTGACCGAGTCGCAGGTACCCCAGACCCACCTCGACCAGCGGAGCGAGCTTGCGCGCGACCCTCGGGTGGCTGATCAGCGCCTCGACGGCCTGCTCCACGGTCAGGGCCAGCACGTCCGCGATGGACCGCCCGTCGACCCGGATCTGCAGGGCCTCGGCATCGTACCGCCGCCCACCGCACACCTCGCACTCCAGCCGCACGTCGGGCAGGAAGCCCATCTCCACGCGCTCCCAGCCTGTGCCACTACACGCCTCGCAGCGGCCGCCCTTGCCCACCAGCGCGAAGTGTCGCTTCGTCCAGCGCCGTGCCCGCGCCTCGTCCGTGGCTGCGAACAGCGCGCGCAACGGGTCAAACGCGCCACACAGGGTGATGGGCATGTTGCGAGCCGCGCCCGGCAGGGGCGCCTGGTCCACGGCCACCACGCGGTCGAAGCCCTCGCCCCCCAGCAACGCCTCACACTCCACGGGCCGGCCCGCCTCGAGCGACGCCGCGACCACGTCGAACAGCAGCGCGCTCTTGCCCGCGCCGGACACACCGCTGATCGCCACCAGGCCACCCGCGGGCAGGTCCAGGTCGATGCAACGCAGGTTGCGGGCCGAGGCGCCCCGCACCTGCAGGCCAGGCCGCAGCTCGCGAGCCATCTCCCCTCCCCCGGCGCCACGCTCCCCGCGCAACCACGAGGCGGTCAAGGACGCAGGGTGGGCAGCCAGCTCCCCGGGCGTGCCCTGCACCACGATCTCCCCGCCGGCCGCGCCTGCGCCCGGCCCCAGGTCGATCACGTGGTCCGCGGCCCGGATCACGGTCAGGTCGTGCTCCACCACCACCACGGTGTTGCCCTCGTCGCGCAGCCGCCGCAGCACGGACAGCAGCCGGTGGGTGTCCCGGGCGTGCAGCCCCACGGTGGGCTCGTCCAGCACGTAGGTCACGCCGCACATGCGGGACGACAGCTGGGTCGCCAGCCGGGTACGCTGGAACTCGCCGCCGGACAGGGACGGCGACGCCCGGTCCAGCGGCAGGTAGCCCAGGCCCAGGTCACACAGGGCGCCCAGCCGCCGGTCGACGTCCTCGAGCAGGGGATCGGCGACCGCGCGCGCTCTGGCGTCCAGGTCCCCGGCGTCCCCCCTCACCCCCGCCACCCACGCCTGCAGGTCGTCCGCCGACCGGCGCTCCAGCTCGACCAGGGTCTGGCCCGCGAAGGTCACCGATCGCCCCAGGGACCCCAGCCGCGCGCCACCACACTCGGGACACGGCACGTCCTTCATCAGGCCGCGCATGGCGTCGCCGCGATGGTCCGCGTGCTTGCGCTGGTACTCGTCGTCCACCAGCGCGACCAGCCCCTCCCAGCGGCCCTGGAACTCGTGGGTGCCCTCCCGCTTGCCGCGACGGTAGTGCCAGCGCACCTCGTACTCGGTGTCACCCGCGCCGGACAGGGCCACCTCCCGCGCTCGAGCGGGCTGCTCTCCCCACGGCTGGTCGTAGTCGAACCCGAGGTCCGCGCCCACGGCACGCAGGTGGGCCACGAACCGACCGTCGCGCTCGCCGTAGTAGCGGCCGGTCTTGGTGCCGTCCATGGCGCCGTCGAGCACGGACCGCTCCGGGTGGGTGATCAGCCGATCCGGGTCGCAGGTGGTGACCGCGCCGAGGCCGCGGCACCCCTCGCACGCGCCCCGGTGGTCGTTGAACGAGAACTGGGCTGCGAGCAGCCCCCCTTCCCCGCCGCCCGGCCGCTGCCCGGCCCGGGCGAACAGCAGCCGCAGCGCCTCGTGCACCTCGGTCATGGTGGCCACCGTGGACCGGGGATTGTGGGCGGGCGGGCGCTGGCCAATGGCCAGGGCCGGGGTCAGGCCGTCGGCGTCGGCCAGTCGCGCCTCCCCGGGCCGGTCCAGCCTGCGCCGCACGAAGGCGGGCAGCCCCTCCACGAACCGGGCGCGGCAGACCTCGGCCAGGGTGTCGATGGCCAGGGAGGACTTTCCCGATCCGGACAGGCCGGTGACCACGGTCAGCCGGTGCAGGGGGATGCGCACGTCCAGGCCGCGCAGGTTGTGGGTGCGCACGCCCCGCAGCTCGATGAACGGCGCTGCGCTCCCGGCCGGCGCCAGGGCTCCGCCGGGCTCCAGGTCACCCCGCAGGGCCGCACCGGTGGCCGACGCCGGGATCGCGGCGACCTCGTCGGGCGTGCCCACGGCCACCAGCCGGCCGCCGTCCGGTCCGCTGCCCGGCCCCAGGTCCAGCACCCGATCGGCCGCTCGGATCACGGTCAGGTCGTGCTCGATCACGACCACGGTGTTGCCCCGCTCCACCAGGCGCTGCAGCGCGGTCAGCAGCACATGCACGTCGGCCGCGTGCAACCCCCGCGTGGGCTCGTCCAGCAGCAGCAGGGTGCGGCCGGTGCTGGGCCGGCCCAGCTCGCGGGCCAGCTTGACCCGCTGGGCCTCGCCACCGGACAGGGTGGTCGAGGGCCTCCCCAGCGGTAGATAGCCCAGGCCCACGTCGACCAGGGCATCGAGCACGCGTCGGATCTTGGGCTGGTCGGCGAACAGCTCGGCCGCCCGCGCCGCGGACATCCCGAGCACGTCCAGCACGGAGTGGCCCCTGTAGCGCACGTCCAGGGTGGGTTCGTCGAAGCGACGGCCCCCACAGGCGGTGCAGGTCACGGCCACGTCGCCCAGGAAGTGCATGCCCACGGTCTCGACGCCCGCGCCGGAGCACACCTCGCAGCGACCGCCACGGGTGTTGAGCGAGAAGTGACCCTTGCCCCAGCCGCGGGCCCGGGCATCGGGCTCGGCCGCGAACAGGGCCCGGATGGCGTCGAAGACCTTGGTGTAGGTGGCGGGGTTGCTGCGCGGCGTGCGACCGATGGGCGACTGGTCCACCGCGATCACCTTGTCCACCGCGTCCGCCCCCTCGATGCCGCGATGGGCCCCCGGCAGGTCCTGAGCGCCGTGCAGCCGCGCGCGCAGCGCCCGGCCCACGGTGGTGTGCACCAGGGTGGTCTTGCCCGCGCCCGAGACCCCGGTGACCACGTTGAGCGCGCCGAGCAGCAGGGGCGCGTCGAGGTCCCGCAGGTTGTGCGCGGCCGCGCCGCGCACCCACAGCTCGCCCGCGCCAGGTCGCGCGACCCGTGTGGTTGCCCCGTCCACGCCAGACAGTGCCGCGGCCGTGGCGCTGGTCGCGGCAGCGGTCGCCAGCGCGGCCGGCGGCCCCACGTACACCAGCTCGCCGCCCTCGTCCCCGGCGCCCGGGCCCACGTCCACCAGCAGGTCGGCCGCGCGCATGGTGGCCGGGTCGTGCTCCACCACCACCACGGTGTTGCCCGCGTCCCGCAGCCGCCGCAGCACACCCAGCAGCTGGCCCATGTCCCGCGCGTGCAGGCCGATGGACGGCTCGTCCAGCACGTACAGCAGCCCGCGCAGGTGGGTCCCCACCTGGGTGGCCAGCCGCAGCCGCTGCACCTCGCCCGCGGACAGGGTGGGCGACGGCCGGTCCAGGGTCAGGTGGCCCAGGCCGAGCTCGTCCACCAGCGCGGCCCGTGCCACGAAGGCTGCCACCACGGGCTCCGCCCGGCGTGCCTGCGACGATGGCCAGCCGAGCCTCGACAGCTGCCCGGAGGTGTCCCGCAGCGGCTGCGCGGCCCAGTCCGCGATCGACCGGCCGCCGACCTCCAGGGCCAGGGCTTCGGGGCCCAGGCGGCTGCCCTCGCAGGCGTGGCAGCGCACGGTGCGGGCGAACCGCAGGGCGTTGCGGTTGCGGGAGCGGGCGAGGATCTCCTCGATCACCGGCACGATGCCGCGGTAGTACCCCTCCTGACGGGGCCGGGCCGTGATGCCCGACCACTTCATGCGGTTCTCCAGCGGGTGCTTGCCGAACGGGATCTCGATCCGGTCCGATCCGTTCAGCACCACCCGCTGCTGCTCGTCCGTCAGCTCGCACCACGGGACGTCCACCGAGAAGCCGTGCTCCGCGCACACCCGGTCGAGCACGTCCACGGTCACCTGCGAGTACACGATGTAGCCGTTGGGCGTGGTGGGCACGAGCGCGCCCTCACGCAGGGTGCGAGCGGAGTCCGCGATCAGCAGCTCGGGGTCGACCCGGTCCTCCACGCCCAGGCCCTTGCAGGCGGAGCAGGCCCCCTGGGGCGTGTTGAACGACAGCAGCGACGAGCTCACCGGCGGGTCGGCGGTACGGGCGAACAACAGCCGCAGGTGGTGGTACAGCTCCGTCAGCGTGCCCACGGTGGAGCGCGGGGAGCGGACCACGGCGTGCTGGTCCACGGCCAGGGCCGGGGGCAAGCCCTCGATGCGGTCCACGGCCGGTCGGTCGAGTTTGCCCAGCAGCTGCCGGGCATGGGACGACAGGGACTCGAGGAACCGCCGCTGTCCCTCGCGGAACAGGGTGTCGAAGGCCAGGGACGACTTGCCCGACCCGGATACGCCGGTGACCACCACCAGCTGGCCGTGGGGCAGCTCCAGATCGAAGCCGGCCAGGTTGTGCTGCCGCGCGCCGGTGACGCGGATCGACCCCTGCGCGGTCAAGGCCGGTACCGCTCGAACCACGCCAGGATGTGGGCCACCTTGGCCAGCTGGTTGCTGGGCCGCGACGAGATGCCGTGGGAGGTGTCCGGCACCCGCACCATCACCGTGTCCACCTGCCGCAGCTTGAGCGCCTGGTAGAACTGCTCCACCTCGGAGATGGGCGTGCGGTAGTCCTGCTCGCCCGCCATCAACAGGGTGGGCGTCTGCACCTCGCCGGCCAGTGCCAGCGGGGAGTGATCCCAGTAGTGGTCCGGGGACTCCCAGGGCGGCCCGGGCCACCAGTAGTTCACCACCTGGGGGTAGAAGTCGGTGGTCAGGGTGAAGCTGTGCCAGTTGATGATCGGCTTGACCGAGGCCGCGGCCGCGAAGCGGTGGTCCACGCCCACGATCCAGGCGGTGAGCACGCCGCCGCCGCTGCCGCCGGTGACGAACAGCTGCTCGGGATCCACGTACCCCTGCGCCACGACCGCGTCCACGCCGCCGAGCAGATCGTGCACGTCGTTTCCGGGGTAGTCGTGGTGGATCAGGTTGCCGAACTCCTCGCCGTAGCCGGTGGAGCCACGGGGGTTGACGTACACCACCACGTAGCCCGCGGCCGCGAACAGCTGCATCTCCACGGCGAAGTGCGGTCCGTACATGGCGAACGGCCCGCCGTGGATCTCCAGGATCAGGGGGTACGCCTGCGCCGGGTCGAACCCCGGCGGCTTGACCACCCACCCCTGGATCTCGCGGCCGTCGTGGGCCGAGGCGTAGCGGATCTCCTCCACGGTGGCCAGATCGCGGTGGGCCAGCAGGTCGTCGTTGAGGTGGGTCAACTGCCGCAGCCGGCCGCGGGCGTCGCCCACGGCCACGTCGGCCGGGCGGCGGGGATCGGTCACCACGGTGGCGAAGCGGCCCTTCACGCCCAGGGTGTACGACCCGGTCACGTAGGGGCGGCCGATGTAGGTGCCGCCGATGCCGGTGGCCAGGTGGGTGACGTCGTCGGTCGGGGTCACGCTCGCCAGGTGCATGCCGCCCCGGTCCTGGTACAGGAAGCACAGGCCCTTGCCGTCCGGCCGCCAGCGGAGCTGGCGCACGGAACGGTCGAGGTCGTCGGCCAGCACCCGCACCTCGCCACCAGCGAGGGGCATCAGGTGCAGCTTCGTGACCTGGTAGCCCTGCATGCGATCGTCGAACCCGGTCCAGGCGAGCCAGCGGCCGTCCGGGGACACGGCCGGGCCGTCGTCCGGGCCCGCGCGGTCGGTGAGCTGACGCACCGCGCCTTCGGCCACGCCGATGGCGAACAGCTCGGTGTCACGGGGGCTGAGCTCCCAGTCGTCCCGGCGGTGGGACGACAGCACGATCTCGGCACCGTCCGGCGTCCACGCCAGCGGGCCCTGGTGGTTGAACCCGCCGTCGGTCAGCTGCCGCGGGGTGCCCCCGTCCGCGGGCACCACGAACAGGTGGCGGTACCCGGGCTCGGCCAGGCCGCCGCCATCGTGCCGATAGAACACGTCGTCGATGATGCGGGCGGACGTGGCCCACTCCGCGCCCTCGGGCTTCGCGGGCAGGGTACCCAGGGTCGGTCCCTCGGCGGGCACGAACATGGTGAATGCCAGCTGCGTGCCGTCCGGGGACCAGGTCAGGCTGCCCGGGCCCTCGACCAGGTCGGTGACCCGCGCGGTCTGGCCGGTGTCCATCCAGCGCACGTAGACCTGGGCCGACCCCTCCACCGCCGTCACGAAGGCCAGGCGGGTGCCGTCCGGGGACCAGCGCGGGGTGTGGTAGCTGGCCTTGCCCGACAGCAGGGGCCGGTGGTCCGTGCCGTCCGCGGCCACGATCCACAGGTTGCTGCGTTTGTGGTCGGTCATGACGTCGAAGGACGTGCGCACGTACACCACCTGCGCGCCGTCCGGGGAGATGCGCGGGTCGCGGGCGTACTCCACGGCGAACACATCGAGCGGCTGCAGCGGCTGCAGCTCCTCGGCCGCGGCACAGGACGCCACGGACAGCAGCAGCAGCAACGAGGCCAGGCTTCGCAACGACATGGGGGCTCCTCGTGGAGCGATCTGTTTATCAGAACCGCAGCACGACCACGCGGAAGCCGATCGCGCCGAGGTCGTTGGCGATGGGGCGGGAGTGTCGCTGGGTCCCGATGATCGCGGCCACGCCGCGGTTGGCGGGGTTGCGCGCCAGCACCGACTCGAGGTGGGGCAGGGCGTCGCCGAGGTTCTGGATCTCGCCGTCGCTGACCAGGAACACGTCCCGCCGCCCCCCGTCCACGATCAGCTCCACCAGCTGCTCCTCGGGCAGCATCGTGTTCTGCTTCTGGTCCTTGCAGATCACCTCGGCGATGCGCTGCTCGTCCGTGGACTCGGCGAGGTAGTAGACCTGCTCCGAGAAGTTGATCACGCCCACCGGGATGCCGTACTCCAGCGCGGACTGGGCCGCGCGGAACGCGCAGCGGGTGGCAGGCGAGTTGTACTGGTTATCCACCATCGACCCGGACGAGTCGATGATCACGTACAGGGCGGCGGGCTCCTCGTCGAAGGCGTTGAGGTGGTGGGGGTAGAACGCGCAGGAGTAGGGCGCGCCCGCCGCGCTGCGGGCCATGCGCTCGACGTCCACCTGGTACAGGTTGGGGAAGCGGCCGTAGTTGGAGTACACGGGCATGCCATCGTCCGCGCCCGTGGCGTCCGGGCGTGTGCGCCGCGCATCGCTGAAGGCCTGGAATTCGGCGTCGGACAGGGCGTCGAAGCGGCCGTCCGGATCGGAGCCGACCACCGACTCCACCAGCCCGGGCGCGATCTCGTGGGTGTGGCCGTCCTCGTACACGCAGTGGGTGTAGTCGCTGTTGCAGGTGGCACGGGGCGCGCGCGCTGGCGGCGAGGCGCGGCGCTTGAAGGCGGAGTAGCGGGGCAGGTACAGGGGCGTGCGTGGGCGCTCGTCCGCGGTCTGCTCGTCGGCCACCCGGTCGTCGGTCGAAGGAGGCGCGGGTGGACCCGGCTGCTGGGGCTGCTCCACGGGATCGGCCGGCTCGGGGGGCAGCTGGGGCGGTTCCCGCACCGGGTCGACGGTGGGTTCGGTCGGTTCGGCGAAGGCCTCGGCGTCCTGCGGCTCGTCCCGGCCGGCCTCGTCCGCGACCGTGCCGGACTCGGCCAGCCCCTGCTCGGTCTCGTCGAGGTACTGCACCACGATCGGCTCGGACTCGATGGGCGGCTCGAACGGCGGATGCAGCTCGATCTGCCACATCAACAGCAGCAGCAGCGCCACGTGGCCCAGCAGCGCGAGCAGCGCGGGGATCAGCCACCGCCGCCGCGGATCAGGCTCACGCAAGGACCGTCGGATCGGCTCGGGGAGGCGGGGAACGGGTGCCTGGGGGCGGACAGGGGGGTGAGCCTCGCCGCGCGGACGTCGCCGGGCGCTGGACTCGAATCCCCTGTGTTGCTGGAACCGCACGTCGCTCCCGGTGGTGCCCCGTGGACAACACGACCCGGGGGACGGCTATTCCTGTACCTCAGAAGCAGTAGTCGGCGGTAGGGGAATCCTCGTCCGTGGTCTGATCGACGATGGTGCAGGTCTGCTCGCCGAGGCAGTCGTCGCTGTGGTCGCACTCGGTGACGCACACGCCCATGCCCGCGACCAGGCCGCAGACCAGGTCGCCGTCACAGTCCGCGTCGCGCTCGCAGGCATAGCCCGAGCACACGCCCTTGAGGCAGGTGCCGTCGTCCTTGCACTGGTCGCTGTCCGCGCATTCGCCGCCCATGCCCACGCTGTTGTTGGGCGCCAGCGCCGGGTCACAGCCCAGCACGGACGCCGACAGCAACGAGGCCAGCACCAGCACACGCAGGCTCACCATGACGTCGCTCCTAGTAGTAGTAGTTATCCGCCGGCGCGCAGTTGGCGGCGCCGTCGCTGACGTTGGCGGCCAGCTGGTCCATCAGCGTGACCTCCTCCTCGAGGGGGCCGTCGCCCAGGTGCACGGCCACGCCGTCGAGTCGGTCGCGCGCCTCGGCGATGCGGTCCAACGCCTCGGGGCCGTTGATGACGCCGGTGCAGAACTCCGCCCCGGCCAGCAGGGCCATGTACTCGTCCACCAGCACGGCCATCTTGTACACGCCGAGGTCGTCGGCCAGGGTCGCCTGCTCGGCGATCTCCGCGCCGCCCTGCCAGGACACCTCCAGCTCCGACTCGACCACGCCGTCGCCGTCCACCGGCTCGTAGGCGAGGTGGAAGGTGGCCAGGTCGAGGGGCCCCTCGGCGTCCAGGGGCACGCCGTCGTCGCCCACCAGGGTCATGCCGATGCCACCGTTGCGGGCGGACAGGAACAGGGTCGAGGCGCCGAAGTCCACCTGCGGGCCGGGCTGGTCCAGGGGCGCGCCGAACGCGCTGCCGAACTCCAGGCCGGGCGCGGACTGCACCACCACCTCGAGGTCGTAGGCGACCGGGGTGACCATGTAGTCGAACTCGTCGTCGAACACCGTGGCGATGGCCTCGTCGTCGGCCAGGTAGAAGTAGTTGCCCCCGCGCACGGTGGACATCTCCTGGGCCAGCTCGCTGCCCAGATCCAGGCCCACGCCGAACACGGACAGGCCGATGTCGGCCTCGGCGTAGAAGCGGGCCATGCCCATGAACGAGCCCAGGTCGGTGGCGCCCACGTTGGGCTGGGCGTCGGTCATCAGGAACACGCGGTCCTCGATGCCGTACTCGCCCGCGATGGGCGCGACCTGGTCGTAGGCCAGCCTGAGGCCGTCCTCGATGCTGGTGCCGCCGTCGGTCTCGAGGCCGGCGATGTCGTCGGACAGCTTGTCGCGGCCCGCCTGGTCCATCACGGTCATGCCGCGGATCAGGTCGGCCGCGTCGTCGAACACCACCAGGGCCAGCTCGTCGCCCTCGTCGAGCTGGTCGACCATCACCTGCAGCGCGTCCTTGACCGAGTCGAGCTTGCCGCCGGTCATGGACCCGCTGATGTCCACGGCCACGGCCAGGCGCAGGGGCCGGCGCTGGAAGTCCTCGCCGATGTTGGTGCCGAAGCCCAGCTGGACCAGGGCCTGGCCCTCCAGCGGACCCACCGGGTCCACCCAGCTGGCGGCCGCGCGCGGGCACAGCAGCTCGTCGCACTCGTCGCCGCTCAGGGGCAGGTCGTGCTCCGAGAACAGCCCCTCGGCCGTGAAGTGCTCGGCCGCCGGGATCCCACCCGACTCGATGATGGTGCGCGCGTAGCGCATGTCCTGGGTCCCGCCCGGCGTGACACCAGGCGCCCCCATGGACGCGGCCACGTCCGAGCAACCCGTCTGCGCCGCGGCCAGCAACCCCAGCCCGGCAATCATCGTTGTGCCCACACGACCCATGAACGACCTGACCATCTCTTCCTCCGGATGCATTGGCCCCGCCCAGGGGCACAGCAACATCCGGGCCAAGTGGGGGGGTCGCAGGGGTCCGGGGCTACTCCCCCATCACCTGGACCGCGATGCGGCGCTCGCGGGGGCCGTTGTCGAAGTCGACGAGCAGGACCTGCTGCCAGGTGCCGCGCACCAGCCGGCCCTGGTGGATGGGCAGGGTCGCGGACGGCCCCAGCAGGGCGGAGCGCACGTGGGAGAAGCCGTTGCCGTCGCCCCAGCGCGCGTCGTGGGCGTAGTGGATGTCCTCGGGCGCCAGCCGGCGGATGGCGTCGGCCAGGTCGCCCAGCGCCCCCGACTCGAACTCGATGGTGGTCACCGACGCGGTGCTGCCCGGCACGGACACCACCACCAGGCCCTCGGTCACCCCGGACTCGTCGATGCAGGCCTCCACCTCCGCGGTCAGGTCGTGCATGTCGCAGAAGCCGCGGCTGTCGCGGTGCAGGATCTCGAAGTGGGTGGTCATGGCGCCATGATGGCGCACCACGCCCGCGCGTGCCACGATCGATCCCGGGCGGGGCGACGCACCGGTCCAGACACGGATCAGCGGCGCCGGGTGTGGCGGGGACGGTGACCGATCAGTCCAGCGCCGGCGGCTCGCACTGGCCGTGGTCGTAGTCCTCGCACCCCCAGCAGACCACCTCGTCGTCGTCGGTCACGCCGCAGGTGTGGCCGCTGCCCGCGGCCACGAGGAGATACACGCCGCCCGGCGCCGAGGCCTGGCCGTAGTCGTCGTGGCCCCAGCAGGTGGGGCTGCCGCCGTCGCGCACACCGCAGGTGTGGCGGGCTCCCGCGCTGACCGCGGTGAAGGGCCACGCCGGCGCCGTGGCCTGCCCGGAGTCGTCGAGGCCCCAGCAGGTGATGGCGCCGTCGGCGTCCAGGGCACAGGTGTGGCCCTGGCCCGCGGACACCTGCACGAACGAGCCGTCCGGGACCGTGGACTGGCCGCTGCTGTCCACCCCCCAGCAGGCCACCGTGCCGTCGTCGCACAGCGCACACGAGTGACCCGCGCCCGAGTCGAGCCCGGTGAACGGTCCGGCCGGTGGATCGCACTGGCCCTGGTCCACGGACGAGCCGAGCATCTGGCCGTCGCAGCCCCAGCAGACCACCTCGCCGGCCGCGGTCAGGCCGCAGGTGTGCACGGCCCCGGCCGACAGGGCCACGAAGGGCTCGTCCGGCGCGTCGCACTGGCCCACGTCCACGTCGTCGCCCGAGTACAGGATTCCCTGGCAGCCCCAGCACACGGCCAGGCCGTCGAGATCGAGGCCGCAGGTGTGCATGTTGCCCGCGGAGAGCTCGGTGAATTCGCCCTCGGGCGGGTTGCACTGCGCCCAGTTGACCGGGCTGCCCTCGAGCGTGCCGTCGCAGCCCCAGCACAGCACCTCGCCGTCGGTGCGCAGGCCACAGGTGTGGAACGCGCCGGGGTAGCTGGTCACAGCCTCCCACACCACGGGCGCCGGTTCGGTGGTGTCGTCGTCGTCCGCGGCGGTGTCGTCGTCCATGGGATCGGGGCCGTCGCAGGCCAGCCCGACCAGCACCATCACACCCCACCACGCCTGGCGAATGTGCATCGCCGTCCTCCTGTGGAATGCTGTCAGTCTAGCGCGGCCACGCGGCGCGCCCCAGGAAGGCAGGCATGGGCCGGGACCGTCGACAACGAGGCAGACCACGACGGGGCGGGCGGCCGGCCAGCCCCCGACCCGATGCCGGTGGGCGCCGCCCCTCCCCCCAGGCCAGGGGTGACGTCCACGTGGACTGCCCACACCTCGACTGCGACGGCTGCCTGCTGGTGCGGCTGCCCTATGCCGACCAGCTCGCGTTCAAGCGGGAGCAGGTGACCCGGGCCTTCGCCCCCTACCCCACCCTCAACCGCGCCCGTCGCCAGTCCGTGATCGGCGCGCCGGAGCCCACCGGGTACCGCAGCCGGATCAAGCTGGCCGTGCAGCAGCAGGGGTCGACCGCGGCGGCCGGCCTGTTCCGCCGCGGCTCCAGGGAGCTGCAGCCGATCCCCGACTGCCCGGTGACCGATCCCCACCTGCGGGAGACGACCCGCCAGGTGGTGGAGGTGCTCGGCAGCCACCACAGCTGCGTGCCGGACGGCCCGGTCAAGGCGCTGGACATCCGCCTCGAGCACGACGCACGCGGGGTGGCCCTCACCCTGGTGCTGGACCGGGCCGAGCCCGTGCACTCCGATCTGCCCCTGGACGCGCTGCGGGACGCCTGCGGCGACCTGCGCCTGCTGGCGGTCAACCTCAACCCCGGCGGATCCCCGCTGGCCCTCGGTCGCCGTACCGAGGTCGTGTGGGGTGGACCGCGCACCGAGCTGCACATCGACGGCAAGCCCCTGTGGCTGTCGCCCGGCGTGTTCTTCCAGACCAACGCGGTCCAGACCGAGGCGATCCACGGCCTGCTGCGCCGCTTCTTCGCGGGCGGCCCCGCCAGCCGCCGGCTGCTCGACCTGTACTGCGGGGCGGGCACACACGCGCTCGCCCTCGCCGACCTGTTCGACGAGGTGCTGGGCGTGGAGGCCGTGCCCGCGGCCATCGAGGACGCCCGCTTCACGGCCGCGCAGCGGGGCCTGCCGCACCTGGCCTTCGAGGTCCGGGACGCGGCCACCGTGGACACGGAGGTCCTCGCCACCGGCTGGCACGGCGCCGTGCTCAACCCCCCGCGCGGGGGCTGCCCCGCGCCCCTGCGGGACGCGCTCGCCGACCACCCGCCCGCCCGGCTGGCCTACGTGTCGTGCAACCCCTGGACCCTGTCGCGGGACCTGCACCACCTGGTACGCCGTGGCTTCGAGCCGCGGGACGTGGTGCCCGTGGACATGATGCCGTTGACCGACCACGTGGAGTGCGTGGTCCTGCTGGAGCATGTGCCCGGCAGCGGTGACGGGGGTCGCCGCCCGATGCGGCGGCGGCATGGCCGCGAGGTGTACCTGCACCTGGAACCGTTCGGCCCATCCGACCTGGAGCTGCCCGACGTGCCCGGATTGCCCGCGCAGGTGGCGCGCGACGATGCGGGCCGGTCGACCCCGGCGCTGCCCCGAGACGTCTCCGGCGTCGTTCGCGTCGTGCCGCGCGGCGACGATCCCGAGCCGCGCTACACCGCATTCGCCCTGCTACTCGGCGGTGTCCCCGGCCGTACCACCGTGGCAGCGCCGGCGATGAAGGCGGCCGGGGCCGCGCCACGGGCCCGCATCGACGTGGTGCGCCTCGAGCGTGTGGACTCCCACTCGCTGGTCCGGCTGCAGGTGACCGGCGCGCCGGTGGCCGTGTTGCGCCAGGCGTTGCGCGCCTTCGGCCACCCGGTGATCGGGGATCGCCGCTTCGGCCTGCGGCCGGTCAACCACTACTTCGGCGAGCGGTACGGCCTCGACCGCGCCTTCCTGCACGTGACCCGGGTCGAGGGGCCGACCCCGGTGACGCCGCGCACCTGGTCGATGGCGGCCGACCTGCTGGCCGTGCTCGACCAGGCCAACGTGTCCATGGATCCCCACCTGTTCGATCGCGGCGGGCGGGCCCCCGCAGGTCGGGCCCCGGCGGGTGGGCCGCGACGCAAGCCGTCGCGTCGGCGACCTCGACGGCGGCGCTGACGCAGGCCTCGGAACGGATCGCCGGCGTGCGTCTCCATCACCACGGACGCAGCATCGCGCAGTACCCCGATCGCGCACGTTCTCCTTGATCCTCGCGCGAGCATCCGGTAATCACCCGATCCGGTGGGTTCCGTCCCGGGGAAGCGCGGAGCGCCGCCAGAAGGAGGGGTCATGCGTCGCGTCCTCGGACTGCTCGCAGCGAGCCTGCTTGTCACCGCAGCGAGCCCGGGTACGGCACGCGCCGCCGCCGGTGGTCCCGACGGCTACGGCTACACCTGGCGCGACACCGACCACGGCGCGGTGTACGACTACGACACCGCGGCCAACGCCCTGGGCCTGGGCGGCGACGGCTACGCGGTGATCTCCATCGGCTTCGACTTCGATTTCTACGGCACCACGTACAGCGAGATCACGGTCAGCGCGGACGGCGGTCTGCACTTCGACGGCGGCCAGGCCCTGCCCACCGACAACCAGTCCCTGCAGTACGGCAGCTGGACGATGCTGCTGCCGCTGTGGGACGCGCTGGCCCCGGACGGGGGCGGCGATGTGTACTACGAGACCACCGGAACCGCGCCCGACCGGGTGCTGATCGTGGAGTGGCGGGACATCCCGCACTACGCCGCCGTCTACCCCTACTACACCACCGGCGACGTCTCGTTCGAGGTCAAGCTGTACGAGACCGACGACAGCATCGAGTTCCACTACCAGGACGTGGACCTGGGCGACGCGGCCTACGACGAGGGCGCGTCCGCCACCGTCGGCACGCAGGAGGGCGTGCAGGGCTACTACGTCGAGTACTCCTACAACACCGTGCGGGTGACCGACGAGTGGGCGATCCGCTTCGAGCCCTGCCCGGACGCGGACGGCGACGGGTACGACGACGACGACTGCGGCGGTGCCGACTGCGACGACGACGATCCCGACGCCAACCCGGGCGCGGCCGAGGTGGCCTGCGACGGCGTGGACAACGACTGCGACGGCGCGCTGCACGACGAGGAGGTCGACGACGACCTCGACGGCTACGACGAGTGCATGAACGACTGCGACGACGCGGACCCCAACGTGCACCCGGGCGTGGCCGAGGTGGCCTGCGACGACATCGACAACGACTGCAACGGCTACCTGCACGAACTGGAGGTGGACGACGACGGCGACGGCTACACCGAGTGCGACGAC
>CAZXHG010000061.1:0-39901 GCA_964639985.1 uncultured Rickettsiales bacterium
TCCTACCCGCCGCGGGTGCCGCGGCATCGAGCGGTCGGTAGGAGGTCTACCAGTGGCCACGCCGCCCCCTGTTCCGGACACGGCCGAGCTGCGTCGCATCTGCCAGGACCCGGTCCGCGGGGCCACGACGCTGCGACACGATCCCCTCTATCGGGCCCTGTCGATCCACGTCACCCGCATCGCGCTGGGCCTGCGACTGACCGCCAACCAGGTGTCCCTGCTCTCGGTGGTGGCCGGACTGATCGCCGCGGTGGCGCTGGCGCAGCTGACCATCCCGCGGCTGGCGGTCGCGGTCGCTGGCCTGCAGGTCTTCCTCCTGCTGGACTACGTGGACGGCGAGGTCGCCCGCTATCGCCGGATGGCCTCTGCGGAGGGACGGTTCTTCGAGCAGGTCTGTGGGAACGTGGTGGATCCGCTGTTGCTGCTGGGGCTCTCGTATGGCGTCTTCCGCTGGACGGAGTCGCCGGTGTGGCTGGCGCTGGGGGTGGCCGCGGCCCTGGCGACCGTGTACTTCCGCATGGTGCCGGTCCTGATCAACGCCACGCTGACCAACGTGTACATGGGGGCCCGTGACCGCGGCTTCGGCGAGGCCACGCCCGAGCCGGAGCCCGAGCCCCGTCCCGAGACCGCGTGGGCCCGGCGCCTGCGCAGGATCCACCCGGTGTATGCGAGGTTCCGCTTCCCCTACTTCCACCCCAACCTCCTGCTGATCCTGACCCTGGTGGCGGTGGCCGACGTCATCGGGCTGGCCCGCTTCGACACGCCGGCAGCGGCGATGATCACGGTCGCGTTCTACGCGGTGACCACGCCGGTGTACGCGGTGTGGCAGGTGGCCAACGTGATCCACCTGCGCATCGTGGAGCGTCGCTACCGCGACCTGTACGTGCACGGCCGCTCGTTCGTGGAACACGTCTGACCCGGGGGACCCAGCGCGATGACAGCGCACCATCGGACAGCGGCAACGGAAGGGCCCCGGCAGGACCTCGTGGGCGCCAGGATCGTGCTGGCCTCGCTGGCCGACAGCGTGACGTGCATCGGCCTGCGGACCCTGGCCGCGGTGCTGGAGCGGCAGGGTGCGCGGGTGGACCTGGTGTTCCTGCCACCGTCGGCCCGGGACCCGGAGGTGGGGGTCCGCCGCCCCGGGTGGTTCGACGCCTTCGTCGAGCTGACGCGAGGCGCAGCGGTCGTGGGGCTGACCGTGATGTCGGTCGACGAGCCGCGCGCGATCGCGCTGAGTCGCCACCTGCGGGGCAGGATCGATGGACCGCTGGTCTGGGGTGGACCCCAGGCGACGCTGCACCCGGACGTGGGCGCGCGTCACGCGGACCTCGTGTGTGTGGGGGATGGGGAGCGGTTCCTGGCCGACCTCGTCGCCCCACAGCGGTCCGGCTCGCCGCCGGCCGCGCTGGGGCCCGACTCGTTCGCCCCGCCCGCCCGGCCCGAGCACCTGGATATCTCACCGCGCGTGGATCTGGAGCGGACCTGGATCCGGGACCGCGACCGGATCGTGCCCCTGACGACCGCCCGCTGGACCGCGGAGCTGTCGCGCAACGCTGCCTCGAGGGACACGGGCACGCTGGCCTACGAGACCGTGACCTCCCGCGGTTGCCCCCACGCGTGCTCGTTCTGTGGCACCACCGCGCTGGACTGCGTCCGACCGGACGCGCTGTACCGGAGGCGGTCGGTGGACTCGGTGATGCGGGAGCTGCGCGAGGTACGGCAGAACCTCGCGGGACTGTCCGGGATCGGGTTCGCCGACGACAACTTCCTGGCGAGGCCGCGGGCGGAGCTGGAGCGGTTCGCGAGGCGATACCGGGTGGAGGTCGGTCTGCCCTTCATCTGCATCGGCAGCCCGGCCACGGTCGACGCGGAGCGCCTCGAGGTGCTCGCGGATGCGGGCCTGCGGCGACTCAAGATGGGGATCCAGAGCGGGTCGGCCCGGACCAACGAGGTGCTCGGACGGGAGCAGCTGGGGCGTCACCTGCCCCGGGCGCTGGAGGCCATCGCGGGGATCGCCGAGCGGTGCCTCCCGCCGCGGTTCGACCTGCTCGTCGACCTCCCGTTCGAGACCCTGGAGGACCGGCTCGAGACGCTGGAGCTGGTCGCGCGCCTGCCACGACCGTTTCGGCTGGAGTTGAACTCGCTGCGCCTGATGGACGGGACCCCGCTGGACGCGCTGGCCCGGGAGCAGGGGTGGTGCACCCCCCGGGTGACCCGCGACTTCAAGGAGATCGAGCCCTCGTACACCAACGCCCTGCTGGCGTTGTGCCGCAACGACAGGCTTCCTCCGGCGATCCTGCATGTGCTGGCGCGCCCAGGGGTGGCCCGCTCCATGAGTCGTGGCGTGCCCGCCCTGGCCCTGGGGACGGCGTGGCGCGCGGCGCGCATCGCGCGACGGCGGGCACGGTGGCCGCGGTGATCCGCCGCGCGTCGTGCGCCGTGGTGGGGAGGGGGGTGCTGGCAGCCCGACCCGACCGGCAGCGGCACCTCCACGGAGCGCTGCGAGAGTGGATCGGCGCGCAGCTCGACCGGCGCGGAGAGCGGCGGGTGCTCGCGCGCGCGGCCGCGCTGGAGCTGGCAGGCCAGCTCCTGCCGGCGCTGCAGCCCGACCTGACCGGCGTCGTGCGCCGCTTCGACGTGCGGTGCGAGGGAGATGACATGCTGGGCGCCGAGCTCGCGCGAGGGCGAGGCGTCGTGGTGATGGCCTCCCACCTCGGCTTCCACCGGCTGCTCGGCCCCGCGATGCACGAGCGGGGACACCGGGTGGTGGAGATGGTGCTGCCCCCGGCTGCGCTGCACACCCGGCTGCCCGATCCCTCGCGACTCGGCGTAGCCATGCGCCGTGCCTCGCACCGGGAAGGTGGCGTGCGTGGACCGCGGCAGCTGCCCGCGGATGGATTCCTGCGCGACGCCGCCCGGGCGCTGGCCGCAGGCGCCGTGGTCGTCCTGCCCGGTGACGGGCGCTGGGGGAGCCGCTTCCGACCGGTGCCGTTCCTGACGGGCAGGGCGTGGATGCCGGACGGTGCGGCCCGGCTCGCCTGGCTCGGCGGCGCCTCCCTGGTCGTCGCCCACGTGCACGTGGACGTGGAGCTGCGTCCGACGGTGGTGGTCGGCCCGGCCCATCGCCCCCCGGGCAGGGGGCGGACCACCGCGCCGGAGGCCAGGCACTGGATCGACGACGCCGTACACCGGTTCGCCCGGGACCTGGCCCGCCGCGTCCGCCAGCACCCCGAGCTGTACCTGTGGCGACTGGGCACGCTGCACCGACTGCAGCAGCTGGGGCGGGAGCGCTTCTTCGAACCAGGGCCGTGAGGGGGCGGCCCACCGGGCCGGTCAACCGGGGGGCTGGCTCGTGGGCGTCTTGGGCGGGCCCGTGGCCACGTGTACGACGCGGTCGGCGAGGTAGTCCAGGTCCCCCGCGAGGGCCGCAGCCCACCCGAGGCGCCACCACCGTCGCCCCTGCTGCAGCCGGGCGAGCCCCGCGTCGAGGGGCGGCGCGAGCGTGGCCGCCACCCGGTTCATCGGGCTGTCTTCGACCAGCGCCGACGCGCGACTCAGACGGTCCACCACCCGGGCTGGCGCGCCGTCGTTGAGCAGCCGCCACACCAGGTTGAGCGGCGTGGCCCGCGGTGCGGTCAGCACACGTGGGTAGACGGTCTGCGCCTCCGTGGCCGGATCCAGCAACCCCGCGTCCACGGCGCGGCGGCGGATCGGGGTGCCGGGGTAGGGCACCAGCGTGGACCGCTTGAGCCACAGGGGCCTGGGGAGGGTGTTGACGAAGCGCAGGGTCTGCAGACGCTCCTCGTGGGCTTCGAAGGGATCGTCGAGGATCACGTGGTAGCACGGTGGCATCGCGTCCCTCGACGCCTCGGCGAGCAGCTCGGCTGCCTCGCGGAGGCGGTCGTCCTCGCCGGTGCGCCCATAGCGGTCGAGCGTGGTGTCGGCCGTGCTCTGGATGCCCATCTGGAAGTAGAAGCACCCGGCCTGGCGGAGCGGCCAGATCCGCTCCGGGCGTACCTGGGCCGGTGAGCTGAGGAAGTGGAAGGGGAGGCCGATCCGGTCGGCGTAGAGGTGGCAGAACCGCTCCACGTCGGCCAGGGGGCGCGCGGCGAAGTCGTCGTCGGCGAACTCCACCTCCTCGGCAAACGGGAAACGGTCGACGAGCTCGGCGAGCTGGTCCACCAGTCGGTCCACGCCCAGCCGGTCCACCCCCCACGAGGCCCCGTAGAGATCGTGGTAGGTGGCGTTGGCGCAGTACGCGCAGCGATGGGGGCAGCCCCGGCTGCCGAGGAACACCAGGGAGCGCAGCGAGCGGCCGCGGGCCGCGCGGACCCGGTGCATCGATGCCCGGAAACGGTCCAGCGAGAGGGGCGCGATCCGCCCGGTGCGCAGGTCGCGCACATGGTGTACGTCGAGGTCCATGTCCGGCGGTGGCAGGTCGTCCATGGCGATGCGCGACGTGCTGCAGTCGTTGGCCACCACCTGCCCGTCGACCCGGGCCCAGATGTTGGGAATGTCGTGCAGATCCCCACCGCCGTCCAGCCGGTCGGCCAGCTCGACCAGCGCCTCCTCCCCCAGCCCCACGCAGACGAAGTCCGCGTGGGCCAGGCACTCCGTGGGCCGCACGGTGGGGTGGACCCCCCCCCAGATCACCGGGACGCGCGGCAGGGCCTGGCGGACCGCGTCGGTCAGCTGTACGGCGGCGTCGAAGGTCGAGCTGAACAGGGAGATCCCGACCAGGCCGGCGTCAGCGCAGGTCCGGGTGACCTGCTCGAGCACGGCGCGAGGGTAGCCGTGGTGGGCCAGCAGGTACCCGTCGGGATCCCGGTCGAGCCTCAGATCGGCGGGCAGGAACACGATGCTCGTGGGGTGGCCGCGCTCGCGGGCATAGGCGCTCAGGGCGCGTACGCCGGACCCGAGGATCGAGCGCTGACTGGGAGAAAGCAGTACGATCCTCATCGTCCGGGGCCATCCTCGCCCATCGGAATGTAGCATGACGCCGACGCCGACACCCGCGCCTGCTCCCGGCCGATCGCCGCTGGCGTGGCGGGTGGCTGGCGGACTGCTGGTCGGCGCCGCGCCGGGGATCGTCCTGGCCCTCGTGGCCAGGCTGGTCAACCCGTGGTTCCTCGACCGACCCGGTCTGTACGCCCTCGTCGTGCTGCTCGGTCCCTGTTTCGTGGGCGCCGCCCTCGCCATCCGGCGTGCGACGGCGCCGCGCAGGGCGCCCATGGCGCTGGCCGCGGCCGTGGCGGTGTACGCGCTGACCTCGCTGTGGCCCGTGCCGCGGCTGCGGGATGTCGAGCTGCTGGTGATGGGGTGGGACGGCGCGACCTTCGACATCGTGGACCCCATGATCGCCGGAGGCGAGCTGGAGGCGCTGGAGGCGCTGATGGCGCGGGGGACGCGAGCGGTGTTGCGGGGGGAGGAGCCCCTCCACTCGGCCATCCTGTGGACCACCATCGCCACGGGACGACCCGCGGACGACCACGGCGTGAGCGGATTCGGCATGCGGGCCTCGGCCTGCCGCGTCCCCCGCCTGTGGGACGTGGCCGAGGCCGAGGGCAGGCGGGTCGGGGTGTACAAGTGGCTGGTGACCTACCCGCCCCGCCGGACCACGGGGTTCATGGTCCCGGCGTGGCTCGCCGACGGCCCGGAGACCTGGCCGCGCGAGCTGTCGTTCGTCAAGGAACTGGAGCTGTCCCGTCGGGTTCGTCGCACGTCAGTCCAGGCCGAACGTGGTTCGCTGCGGCTGGCGGTCTGCGGCATCCCCCGCGGACTCCGGTTCGGCACGCTGCTGGAGGCCGCCGGGTGGCAACTGCAGGCCTGGCTCGCCGAGCCGGACGAGGACGAACGGTTCATCGCTGGACAGCGCCTGCGCGCGCGCATCGACCGCGACGTGTTCGTCCGGGCCGTGCACGAGCACCGGCCCCAGCTGGCGACCTTCACCTTCTACGGGACCGACGCGCTGGCCCACCGCTACTGGGGCGAGGACCTGCCGGGCGGCGCGAGGGTGCTCGAGGATGCCTACTGGCAGGCCGACTCGATCCTGGCGGAACTGCTGGACCTGCTGCCCCACGACAGCACCGTGGTGGTGGTCAGCGACCACGGCTTCACCTCCCTGTCCGACGGCGACGCCAATCCCTACAAGCAGCCGCTCACCCGCAGGCTGCAGCTCCGGCTGTCGGCCGAACTCGGCCCGGTGGAGGTGGTCCGCATCGGGGCCCAGCTCGCCGTGACGCTGACCGAGGATCGGCAGCAGCCGGGGGACCTGACCGCGGTCCTCGAGCGGCTGACGGACGACACCGGTGAGCCCTTCTATCGCTGGGAAACGCAGCCCGGCACGGGGCGCGCCCTGGGCCTGGTGATCCGCCGCGATCGCCTCCGAGAGGCGGACATCGACCGGGGCCGCGTGGGGGGCGAACCGATGGCGGACTACGTGACCCTGGAGCGCCGGTTCTCGGGCCAGCACGAGGCGGACGGGATCCTGGTGGCCGCAGGGCCAGGGGTTCCCGTGGGCGGGGAGCCGGGCGTCGCCACCCACCTCGACGTCGCGCCGACGCTGCAGGCGCTGCTGGGCATCGCCCCGGCGCGAGATCTGCCGGGACGGATCCTCTTCGGGCCCGACCAGCGCGGGCCGGACACCCGCGATCCCCTGGTGCACGGGATCGAGCTGATGACGGCCGCGCCACCGGACCACGAGGACGTGCTGCGCGCGCTGGGGTACGTGGACTGAATGGGCGTCTGCCACGATCCGAACGCCGATTCCGCGGGAACCGCAGCGACGCTGACCGCACTCGGACTGATCCTCGCGATCGGCGCCGGTTGTCCGTCCGACGTCGTCGATCCGCCGACGCTGGCCGGCCTGCGGGGGGAACAGGGGGCCCTGCTGTGGTCCACGGGCGAGGCCGCGACCCTCGAGCGTGACAGCGGCGCCGGATGGTCCGCCATCGCCGAGGGACCGGGACCGTGGTGGGACGAGGGCGCGACGCCGGGAGCGGTCTACCGGCTTCGGGTCGAGGGGGTGGCAGGCGCGGCGCTCGAGCCGGACGGGGTCACCCTCGAGCTGACAGCCCACCGGCACGTGCTCCTGCACGGTGAGGGGCCGGGCCTCACACTGGTCGCGACCGTAGCCGAGAGCGACGCGAGCCTGGGGCTGCGGCTGACCGACGAGATCGACGGTGAGCTGCGCTACCTCGACGGCGACTGCGAGGGAACGACGGACGACTGCTGGAGCACGGAGGCCGTGGACCTGGCTCCGCTCACCCCGTCGCCAGCGCTGCCCGAGCAGCTCGCTGATGGCTGGGAGCCCCGCCTGCGGACCCATGGGGTCGGCGTCGTGGCCCGGATCCAGGGCGGCGCGTGGACCCTCGCCGCGAGCGAGGTGGCGGTGATCGAGCTCGGCCGGACGCTGGTCTGGGGGGACCTGCACGCCCACTCCAACCTCTCCTACGACGGCTGTGAGCAGCCCGACGACGACTGCACGCCCCGCAGCGCCCTCCCGGGTGAGGACTTCTTCGCCCAGGCCAGTGAGCGGGCCCTCGACTTCGCAGCCCTGGGCGACCACGCCGAGTACTCGACCGCCTACCCGACGGACAGCCCCGAGCTGGCGGTGGACATCTGGACCATCCAGCAGGACCTCGTGCAGGCCGCCGAGGACAGCGGCATGCTGCCCCTGCTGGCCGCCGAGTGGACCTGGGAGGGGCAGACCGCGCCTGCGCCCGACGGCCACTACCGGGGGGGACACAAGACCCTGGTGTTCGGCGACACCGCGGTCTGCGACGCCTTTCGGATCGGCCACGCCAGGGACGAGCCGGTGGAGCGGTCCGGCTGGACGTACGACGACGTCAACCCCACGACCGCGGCTGACGTGCCGGAGTTCTGGGAGGCGCTCGACGCGGCCGAGGACGCCTGCGGTCCGCTGGACCTGCTGACCTTCTTCCACCACCCGGCGTACGAGCACCCCCAGCCCGTGGACTGGTCCCTCGAGGACAACGCGCCCGACCCCGACCACGAGGTCCTGGTGGAGATCTACTCCGAGCATGGCTGCTCGGAATGCCTGGACCTGGACGCCGACGGCTGTGACTGGAACATCAAGACCACGGGCGCCTACCTGGGCAGCGGATCGGTGCAGGCCGCGCTGAGCGCGGGCCACCAGCTGGGGTTCGTGGCCGGGACCGACGCCCACGACGCGCGGCCCGGCTCGGTGGAGGACGGCCCCTCCTGCGTGGCCAAGCCCACGGGCACGTGGTGCCAGGACTACGACGGCGGCCTGACCGGGGTGCTGATCGCGGGCGAGCTGGACCGGGCAACGCTGTTCGACGGCCTGCACGCGCGCAGCACGGTCGCCACCAGCGGTGGGCGCCCGGCCGCCGCCGTGGCAGTGCTGGGCGCCGACGGCCAGGTCTACCTGCCCGGCGCGCAGCTGCCGCCCGGAGCCATGCCGGCCGAGCTGTGGGTGGATCTCGCCGACGAGACCGCCGTGGACGGCGTGGAGGTCCTCGACGGCGGGGGCGAGCTGCTGTTCAGCGTCGAGGGCCCGTTGCTGCAGCCGATCGACTGGGCTGCTCCGGTGTACGTCAGGATCCGGCTGGACGAGGATCGGGACAGGCTCTGGTTCTCGCCGTTCTTCCCCGGCTCCTGAGGGGCCTACCGCAAGGGGAACCAGTCGATTTCGTCCTCACCGACGATGATGAATCCCCCTCCGTCGTCGTGCACGTCCACCGTCAGCCGGGCCGACGCGTCGTCGAGCACGGCGTGGCACACGATCTGGGGCGCCCCGGTACTGGCGTGCGTGCCCGTGCTCCACTGATGCAGGTGTCCGGAGACGATCCCCAGCACGTTGTCGCGCCCCTCCCAGAGCACGGATGAGTCCTGCCCGCCGTGGGGTTCCGCCGCGACCTGGTCGAGCGGGGGGTGCAGCGCGATGAAGGTCGGCAGATCCTCGCCGAGCTCCTGTCCGATCCAGGTCAGCTGCTCCTCGCCGAAGCCCGGGTCCTCGTACGGCGCCTCGGCGTTCTTGAGATACGGATCGAGCAGGAGGAACCTCACGTTACCGGAGGTCACGGCCTGGTAGGGCCGCTCGCCCACGTGATCGGCGCCGAGCTTCTCCCGGTACAGCGTGTGCAGCTGTTCGGCTTCGGGCCAGTGGTGGTCGTGGTTGCCTGCGACCGCGTACCACGGCATGGGCAGGCGCCTCAGTTCGGCCGCGATCTCGTCGATGTGGTTGGATCCCGCGCGATAGTCGGCCAGGTCACGGTCCGTGTCGAAGTCGTGTACGAGGTCGCCGAGGACCAGCACCAGGTCGGGGGCCGGTTCGACGGCGAGCAGCTCGTCCACCGCGGTGCGGAGGTTCTGTTCGGCGCCCTCGAGCAGCGGGATCAGGTCCGGGTACTCGGCGTACTGGTCGAGGTCGATGGTCGCGTCGGGGAGGTGCAGGTCGGTGATCACCGCGAACGAGACGCCGTGGTCGTCGGGCCCCGAGCCGGGCTCGTCCTGCGCGGCCGGGGGGGAGCAGCTCGCCAGCAGGAGGACGAGGATGGGGAACGCGCGGCTCATCGATGTGGGGACCGAAGCACGACGTCATCATGGCACGCCGAGCACGTCGGCATACAGCTCGATCAGCGCCTCGCGCTGGAACTCCCAGGCCAGGCCGTCGAGGACGCGGCGGCGGCCACGATCGCCCATCTCCCGGCGCAGGGGCTCGTCGTCGAGCAGGCGGTCGATCCGATCGGCGAAGTCGTGCACGTCGCCGTTGCGGGCATAGAGGGCGGAGTCGCCGGCCGAGATGCGGGCCTCGCGGAGATCGAACTGGACGATGGGCTTGCCCAGGAGCATGTACTCCATGGTCTTGATGGTCGTGCAGCGGTCCGTGTACTCGTTGGGCCGATCCGGGCTCACGCAGACATCGCAGGTGCAGAGGATCTCGCTGAGGAGATCGCCGTCGGACACCCAGCCATGGAAGGTGATGGCGTCGTCGACCCCCAGCCGGGCTGCCAGCCGCCGGACGCCTGCCAGCTCGGTCCCGTCGCCGACCAGAGCGAAGTGAACGTCGGAGCGTCGGTCCAGCACGCGCCGCACGATCTCGACGAAGGTGTCGAGGCAGTCCTGCTTCTCGACGAGCCCCACGTAGCCGACGAGGTGGGCCTTGCCCTGCCGGTGAGCTGGGTTGCCGGGGCCGATCTTCAGCCGTCGTGGGTCCGGTCCGCTGCGGACGACGGTGACGCGCGCGGGGTCCATGCGCCCTCGACCCACGGCGATGTCGCGGGAGGTCTCGTTGGGCGCGATGGAGTGGGATGCCAGCTGGAACGAGAGCGCCTCGAACAGGCGAAGCAATCCCACGAGGGGACCGCGCCGGCCGAACTTGGCCACGAACATCTCTGGATTCAGATCGTGGTGATCGAACACGAACCGACTGCCGGCGAGGATGAACGGGAGCGCCGGCAGGAACACCAGATCGGGCGGGCTCACGGCATGGATGGCGTGGATGCGCCGCTTGCGGGCGATCCTCGCGAGGAGCCCGAGTTCGGAGCCCAGGGCGTGAAGGTACTCCGGCACGAAGCCCAGGGGCGTCGTCGCCTCGAGCAGGGGGTGGCGGTAGATGTCGATGCCCTCGAGCGTCTCGCGGGCCTTCGTGAATCCCATGGACCGGGGGCAGATCACCGAGACGTCGGCGCCCTGGTCCCGCAGCGCGCGGGCGGTGTCCCACACCTTGGTGTACGCCGGGACCGAGATCCCCTCGACCACCAGGACCACGCACCTTCCTTCGAACCGGCTACGTCCGGGCATGCCTCAGTAGAACCCCCGCCTCAGCAGTCTCAGCCGGTCCAGGGCGAAGCGGACGTGGTAGCGCAGGTATCGCGTCCGGTACCAGTTGTGTCGTCCGCGGCGCGCGTAGCGGAACGGCTTCCAGCGGCCCGGGGGTCTTCTCATGTCCTCGATATCCCGGGCCGAGTACATCGCCTCCACGATGCGGAGCTGCGAGGCCTGCGCGACCGGGGAGCCCACCTCCTCGAGGCGTCTGGCGTTGGAGATCGACACGCACTCGTGGGGTGCGTCGGCGGGCTGGGCGGGCAGGGGGATTGCGATGCTGCACTGGGCGCAGTAGCGGTCGCGCTGGTCCCGGATCTCGTGCATGGACCGTTTCCACCACCCGGGCTCGAGGGTGTAGCCGCCGGGCCCGTCGAACAGCATGTCGAACGTCGCGGCCACCTCGCAGAAGAACGCACCTCGGACCGAGATGGAGGGCGACCAGATCTCCTGCAGCCAGCACCTGTCGATCAGGCGCTCCCGCAGGGCCTCGTCGCGGATCACGTCCCGCGAGGCGACCATCAGCGGCTGGTGTGCGCCGGGCGTGCTGTGGTCGTTGTACACGACGATCCCGAAGGTCTCCTCGATGAGGTCCCGGTACGCGAGATAGGCCTCTCCTCCGCTGGTGAACAGGCCGCACTGGCGGCGGGGGAAGTGGGCGCGGTACAGGGCGCAGATCGCCTCGAACCGGGGATGGAGTGTGGGTTCGCCGCCCATGCAACCGACCCCGCCCCGCCAGCCCGAGAGGGATGACAGCGCCCGCTCGACGAACGGCAGGTCCGCGAAGTAGGACTCGCGGAAGTGGCGGGTTGCCCGTGTGCAGTGCGAGCAGCCGTGGGCGCACTGGTTGGTGACCTCGACCTGGATCAGCCACGCGTCCGACATGGGTCTCACTGCGCGGTCCTCCGTGGGGGGGCCATTCAGACCACCCCTTGCCCGCGCGCCAGCACCCCCGGGGTCCTCGCGAGGATCCACAGGTCGAGCAGCGGGGCGGACTCTCGCGCGTAGCGGCGATCGAGGTCCACCTTGGCGCGGAGCTCCTCGGGGGTGGAGAAGCGGTGATACCCACGCGACACCTGGCCGAGCCCGGTCAGTCCGGGGAGGACGCCGTACTTGTCCATGAAGCCGGGGATCGAGTCGCGCAGCCCGGCGGCCACGTCCGGGGTGTCGGGCCGCGGGCCCACGAGGCTCATGTCCCCCCTGAGGACGTTGACGAGCTGCGGGACCTCGTCGAGGCGCCACTTGCGCATCCACCGGCCCAGCGTGGTCGTCCGCGGATCGCCGGGGTAGGTCCAGCCCGCGAAGCGCGCCTCCCGGGGCGCGTCGATCCCGGGGTCCATGGACCGGAACTTGTACAGGACGAAGGTCTGGCCGTTCAGGCCCATCCGCTCCTGGCGGAAGAGGACCGGAGCACCCGAACCCACCCGGACGATCGTGGCGAGGCCAGCCAGCGTGGGGAGCCACACCGGGGACGACAGGGTCACCAGGACCAGGTCGAACAGCCGTTTCCCGCGCCAGCCGGCCGGACTCGCCGCAGATCCCGCTGTCGATCTGCTCATCGGTCCAGCGTGCCTCCGTGCACGTCGCGGATCGGGGCGAAGTCGAAGTCGTCCAGCAGGCGCTCCAGCCGGGGTCGCGTCCGGCGGAGGTTGGCGTAGTGTGTGCCCCAGGCCCGCCAGTCGAAGCGGACGACCGGGTGCCCGGGGTCGAGCTCCCACGGGTGGACGTAGAAGACCACGGGCAGGCCGTCGCGCTCGGAGCGGCGGATGTTCGAGGCGGTCATCCGGTAGGGGTAGAGGCGGAAATAGGCGCCGCCCGTCGCCGGGATCCTCGCTCTCCACATCCGGCGCACCGGCAGGGGATACTCCCACAGGCCCGCGGCCAGGCGCGTCGGCAGCAGCGGGAACGAGGGATCACCGTAGCGCCAGTTCTTCACCGGGAAGATGCTGCAGTCGTAGGACAGTCCCAGCTCGGCGAGGACCTCCGTGGCCCACGGGATGCGTGGCGTGATGGAGAAGAACGGCGCCCTGTACCCCCGTATCCCGCACCCTGCGATGTCCTCCAGGATCGTGATCGCCTCGCGGGTCTGGCGGCGGAACTCCCCGGGGCTCAGGTCGTAGATCATCCCGTCGTGAGCCAGCCCGTGGCAGCCGACCTCGTGGCCGGCGTCGGCGAGGCGCCGCAGGAGTCGCGCGTGGGACCTCGCCGTTTGCCCGACCCAGAACAACGTCGCCTTCACGCCGTGGCGGTCGAGGAGGTCCAGCAGCGGCGCCATCCCCTCGACCAGCCGTGACGGCCCGAAGTCGGCCTGCCGGTACGGGAGGATCGGGTGGTACCACTCCTCCACGTCCACCGTGAACGCGTGGACCACGGCCGGCCTGGTCAATCCGCGCTCCCGGCGAGGCCGCGTGCCCAGCGCAGCGTCTCGACCAGCCCCTCCTCCATGGGCACCAAGGGGGCGTAGCCGAGCAACTGTCCGGCCCTGGACAGGTCGGGCTGACGGTGCCATTCGTCGTCGAAGGTCTCGGAGTAGAGGTCCTTCTGTCGGACCAGGACGGGGACCGGCTCGTCGAGCATACCCAGGTCCACCGCGATCCGGTTCATCTTCCGGGCGAGATCCAGGACCGCGATGGGGTGGTCGTTGCCGATGTTGATCGACTCGTGGGCTCCAGGGGACAGGGTCCGGGCGTAGCGCAGCGCGGCGACACACCCGCGCACGACGTCGGTTGTAGTACGCGAGGCAGCGCTGCTGCTGGCCGCTGCCGTGGATCCGTAGGGGCCTACCCTCGGAGATGGCCCTGACGAAGGAGGGGACCACACGCTTGGGGTGGGGGTGGTCCATGGCGGGGCCGTACGTGTTGAAGATCCGCACCGCAACGCTCGGCGCCGGCGCGCCTGCGACGAGGGTCTCCTCCAGGGCCTTGACCACCGGGTACACCCACCGCTTGACCGTGGGGCGCTCGTAGACCACGTGGTCATCCTCGCGCATGGGCCGGTCGTACTGCACCGAGTGCATGCCGTACACGTCGGCGGACGACCCGAACAGCAGGGCCTGCCCCGCGGTGAGGTGGCACACCAGGTTGCGCGTGCTCGTGAGGTTGTCCAGGGTCCGGAGGGGGTGGTCGATGGTCTCTCCGACCCCCACCGTGGAGGCGAAGTGCACGACGTCGTCGTGGACAGGGACCAGTCGTGCCAGGAGCGCGCGATCGAGGGTGGTGCCCTCGACGGCACGGATCGACGGGTGGTCGAGTTCGGCACAGCTCAACGAGCTGTTGGGGCAGGTGAGGCTGTCCAGGGCCGTGACCACGTATCCGTCCTCGGCCAGGGCGTGGCAGACGTGTCTGCCGAGGAAGCCGCCGCCGCCGGTGACGAGCACCCGTCCCCTGCGGTCGGGATCGTGCGGTCGTGTGGGATGGGTCCGGGTCGTGGACACGCGCTCGTGTTCCTCCCGACGAGGAATGCTACTACGTTCCCGTGACGCTCAGGGATCGAATCCTGCCGCGCGCGTTGCCCGGAGATCGAGCAGCCGGTCGATCGTGCGCCGAACGGACTGCGACACGCTGCAGAAGGCCTGGCCCACCTGCTGGGCGGGTCGGCTGTGGAGCAGGGGGTCCAGCCGAGGGCTGGTCGCCGCACCCGCCAGCCGCCGCGACAACAGCCCCCTCGCCTGCGAGACCAGCAGCAGGTTGTGGTAGGTGTCCGCGTTGCGCCTCGTGAACATGTGGTGCTGCACGTCCTCGACCTCGTCCACGAGCAAGCCCTCGGCGCGAGCCCGGTCGTTGAGGGCCGTGCCCGGGAAGAGGACCAGGGAGAACAGCCGCAGGCGATGCGGTCGCGGCAGGCTCGCGATCAGCCGGATCGTGGCCCGCAGATCGTCGTTGGTCTCCCAGGGATTGTCGATCAGGACGTCGTAGATCGGCGGCAGGGTCCGACCGACGTGGGCGTGCATCGTCGCCGCTGCTGTTCGCACCGCAGCGGGGCTCATCCGGGAGCGGTTGTACAGGGCCAGCGTGCGCGGACTGGCGCTCTGGATCCCCATCTGCGCGATCTGCAATCCCGCCTCCACCATGACCCGGTAGCGATCGTCGTCCACCGTGGTCGGGCTGACCAGCATGTAGAACGGGAGGCCGACGCGGCGGCGGTAGAGTTCGGCGAAGCGTTCCAGCTCCCGCAGGGGGCGCGACAGGAACACGTCGTCCGAGAACCACATGTAGTCGACGAAACCGAAACGGTGGACCGTTGCCGCGCACTCGTCGATGACCGACTCGACCGAACGGTAGCGCAGGTAGTTCCCGGACGGGGCGAGCCGGCTCAGCGCGGCGTTCGCGCAGTAACTGCACGCGTTGGGGCAGCCGCGGCTGGTCATGGTCTGGTAGGCGACGACGCCGAACTCGGCGCTCACCGACGACAGGCCCATCAGCCGGTGCGTACGGCGGATGTCCAGCGGGAGGAGCTGCCCTCCGAGGAGGGCCCACTGGCCGATCGGGTCCAGATCGGGGTGGGGGAGGAGATCGAGATCGGCGGCCAGGGGTGCTGCTGGGGTGTGGACGAGGTCGCGTCCGTCCCGGAAGCACAACCCCCGTACGGCCGTCCAGTCCTCGCGCGCCTCCAGGTGGCGGACGAGTTCCGGGAGGCTGTGCTCCGCCTCGCCGACCAGGACGACGTCGGCGTGGTCCAGGCACTCGTCCGGACGCAACGACGCGTGCACGCCGCCCCAGGCGATCATCCGATCCGGCCTCGCGCGGCGCAGCGCCGACGTGATCTCCACCGCAGCCTGCACGAAGTTGGTCATCACCGCGACGCCGACCAGGTCGGCGTCGCAGGTGATCCCCACCAGCCGATCCAGCACGCGCCGCGAATACCGGCGGCGTCCCATGGTCGCCGTGGATGTGACGCCCAGCCCGGTGGCGTCGCCCATGTGCACCAGGACGACGTCGTGTCCCTCTGCCCGCAGGATTGCCCTGAGCACCCGCAGCCCGTGCACGACCGGGTCGGGGAAGGGATGGACCAGCGCGATCTTCAATCGGGATCTCCTCGGGGCCGTGTGCCCTCCTGATCTCTGGATCCTACCCTGTGCGTAAAAGACGTCGCACCAGCGGAGGTGCACCCGAAAGGAATGGAGGCGCGTGAGGTGGCGTGATATGCCGGCCCGCATGCCGCTGGCTCGACGATCCGGTTCCGCCGCAGCTCGCTGGCTCTGCGTGGCGTTCGTCGTGTTTGCCGGATGCGCGGAGGAGCCGGACGATCCCCCACCACCGGCCGAGCCGCCCTGGTCTGCGGGGGACACGGCCCGCCTCGCACCCGCCGAGGGCAACTCCGTCGGCCTGTACGACCTGGCCGTGTGCCCCGGCCACGACGAGGTGTTCTTCACCAACCTGCACGTGCCAGCGGTGGGTGTGGCCTCGGGCGAGGACGGCGCCCTGCTGGACGTCGTCGACCTGCGGCACCTCACCAACGAGCGGGTTCCGCTGTTCGCCACCATCGAATGCGTGCCCACGACCGGCAGCCTGCTGGTCAACCACCGGGACACGGGTGAGCTGATCCGGATCGACGCGGTGACCCACGAGGTGCAGGAGGTCCTGCCCGTGTGCACGCACACCGAGTGGTTCGTGGTCGAGCCCGCGAGCAGGGACGTGTTCGTGCACTGCGGATCGGATGGCCAGGTCGTCCGCCTCGACGGGGTGACCCTGGAGCAGGTCGAGGCGTACGACGTGAGCGACCGGGTGAGCTACTTCGTGCCCACGGAATCGCAGCTGGTGTTCACGGACGACCTCGACGAGCAGGTCCATCGGCTCGACCTGCAGACCGGCGAGGTCGAGAGCACTGCGGCCGCCGGCATGCCCAGCCAGGTCGCCGTGGGGGAGGACGGCGCCGTGTTCGTGGCCGAGCGCCTGGGCGGGCAGGTGCTGCGCTTCGACGCGATGCTGCAGCCCGACGGCGAGATCCCCGCGGGATCCGACACGTTCGGGCTGACCGCGGTGCCGGCACGGGGACGCATCTATGCCGTGGCGCGGCAGGGCGCCGAGGTGCTGCCCGGCGAGCCCTACAAGGGGGAGCCGGGGGTCGTGTACGCCCTCGATCCGGCCGACGGCAGCCTGCTCGCCGCAGCCGAGGTGGGCAAGACGCCCCACTTCGCGGTGTACCAGGAGTCCCTCGACCGGCTCTACGTGGGCAACGAGGACTCCCTGAGCATCTCGGCCATCGGACCGGACGACCGGACCCTGTGGACCTCACCACCCCTCGGCCTGACCCTGGACCACACCGTGGTCGACGAGGCCACCGGACGGATGTGGCTGCCCAGCCACCTGTCGGACCAGACGTGGGTCGTGGACTGGTTCGCCGGGCAGGCCGTGGCACTGGATACCCCGGGGTGGCCCTTCTCCGCGGCGTTCGATCCCGCCGCCCGTCGGGTGTACGTGGCGAGCCAGGAGACCACCGAGGTGCGGGCCTTCGACGCCGACTCCCTCGAACCGGTCGACGAGTGGGACCTGGGATTCGACAGCCACCAGCTCGCCTGCGATCCCCTGTGCACCGGGCACGTGATCCTGTCGGACCTGGCGCTGGACGCCGATCGTGGCGTGGCCTACGTCTCCCACCCGCCCCGCGCGAGCGTGCTACGCCTGGACCTGGCTGGCGGGCAGGTCGAGGAGATCGTGATCGGTGACGTGCAGGAGCCCCACGACGCCGACCGGCTCCAGCACATGGCCGTGGTCGTGGCGCCGGACACGGGGCGGCTGTTCGCGTACTACCCGCTGGCGGATCGCCTCGTGGCCGTGGACGGGGGGGCGGTGGTCGCCGAGACCACGGTGGACAGCAGCGCGCTGCGCCCGCTGGCCATGGATCGTGTCCGCGGTCACGTCCTGGTCGGCGGGCACGTCTACGACCCTGATCTGGAGCTCGTGTCGGAGCTGGACACCGAGGGATCCCTCGTCGCCCACCTGGAGGGACCGGACCTGTACGTGATCCAGCTGCAGGACGGGTTCGTCGGCGTGGATCCCGAGTCCAGACAGATCCGGGCCGAGTACGCCTACGCAGGGATGGCGTTCCCGCCGTTCCTCTCCGGGGAGACCCGGTACGCCCCGGTCTCGCTGGTCCCGCTCGGCGATGGTTCGCTGGTGCTGCTCGTCAACGTCAAGGAGGGAACCGTGGAGGTCGCTGCGCCACAGGAGTGAGGGCGGGGCGTCAAGGGGTCTCCTGCGTCGGCTCCTCCTCGGTGTCCGCTGCCGTGTCCCCCGTGGAGGCCGCGGCCGCGCCGGACTTGACCAGGCGGTGGGGCTCCAGCTGCTTCGGGTCGGCGCCCAGACGGTCCGCGAGGCCGATCAGGCCGAGCAGGATGCCCAGGAACATCCAGGCGGGCTTGTCCTCCAGGTGGAACTCGACGAAGGAATGCGACCAGTAGCCGATGTAGCCGGCGAGCATGCCGATCAGCCAGATCTCGACGCTGGTCCCGCGCACAGCGCGGCAAGCGGCGCGGAAGCGGTGGTAGATCCGCCACCACAGGACCCCGAACAGCGTGAGCCCGACGATGCCATAGTGCGCCATGATGTCCCAGAAGACGCCGTGAGGGTAGGCATAGTAGTTCATGGCCACGCGTGCGTCGTACAGGCCCACCACCTTGGCGTAGCTGCCGGCGCCGATACCCAGGCCCAGGGTCTGCACGAGCATCTCGTAGCAGGCGGTCCAGTTGTTGAAGCGCACGTTTCCGGTGAACAGGGTGCCGAGGCTGCGGTTGACCACGCGCATGACCGAGGCGTTGAACGACCCCGCGCCCAGGATCAGACTGCCGGCCAGCAGCACGAGGATGACGAACCAGTAGCGGTACAGGTAGCGACGGAGTCGTTCGTTGTGCAGGGCGAGGAAGATGCTGCCCAGCACCACCCCGGCGAATGCCCCCCGGCTCCCGGTGTGCAGCACGACGAACAGCTGGATCAGGGCCAGCACGACCAGGAGCAGGCGGCGTCCCTGGCGGCGCTCCACGTAGGCCATCGCGAGTGCGGGATTGATCCCGAACGCCATGGCCATGCCGAACCAGTTGGGGTGCTGCCCCAGTCCGCCGGAGCGCGCGCCCCCCTCCATGGTCTGGAACGAGACGTCGCCCGGCGCTGCGGTGTTGTAGTCGCCATACATCACCCCGACCACGCCGATCGTGGCCGAGACCACGAGCCACAGCCAGAACACCTGGAGGAAGCGCTCGGGGGTGCGGATCTCGCTGGCGATCAGCCATACGATCCCGAAAGCGATGAACACGCGAATCACGAACAGCAGGCCCTCGACCTGGTCAGCCGACCAGGCCAGGCTCACGGTGAACCAGGTGAGCAGACCCAGGAACAGGGCGGAGGCGGGGAAGTCGTGCAGCCGTGCGCGGCGCTGCTGTGATGAGCGGATCACCAGCGCCAGGAACGCCAGCACGTACGTCGGCTCGAACATCGACAGGAAGATGGGGCCGACCCGGATGGAGAGGGCGTTGGTCGCTGCGAGCCGCGTGGCCACGACCCCCAGCACGGCTGCGTACGGATAGCGCAGCGCCAGGACGAACAGCAGGATGCCCAGCACCAGCCCGATGGCCAGCCTCGGATCCAGCACCAGCAGCACCACGGCTACCATCTGTGCCGCCAGGATGGCCAGCCACAGCGCGCCCCGCTGCACGCCGCCGAGCGTGCTGGTGGCCGTGTTGAGTATGGTCAGCGGTGCCATCGTCGAATCGTCGACAAGCGCGGCGGCCTAGTCAACAGGTCGGGAGTCGATGAGTGGGGTGGCCAGGGGATCGACGCGTTGCGCAGCCGCGGAGCCGAGCTCGACATCCGCGTCTTCGTACCACCAGGCCTGCCACACGATCTCGCCCTCCGGGGTGACCTCGAAGGTGCGGCTGACTGCGGCCGGCGGCGTTCCGGTACCGGCTGCGGCGTTGATCAGCGTGTTGCCGTTGTCCAGGCGGTCGGCGTCGCCCCAGGCGGCGGCCCACCACGGATCGTCGGCGAGCGTACCGGGGTACTGCCAGGCGATCCTGGCGGAGGATTCGGCCTCGTCGATCTCGTACTCCACGACGCGGGAGTAGGCGCGCTCCTCGGATCCGTTGTCGTACAGCAGCAGGTGGCCGTCCGGCAGCACCGAGACCCCGTGGGCCCGCCCGGGCCACGGATCGGTGGCGTCCGGGTCGGCCGCGAACTCGCCGGTCGCGCCGAACGTCCACAGCAGCTCGCCGCTCACCGCGTCGATCTTGAACAGCCGGTCCGCCGCATACGAGTTCGCGTACAGCGTCTCCTCGTCCTCGTCGATCCACACCGAGTTCATGTGGATCCAGTCGGGGTGGTCCTGCAGGTGATCGAAGGTGTTCCATGACCACACCACCTCGCGCTGGTCGTCCATCATCACGATGATGTCTCCCAGCTGCTCACCCTGGACCTCGAGCTCCACCAGCATGTAGAGGCCCGCGGCGGTCTTGCGGAACACGTGGTGGTAGCCGCCGTCGGCACCGAGGGCGAGGTCCTGCTCCGGGCCCTCCCACAGGACCTCCCCGCACAGGTCCACCTCGGCGGGTCCCGTCCCCGTGGGGACCCCCGGACCGATCAGCACGTGGCCCCCGATCAGCGAGGGGATGACGTCCGCTCGCCCCTTGCCCTCCTCCTCTTCGCCCAGGCGGTGGTACCAGACCGGATACCCCTCCATGTCGACCATCACCACGAAGGTGGGCGTGTACATGTCCAGCGCGACGTTGAACAGGGTCCAGCCCGTCCGGGCTCGCGCGGCGTCGTGGATGTCGACGGTCAGCGGCTGCCACGGCTCGGGCACCTCGCCCGTCTCGAAGGACAGCGGCTCGGAGCGGACCACCTCGCCGTCCGCGCTGATCGACGAGGCCCACAGCGTGTTGTGCTCCTCGGGTCGCATCCCCACGACGACCACCTCGTGGTCCGTACCGGTGGTCTCGCCGTGGACCACGAATTCGGGGATCCCCGCCGCGCCGAACTCCACGGCAGCCGTGGCCTCGACCGTCGTGTGCCAGCGGACCCGTGCCACCAGCGAGCAGTGGTCGCTGCCCTCGAGGGTGAGTTCCGTGATCTCCAGCGGCTCGGATCCTGGGTTGCCCGGGCCGCCGCCGAGGTCCTCGGGCTGGCAGCCGCTGCCCGCGATCAGCAGCAGGAGCGTGGGCAGGAGGGGCAGTCGGGATGATCGCATGCCGTGTCGCCGCCTCCGTGGGGGGGAGGATACCACCCGGATCCGCCAGCAGCGGTGATCATTGCGAGGCGGTGAGGTCGTAGAGGTCCTCCAGGAGTCGGATCCGTCCGGTCGAGCTGCCCAGTTCGTTCTCGGCCTGCCACACGACCGTGCCGTCGGGGGCGATCTCCCGCAGCAGGCCGGCCGTCATCCAGCTCGTCAGGACGTTGCCGTTGTCGAGCTTGCGGGCATCACCGAACAGGGGGATGAAGCGGCCCTCGGGATCCTCGTACTGCCAGATCGGCTCGACCTCCAGGGTCGCCTCGCTCCAGGCGTACTCGACGACGCGGGACACGCCCGGCGCGCCGTCCTGCGTCGGGTCGTGGTAGCGGTTGTCGAACACGACCATGCCTCCGGGCCAGATGTGCGACATGTGCCCGTGGCTCCACCAGCCCTCCTCACCGCCCACCATGGTGAAGTCGCTCTCTGCGCCGCCCATCTGCCAGACCGTATGACCGGTGACGCGGTCCACCTTGTGAATCGAGTCCAGGTTCTTGGACATGATGGTCCAGGCGTCGTCGTCCTCGACGTACATCAGGGAGTTGGCGTGGCTCCAGTCGGCCGCGCCGGTGGCGAAGGCCTCGGCGTGGAAGTGCTGGCAGGTCTCGAAGGGCTGCTGGTCCTGGGAGTAGCTCCAGATCGTCTCGTGCGGTTCGTCGTGGCCCACGCCCTCGGGCGCCTCCAGGATGACGTCGACCGCGATGGGCTGCTCGACCTCGTCGACCGTCCACGTCTCCACGATCAGCCCGATCCAGCCGAGGTCTCCGCCGGGCAGTTCGTCGAAGTCGTGGTGGCCGGTGACCGTCACCGACTGGGTCCGCGGCGAACCATCGAGGGGCTGGCGGATCACGCCGCCGACATCCACCTGCTGGGCGATGTCCCACTGGGCGTACAGCAGCGACCCGCCGTCTCGGCCGGGCTTGGGCGTGCTCGTGAGCAGGTCCTCGTCGGTGCGCACGTACCACACGTAGTCGCCCGCGCGGTCGATGATGGCGACCCACGCCCCGTGAGACTGCACGAATGCGACGAGGAGCCAGCGGGCCTCGTGCATGCGGGCCTCGTCGAAGACCGTGATGTCGATCCAGGGAAGCTCGTCGGGGGGAGGGGCGATGCTCGCGGTGTGCACGTCGCTGGCGAGGGTGATCCCGTCCGCGGTCTCCGTGAATGCCTGTATCGAGATCTCCGCGCCAGCCGGGAGGCCGAGCACGACCCGCTCGTGATCGCTCGTCGCTTCCTCCGTGACCGGGGTGAGGAGCTCCAGGTCGACGCCGTACGCCACCCAGGAGTGACCTGGCACGTCGGTCTGCCACGAAACCCGGGCCACGGTGGGGAACTGGTCGTCGAACTGGACCTCCAGGTCGGTCACCTCGCCCGGCGCGGTCGGATCGTCTGCCGGATCCCGATCGGGACTGCAGGCGAGACAGGGAGCGGCTGCGAGCGCCAGGCAGAGTAGCCCACCACGGCCGATCGTGGCGCCGGCGCCACGCGGGATCGATCCGTCTCCCGGGAACCTTCGACGTATGCACAGCAGCAGGAGCAGCGCCGTGGCCTGCACTCCGCCGCTCCTCCCGCCGGAACCGGCCGGGCAGCAGCCGTCCGCCGCCGCCGGAGGGGAAGGCGGCTCGGTGTCGGGATCCTCCCCGATGCACCAGTCGCCTCGCTGCCATCGGTTCGGTCCGTTGAGTAGATCGGCACGGACGACCTCGAATGCGTCCACGTCCACACGACCCTGCACGATCTCGATCGTCAGCTCGTGCGCGCCGCCCTGGGCGAACGCGTGGGTGAAGACCGCGTCGCTGACCGTCGGTCCGTCGGCGAAGAGGTCGACCTCGCCTGCGAGCTCGCCGTCGGCGTGCACCGTCGCCCGCCCACCGTCGGGCCCCTTTGCCGCGAGCCAGCTCACCGCGTCCCCGACCACACCGACGGTGGCCACATCGCCGGCCGTGGCGGAGGCCCGCGTGTGGGTCCCGGTGTGTTCCCCGCTCTCCTCGGCCCAGCCGGAGCCGTCGTAGTGGACGGCGCAGGAGTCCTCTTCCAGGCGCATCAGCGTGTCGAACAGGGACCATTGCTCGCCGCCGTCACAGCTGTAGTACACGCCGTGGTGTGTGCTCGCCAGGACCGTCGCGTCGTCCGGGTGGTCGGGCGGCGCGGCCACGCGCAGTACGGTGGTCAGGAACGGGACCGGCAGATCCTCCCACGTACGGCCGCCGTCGAGCGACCGCGTCAACCCCGGGGGAGCGAGCGACAGGTACGGGATCGGGCCGTGGGGCCCGTCTTCGCCGACCAGGTGACCCGAGAGCACGATCCGGCCGATGGACGGCTGGATCTGTACGTCGGAGTCGTCTCCGGTGCCGGAGCGCACCTCGCCCGCGGCCGTGACCGCTACCCAGCGATCCACCCCCTGCTCGTCGAGCACGAAGAGCGCGGCGATCCGAGGTTCCTCCACGTCGAGCCGCGCGACCGCCGTCCAGGTCTGGCCGAGGTCGTCCGAGCGCAGCAGCTCGACGGGCTCGGACCGCACCGCGTACACCGCCCCGGTGGACGCGTAATCGGCGGAGAAGACCGGGGGTGTGATCCGCTCGTTGCCGTCCTCGGGGGCCTCCCACACAACGGTCCAGTGCTCGCCGCCCTCCGTGCCGAGCACCACCCGCTCGCGCCCCTCCGCGGATGTGCCGTGCACGAACAGCGAATCGTCGGTGGCGAACGCGGGTGAGACCGTGGCGAACAGCAGGGTCTCGAGCTGCGGGATGCTCACCCGCTCCCAGGAGGCCCCCTCGTCCGGGGAGAGCAGCAGCTTGCGGCTGGCGATCGCGACGAGCCGCGGATCCGAGGGGAAGTCGCGAGGGACCTCGATGGATTCGAAGAACAGGTAGGGCTGGCGGTCCGCCGTCACGGCCCAGGTCTCGCCGCCGTCGTCGGTGACGAACAGGCCGCCGCCGTAGGTGCCCATGAAGATCCTCGGGTCCGCGGGGTACTGCGGCGCGAACGCGAGGGCCCTGACGTAGTCCGGGCCCACCGTGCATCGCTCCCGCCAGCGCGCGCCGTCGTCCTCGCTGAGGAGCAGCCCCTCCCAGGCTCCGAGCGCCACGGGCGAGCCGCCGTCGGGGGGAGTGGTGAGCGCGCTGTAGTGGCCCCATTGGGGGGATTGCTGTCCGCCAGCGAAGGGAATCCCCTCGGAGCACAGGGCCCAGGTCTCGCCGCCGTCGTCGGAGCACAACACGGCGTGGTCGGGGGCGATGGCCAGCATGCGGTCCGCGGCCAGGGGCAACAGATCGCGGATACGTTCTCCGATCGGCGAGCCGTCGACGGTCACTTCCCAGGCCTGCCAGGAGCCGCCGCGGTCGTCGCTGCGCAGCACGTCACCGGTCGACGTGCCCACCCACAGCCGGTCATCACCCGCGAAGGCGGGGGACAGGGCGACCGTGGTCACCGCGCCTGCAACCGGCACCGCGGCCTGGTCCCAGCAGTCGCCGCCATCGGCCGTGGTCCACAGCTCACCCGCGTCCGAGACCGCGGCCACGAATCCGTCGCCCGGCCACGCGGGCGACAGCGCCACCTCCTGGGCCCCACCGCCGGGAAAGGCGCCCAGCGGCAACCAGCTGGCACCGCCGTCGTCGCTGACGTGGACGCCATCGGCGGTCGCGGCGACCAGCGTACCGTCCTCGACGTACGCTGGTGACACGGCCACGGCCTGTACGGCCGAGCTATCCGGCGGCGCCGTCGTCTCCCAGGTCCAGCCGCCGTCGAGGCTCACCAGCGGCGTGGGCAACTCGCCATCGGCCGCAAACAGCGTCTGGCCGTCGGCGTATTGCAGGTCGAGCAGCTCGTGCCGGGACTCGGCCGGCGCGACGAAGCCGAAGCTGCGTCCGCTGTCGTGGCTCACGAGCACCAGCGGGTGCTTCTCGTTGGTGTAGTGGGCCACGATCCACGTCTCGCCGTCCTCGCCTGGCCACAGGGCGACCTGGGCGATCGGATCGTGGGGGAAGTGGGCGCCGACCGGCCGTGCGCCGGCGACGAGCGTGACGACGAGGGCTGCGTGCGGGAACCAGCGCATCGATCCGAGCCTATCATCCACAAGCTCTCAGTACAGCGAATCCAGGTAGTGCATGTACCCGAACCCGTCGCCGAGGGGCGTATTGACCTGCCAGACGCCCTCGCCGTCGGCGCGGACCTCGTCTATCTGGCCGGCGCCGCTCCAGTCGACGATCGTGTTGCCGTTGTCGAACCGATGCACGTCGCCGAAGCCCAGCGAGAACAGGGGCGGATCGGACAGGTACTCCCAGCGCATCTCCGCTCGACCGGTCTCGTCGTCCAGCGCATACTCCACGACCCGGGAGCCGACGTCGGGGAGGCGGTTGTCGAACACCAGCACCGAGTCCTCGAGGACAGCCACCTGATGCTGACGGTCGAACAGGGCGGTGCTGCCGTCGTCCAGTGCATAGTCGCTGTCCTCTCCCCCGATGATTCGCACGACGTCCCCGGCCGACCGGTCGACCTCGACCAGCGAGCCGAAGTTTCGCAGCGAGACCAGGTAACTGTCGCGATCGGGGAGGTACTCCAGGGCGTTGGCGTGGGCCCAGCCCGTGCCCGGGTCGTACTCGATCGCGGGGTCGTACTCCGCGTGGTCCCAGACGGTCCAGATGTCCGTCAGCGTGCCGTCCGGTGCGAGCTCGCTGATCTTGTCCCCCTCGACCAGCTGGTCGCCCACCGTGCGGTGGTCCTCCACGAGCAGGGCGAGGGTGCCATCGGGCAGCTCCGTGAAGTCGTGGTGCGCGCCGTCGACCTCGATCACATCCACACCCGTACCGTCCAGGGTCACGCGGTAGAGCGCGCGTTGCCGGACGGCCGTATCCCCCTCGTCCCAGCCCAGCAGCGCCTCGTAGACGATGGACCCACTGTCCCGGGTCAGGATGGCCTTGGGGATGAACAGCCGGGTCCACTCCTGGTCCTCGGTGGCCTCGGGCTGGTGCCACCACACGCAGTCCCCGTCCGCGTCGAGCATCAGCACGGTGGAGGGAAACGTGACGGCCGGGACGAGCACGAATCCGCCAGCGGAGTCGGTGTCGTTGACGTGCGTCGTGATCGACGGCAGGTCAGATGGCGCGGATCCGGTCACGAACGTCCCGGTCTCGCTGCGCCGTACCCCGTCCACGTCGACCTCGACAGCCGCGTACCCGTACTCCGACTCGGGTTTCAGGCCGAGCAGCGTGACGGTGACAATGCCGTCCTCGACCGTCGCCGGAGCCTCGAGAACGGTCGCCTCGCTCTCCCGGTGGTACTCGAGGGTGGCCACGGCATCGTCCTGACCGAGCGGCCAGCGGACGGTCGCCACCGTGGGGATCGCGGCGCTGATCGAGACCGTGGGGGCGAGGTCGCCGTCCTGCATGTCCTCCGCAGCGCAGCCGAAGAAGAGGGCGGCGACCGCGAGAGCAGCGTTCGGGGACCGGAACGGCATACAGAAGGGGCTCCAGGGCGTTCCACCCACGATACCAGTCCATCGGGGCATGCCGAACCGGATGCTGAAATCCCGGATACGCACCCCGGGCTGGCACGGCCCTTGCTCGGATCCCGGGGCGATGGTTCGGAGAGCCCAACACTCGCACGGGAGACGACGATGAAGCCCCTGGCCTCCTGGATGTTCGCTGGATCGCTCGCCCTGGCCGCCCTGTGTGGTTGCCCGATGGAGCAGGCCTGCACCGAGATCGCGGTGGTCTCCGTGACCGTGGACCTGGTGGACAGCGGCGGCATGCCGATCACCGCTGCGGACGTGACGTACGAGCTCGACGGGGCGGATCCCGTCCCCTGCGAGGAGTGGTCCGGCACCTATTCGTGCGGCTTCGAGGAGGCCGGCGAGTTCGTGATCCACGCGGTGGCCGCGGGCTACCAGGAGGCCATGGACACGACGGTCGTCGACCAGGACGTCTGCCACGTGATCACCCAGGTGCTGGTCATGGAGATGGATCCGGTGGACTGCACCCAGGAGGAGGTCGTGTCCGTGGTCGTCACCGTGGAGGACGGCGAGGGCGACCCGATCCCGGACGCGGCCGTCTCCTACGTACCCCGCGACCAGGACTGGATGGCGCCCGAGCCGTGCGAGACCGCGGACGGCCACACCTTCGCCTGCGGCTGGGAGTACCACGGCATCATCGACCTGTGGGCCGAGGCCCCCGGGTACGAGGACCAGACCGGCGAGGTGGACGTGGCCTTCGACGGCTGCCACCCGCTCACCGGGGAGTACGCGTTCGTGCTGCAGCCCTCGCCCTGACCATCCCGCTCAGTCCACGGACTCCCAGAACTCCGCTGGATGATCCGACAGCTCCCGCGACTCGATCTGGCGTCGGATCTCGTCGGTGTCCACCGCCCGGGTCTGACCGCCGAGGTCCACGCCCAGGCTCCAGCTGTCGGCCACGGTCCACAGGGCCAGCGCAAGCACCACCCCGGTCAGCAACAGCAGCAGCCGGTCGGCGATCCGTCCCCGGGCCGGGTCGACTTCTCCGAGGTCTGCCGGCAACCACGCGCAGCGGTTGCACTGGATGCAGTCCCAGTCCGCGGCCGACGTCACGCCCAGGTCGCAGCGGTCGTACTGCCGTCGGGGCAGCCAGCGGCGCAGCAGGGCCACCCGGTTGAACAGCGCGGTGAACGCGCCCACGAGGCACAGGTACCGGCACCAGAAGCGGCGGTAGAGCAGGGCGCCCGCCCCGGCCAGCAGCACCAGGCCCAGCAGGGTCCCGCTGGCCCGCATCCCCAGCCGTGTGCCCAGCGGGTCGAAGCCCAGCACGTCGGTCGTGCCGGTCAGCAACAGGCCGACCAGCGCCAGCGCGGCGAGCACGTACTTCAGCGCGCGCAGGGCGCGGTCGAGGCGGGGGCTGGGCGTCAGCCCCGGTCCCAGGCCGGACAGCCACTCCTGCGCGGCGCCGAACGGGCACAGCACGCCGCAGTACACAGCCCCGAATGCGGCACCCAGCACCACGGCGCCGCCCAGCAGCAGCGCGCCCTCGGCGTTGCTCCCGCCCGGGAAGTCCAGCCGGGCGAAGAAGGCGAGGTGCTCGCCGGACAGCTGCAGGTTGAGCCAGAGCCCGGCCGCGCCGAGCGAGAGCGCCATCAACGCCAGGCGGAGCCAGCGGTCTCCCGAGATCGCGGCCAGGGGCGCGGCCACCAGCAGCAGCGCCAGCACCACCACACCCACGCGTCGCCACGGGCTGTGCACGGCCGCCCGCGGTGGCGGTTCGATGTCCAGGACCTGCGTGGCCACGGCGTGCCGTACCTCGTCCACCGTGGCCAGCGCCGCCTCGGACGTGACCGTGGCGCCGGTCACCACCTCGGCCACGCCGGCCAGGGGCTCGTCGTGCGGCCAGCCGCGAAGTCCGTTGAGCCAGCGGTCGAAGCCGACCAGGTAGGCGGGGGTCTCGTCCGACTCCAGCAGGCGCACGTCGCCGATGCTGCCCGCGGCATCGAGCACGACCTGCAGGTTCAGCGGACCGCCGTACCCCTGGATCGAGGTCGTGACCGCCATGGAAGACAGCAGCACGCTGCCGTCGCCGTGGTTGCGATAGTGCACGAACGGTTCTTCGACCTCGATCGCACCGGCGGTACCGCCGAACGCGCGCAGCTCGTCGGCGTCGAAGCGGATACGCGGCCCTTCGCCGTGACCGCGGACCACGCCCGCGACAGCGACGAGCGCCAGGCACCCACCCAGCAGCCAGCCCGCGGCTTCCCTCCCTGGCAGGGCGTGTCGCCGGCCGCGCGCTTCGAGCCAGCCCAGCAGCCGGCCGATCCCCTCGCGGTTCGCGCGCGCCACCTGCAGCCCGGTAGGTAGCGGCAGGACCACCGCGGCCGCGGCCAGGACGAGCGCCAGCACGCCCGCGGTGGTGGACGGTCCCAGCAGCGGGATCATCAGCACGCCCACCAGGGCCGCGCCCGCGGCCGCTCCCCAGTGGTCCGCGGCCTCCAGGACCGCGCCGACCTCGGCCGGTCCCCGGTCACCGGCGGCCGCCAGCGCGCCCGCGACCGGGAAGCCTGCGCCGAACACCAGGCCGGTGCCGCCGACGAGCAGGTACCACGCCGCCAGCGCCGTGCCGTCACCGACCCGGGCGAGCACGGGCAACCCGAGGCACACCAGGCCGGCCAGCGCGGCGGCAGCACCACCAAAGGCGACGACAGCGCCACCCGGGATCGTGAAGCGCTCCATCTGGCGCGTGCCCACATACCCGCCGCCGGCCAGGCCGATCATGAACAGCGCGTTCAGCCAGCCGATCTGGCCGTACAGGTTGCCGAAGCGGTTCTGGAACCCCAGCACGAGGCACACCTGCAGGGCGATCGAGCACCCACCGGCCAGCGCGATCAGGGCTGCACCCGTGCGCCTCCGATCCCGGTGGCGGTCGGGCCACAGCAGGGGCTGGCGCAACCACAGCACCGCTGCGGCGAACAGCGGCAGCAGGTACAGCCACACCCCGGCGGCTCGCGCCGCGTCCAGGCCGGCACCGATACGGTCCCCGGTGGTGCGGGCCAGCACCTTCAGCTGCAGGAAGTAGGCGATGGGTGAGCCATCGGTGTTGAGCAGGTCGTCGCCGCGGGTCCGCTGGATGCGTTCGAGTTCGTCGTGCACCTCGCGCACGCGGCGGGGGTCGACCAGGCTGGCGAAGGTCTGCGGGGGCACGGCCGGCTGGCCCTCGCTCAGGGCGACGTGGCGGCGGGCGAGCTCGTCCGGGTCGGAGCATGGCGCGCCCGCAGCCCCGGCGAGCAGCCAGGTCGTCTCCCCCGGCACCACGGCGACCTCGTCGAACACGTGCTCCAGGGTCGTGGCCATGGCCGCGCCATAGCTCGCGGTGTCCGTGTCGCGGTAGTTGACCGTGGACGTGATGCGGGTGGCGAGCACGCCCCCCTCGGCCAGCACCGCACGACAGCGCTCGAAGAACCCGGCCGTGGTCACCCGGTTGGCCGCGGCCGACGTGGGATCGGCCTGGTCCAGCACCACCAGGTCGAAGCGGTGCCTGCCGGCCGAGGCCTCCCCCAGGAACCGGCGGGCGTCGCCGAACGTGCGCTCCAGCGCGGCGTGGTCCAGGCGGCTGGCGTGGCCGGGCGGGATGTGCTCGAACAGGGCCTCGGCCGCGGCCGCGTCGGGCTGCAGGTGCACCAGCCGGGTGGGGTCGTAGGCCAGCAGCTCCACGGCCAGCGGCTCCGCACCCTGGCCGATCAGCAGGATGCGATCGGGCGAGGGGGCCTGGGCCGTCAACAGGGCCGCGGTGACGATGGCGGCCTCGTCGTCGGGCATGGCGGCCAGCACCGAGCCGTCGGACAGGGCCAGCAGCTGGTCTCCCCGCCAGCCGAGCACCAGGTGCCGGTGGGGGGTGTCCAGGGTCTGGAACCGCTCCACCTCGGGCAGGGCCCGGTCGAACCGGAGCCCTTCGATGCGCTCGGCCACGGTTCCGCCCAGGGGGCTCAGCCCGAGCGCGCCGGCAGCCACGGCGCCCAGGGCCAGGGGGACGACCATCAGGCGGTCGCGCCGCACCCAGGCCAGGGCGCCGAATGCCGCGCACAGGACCGCGGCCGCGATCGCCGCGACGGTGAGCGAGCTGCGCCCCGCCATCACCAGCACGGTCGCGCCCGCGCCGCCGACGAACGCGCCGAGGGCCTCCAGGACGTACGTGCCGGTGGCGGTGTGATCGGCGCGCTCCTCCGCCCGTCCGAGCGCGGCGCAGGCCGCGGGGAAGCACGCCCCGGTGACCAGGCCGACCGGCGCGTTGACCGCGGCAGTGGCCAGCACCAGCCTGCCCAGCGGGAACAGGTCGGACGGCGGCACCCCGGCCAGCCAACGGAGGGACGACAGGGCGGCGAACTGCAGGGCGAGCGCAGGCACGTACAGGGCTGCCAGCACCAGCAACCTGCGCAGGGCGCGGTCCCCGGCCGGCGTGGCGCGGGCGTGCAGGGCCGCGCCCACCGCGATCCACAGCAGCCAGGTGGCGAAGAACAGGCCGACGGCCAGCTCCCCGCCGTCCCCGGCGACGAGGTGGACGCGCAGCAGTGCGGTCTGGGCTGCCAGGGTGAACGCGCCGAGGGCCACGACGGCGACGCGTTCGGCGAGGTCATTCATGGAAGACCTGGGCCTGGAACACCTCGAAGGTGGCCCCCTCCTTCCAGCCGTCGGCCGGCAGGCCGGCCTTGCGGGCCAGGGAGGTCAGGGTCTCGTCCAGGGTCCAGCCCTGCTCCACGGCCACCTGGGGCAGGTACACGGCCCGACGCAGCCCCTTGATCAAGTAGATGCCGTCGCGGCCGAGCACGATGTCGCCGTGCGAGGCCACCTCGGTCGGCGGGGTCAGCACCGAGACGTCGATCTCGATGCGCTCGAACTCGTCCGCACCCAGGGGTGGGAAGCGGGGGTCGTGGGCCGCGGCGTCGACCGCGTGCTCGCGCACCACCTCGGCCAGGGGCCGCCGCGGCGGGATCTCACCGATGCAGCCGCGCAGCCGACCGTCGATGGTCAGGGTGACGAAGGCGCCGGAGTCCTCGCGCATCGGGTCCGTGATCGTGTACGCGGTCAGGTCGGGGGGAGGCGCGCCGTCGAGGTGGGCGCGGATGCTGTCCCGGGCCAGGGTCAGCAGGGTCTGCTGCTCGTCGCGGTCGAGCCGGAAGGTGGTGTGGTCCGAGCCGTGGCCAGTCCACGGATCGCCGGTGGCCACGGCCGACAGGTAGCTCACCGAGTTGTCCCAGTCGCCGGTCATCGCCCCGGACGTGTCGTGGTGCCGCAGCGTGACCTCGGCGTCCGCGGGGAGCATGGCCTGCAGGATCGCCATCGGCCGGAACCCGCACACGGTGATGCCGGTGTCGGCCCGGTAGCCCAGGAAGCGTGCCACGTCCAGGGAGGCGAACGCCTCGAACGCTCCCATGTCGAGCTCGCGGAGGCCGGCCTCGCGATCGTCCCCCACGTCGGGCTCGTAGCCAAACCGCGGCCCGAAGTGGGTGAAGTCGCTGGACACCACCACCAGGTCGCCGGGGCCCACCTCGGCGTGCAGCGCCTCGGCCACCTGCTCGATGCCCTTCGCGTCGAGGTCGCCCACGACGATCGGCACGATCTGCGAGCCCATGGCCACCACCTGCAGGAACGGCACCTCCATCTCCACCGAGTGCTCGTCCGCGTCCACCCCCTCGAGCACGCTGATCAGGCGGTGCCGGGTCAGCCGCTGCACGGCTGCGAGGTCGATCGGGACCGGCCCCAGGGGCGTCTCGTAGTGGGTCCAGGGCCCGATGCCCAGGCCGTCCAGCGCGACCCGATGGGCCGGTCCGAGCACGAACACGCGGTCGTAGCGCTCCTTCTCCACCGCGCGGAAGGCGTGCGCCGCGGTGGCGCCGGAGTAGCGGTAGCCCGCGTGGGGGCACACCAGGGCCAGCGGGCGGGGGCCGTGCCACGCCTCGGTGGCGGCGAGGAACTCCCACAGTTCCCCGTGCAGCTTGTCGCGCCTGCTGCTGTACCAGGAACCCGCGAGGGGACTGGGGCGCACGTGGTCCTCGCCGGGCTGGGTGGCAGCCGTTTCCCCCCCGGCGGCCGCAATCCCGTCCTCCGCGGTTGGCGCAGGGGCCGCCGCGCCGCCCACGGCCGGGCACTGCTTGCGGAACACCAGCACCAGCACAACCAGCGCCAGCGCCGCCACCACCAACCACAGCGGCGCGCTGCTGCGCCAGCCGCCCGCCGAGACCTGTCCTGATTCGTGCATGCCTACCCCGCCAGATCGTGGTTTCGCCGCAGGTCGTCCTGCGGCAAAGGAACGACGCGCAACCCGAAGCGCCGGGCCACCGCCGCCGGATCCCTCCGCGCCAGCCGCAGCGCGGGCGTCAGCGCGAGCAGGGCCGCGCCGCCCGCGCCCCGCAGGACCAGGCGCAGCACCTCCCGTCGCCCGCGCGTGCGCTTCATCGCCACACCCCCGCGATGTCCGCGCCGCAATCCGGGCACCGCCCCTCCCGGCCGATGCGGTCGTCGAGGATCTCGTACCCGATCCGCTCGATCAGCGTCACGGTGCAGACCGGGCAGCGGGTGTGCTCGCCCTCGGTGCCGCGGATGTTGCCGATGAACACGTGGTGTACCCCCTCGGCCAGCGCGATCTCCCGGGCCTCGCGCAGGGTCTGCGCGGGCGTGGGTGGGAGGTTGCGCATGCGGTAGCGCGGCGAGAAGCGGCTGATGTGCAGCGGCACGTCCGGCCCCACGTACTCGAGCATCCAGCGGGCCAGCGCGCGCATGTCGTCGGGCTGGTCGTTGAGCGTGGGGATGACCAGGTTGGTCAGCTCCACCCACACCCCCATCTGCCGGGCCAGCACGATGGTGTCCAGCACCGGCTTCAGCTCGCCGTCGCACACGTCCCGGTAGAACGCCGGGTCCAAGCTCTTGAGATCGATGTTGGCCGCGTCCGTGACCTCGAACAGCCGGCGCGCGGGATCCCGGTTGACGTAGCCCGCCGTGACCAGCACGTTGCGCAGCCCGGCCTCGCGGGCCAGCACGCTGCTGTCGAAGGTGTACTCGTAGAACACCAGTGGCTCGGAGTAGGTGTAGGCGATGGACCGGCACCCCTCGGCTGCGGCCCAGTCCACCAGCTGCCGGGGCGTCAGCGGGTGGCTGTCCATGTCCTCGGGCGGGGTCTGCGACAGCCCCCAGTTCTGGCAGTTGCGGCAGTGCAGGTTGCAGCCGGCCGTGGCCACGGAGAACGCGTCGGAGCCGGGCAGGAAGTGGGACAGCGGCTTCTTCTCGATGGGATCCACGTGGATCGCCGAGGGGTGGGCGTACGTCAGCGCCAGCAGCTCGCCGTCGAGGTTCACGCGCACGTTGCAGTTGCCGGCCCGGCCGGGGGGGATCCGGCAGTCTCGGGGGCAGAGCTGGCAGTGCACGGTGCCGGTCATGGCCGGATCGTATGCAACCGGACCGCGGCGTGCCAATGGCGCGGTGGTACCATGCGGCCGCGGAGGTGCCATGCGGGCGATGCTGCTGGGGTCCTCGGGGTCGATCGACGACGGTGACCGGCTCGTGCCGGCGGAGCTGCCCGACCCGGTGGCCGGTCCGGGCCAGGTGCGGCTGCGGGTGAGTGTCTGCGCCTGCTGCCACACCGACCTGCACGAGATCGAGGGGGAGCTGGAGCTGCCCCGGCTGCCGCTGGTGCCCGGACACCAGGTGGTCGGCGTGATCGACCAGGTGGGCGAGGGTGTGCGCGACGTGCGGCCGGGACAGCGGGTGGGGGTGGCCTGGCTGCACGACACCTGCGGCGGCTGCCGGTTCTGCGACGACGGCAACGAGAACCTGTGTACGGACGCTCGCTTCACCGGGTTTCACGTCAACGGCGGCTATGCCGAGGCCATGGTAGCGCCCGCGGACCACGTCTACCCGATCCCCGAGGGCTTCGGCGACCTGCAAGCCGCACCCCTGCTGTGCGCGGGCATCATCGGCTACCGGGCGCTGCGGCTGTGCGCGGTGCGCCCCGGGCAGCGGCTGGGCCTGTACGGGTTCGGTGCCTCGGCCCACGTGGCCATCCAGGTTGCCCGCCACTGGGGCTGCGAGGTGCACGTGTTCACCCGCGGTGCCAGCCACCGCGAGCACGCGCGCTCCCTGGGGGCCAGCTGGGTCGGCCAGGCAGGCGAGCCGTCCCCCGGGCTGCTCGACGCGGCCATCAACTTCTCGCCCGCGGGCCGGTTGACCCTGGACGCGCTGGAGCGCATGCAGCGCGGGGGAACCGTGGCCCTGGCCGGCATCTACGTGGACGAGATCCCGGCCCTGGACTACCAGCGGCACCTGTACTTCGAGAAGAGCGTGCGCAGCGTGACCGCGTCCACCCGCCGAGACGGCCTCGAGCTGATGGAGCTGGCCGCGGAGATCCCGATCCATACCGACGTCACCACCTGGCCCCTCGACCAGGTCAACGACGCCCTCCGGGCCGTCAAGCACTCCCGTATCGACGGCGCCGCCGTCATCCAGGTCCGCTGATCCCTACTCGAACAACGTCCGCAGGCTCGTCCCCCGGTAGTACTGTTGCAGGACCTCGGTGTACGAGTGCCCCTCACCGACCATGCCGTGGGCGCCCCACTGGCACATGCCCACGCCATGGCCGGCGCCGTGGCCGGTCAGCTGCAGGCCCTCGTCGGTCTCCTCGATCTCGAACAGGGTGCTGCGCACCTTGGAGTAGCCCATGATGCGGCGGAAGTCGTTGCCCCCGAGCACCACCGAGCCGCTCTCCGTGCTCAGCCGGATGCTGCGTGCGCGGCCCGACGGTGTGCGGCCGAGCACGCGTAACGCGGTGACGATGCCCATGCCGGACTGCTCGCGGCGCAGCGCGTCGGACAGCTCGCCGATGGTCAGCGTGCGCTGCCAGCTGTGGAGGGGCGATTCAGTGCAGAACCCGCACGGCGCGCTCCAGTCGAACGGCACGCCGCGCTCGGGCCACACGTAGGCCGCGGCCTCGGTGTGGCCGGCGCAGGTGGCGTGGTAGAATGCCTCGACCAGCGTGTCGTCCTGCACGAGCACCTGGCCCCGGGTGGCCGCGACCGCTTCGCGCGTGCGCGAGTCGACCCCGCCCGCCTTGTAGACCTGGTCCAGGGTGGTCGCCTCCAGCGAGTACCAGCCGTCGCGGCGCGCACGCTGCACCAGCGCGTACGAGCGCGCGGCCACGGCCTGCGCCTTCTTGACCTCGGTGTCCCACGACCCGGGCAGCTCGCTGGCCACCACGCCCTCGATGTACCGCTCCAGCGGGACCTCGTTGACCACCAGGATGCGGCTTCCCTCGTGGTACACCTTCAGCTTGCCCGGGTAGGGGCCGCCGCCGGTGATGTACACCGGGCCATCCGCGGTCAGGGTGGCCCCGTCCCGCACCACCCGTCCATCGACCAGGGCCATGCCCTCGGTGGTCCAGCGCACCTCCACCACCCCCTCGGTGATGGCGTCGTCCAGTCGCAACTCACTGCCCTCGAAGGTCACCGATCCGCTGACCCGCTTCACGGCCACGGTGACCGTGGGCTCGGCCTCGAGCTGCGGGATCGGCACCGGCATGGAGGCCGCCGGCTCGGCCGGTACGAGGCCGACCTCCTGCTCGAGCAGGGCCACGCGTTGCCGTAGATCCTGGTTCTCCCGCTCGAGGTAGGCGGTGCGGCCGGGGATGTCCTCCTGGGCTTCCCGGGGCGCGACCAGCAGTCCTGTGATGACCCCGGTGGTCAGGCACAGGGCTGCGGGGAACAGCGCCAGCGCCAGCACCCTCCAGGCCACGATGCGGTACGCCCGCACCCGGCCGGCCGCGTCGCGGACGCGGATCTCCAGCCGGTGCGGAGGCAGCCCGCCTGGGGGTCGTCGCGTCACCGCGGATCAGTCCTTCTTGCGGCCGAACAGCCGGCTCAGGCCGCCCTTCTTGGGGGGCGGCTCCTTGCGCGCGGACATGACGGTCCCCGAGCGCATGGTCATGCGTTGCTGCTGTGACGGCTGGCCTTCCGGCGCGGGTTTGGGCGGGGACCAGGGAGGCTTGAAGGGTTTGTTCTCGGCGCCGGCCTTGGGCTGGGCCGCACCCGGCTGGGCCGGCTGGTTCAGTGGCCGGGTGAGCTCGATGACCTCCTCGGTCTCCTCCTCGGGGGTGGCCTCGCGCGCTCCCTGCTGGGGTACGCCGCGGGTGGCCAGCTGCTGCTGGAGCAGCAAGACCCGGTCGGCCAGACCATCCCGCTCTGCGGCGAGGGCGTCGATCTGCCTGGCCTGCTCGCGTGTCTCCGCCGCGGCCTGGTCGAGGGCCTTGCGCGCGGTATCGAGGTCGGTGGCCATGTGGGCGCGCTCCTCACCGAGTCGATCGACCTCGGTGGCCAGTCGATCCCTGTCACCTGCCATCCGGCGAGCGTCCTGGTCCAGGCGATCCCGATCGCTCACGAGCTTGTCGCGCTCCTCCTCCAGGCGGGTGACCTCCTCGCGCAACCGGCCGTGCTGCCGTTCCAGGTCACCCCGCGTGGAGTCCGCGAGCGCCTCGGCCTGGTCCAGCTGCGCCCGGGCGCGCTCCAGGTCCGTGGCGATCCTGTCGTGCTGCTGCTGCAGCGCCTCGTGGGCGATCAGCTCGCGCTGGCGAGTGGCCCGGTGCTCACCGACCTCCGCCTCCAGGGCGGCGATCTGATCGCGCGCCTGGGTCGAGGCGTCCTGCGCGGACGTGGACGCGGACCGCCGCGTCTCGTCCAGTTCCGCGATCAGCGCCACGGCCTGCTCGCGCAGCTTGTCGCGCTCCTGGTCGGCGGCGGCCAGCCGTTCGGCCAGGCCGGAGCGTTCGGCGTCGGCAACGTCGAGCCGCTGGCGAAGGTCCCGAGCCTGGGTGATGGCCTCGTTCGTGGCCTGCTCGCCGCGGCCGATGGCTGCCCGGGCCTCGTCCAGTTCGGCCCGGAGGCCGTCGTGTTCCGTGGCGAATCCGGCCGCTCGCTGTTCGGCCGCGGCCAGGGCCCGTCCGGCGTCCTGCAGCTCCGCCCGGGTGCTCCCGGCCTCGGCCTCGGCCTGTTCGGCGAGTTCCTGCAGCGCGATCAGCTCGTCGTGGGCCCGGCTGACCTCCTGGCTGCGTTCGTCGGTGATCGCTCGCTGCTGCTCCAGCTCCGACCGCGTGCGCTCGAGGTCGTCCCGCAGCGTCTGAACGTGCCGTTCCGCCTCGCTGTGCAGCCCCTGGACTTCGTCCACGCCCCGTCGTTGCGCCTCGATCTCGGCGGCCAGCTGCTCCGCTCGACACCGCGCCTCGTCGAGCAGCCGCCGCCGCTCCTCGGCTTCGGCGCGCAGCGCGGCGGTCTCCTCCCGGACGGCCGCCGTCGCTGCGGCCATGCGGTCTACCTCATCGCGAAGCTGACCCCGCTCCTCGTCGGCGAGCGCGAGCTCGGCCGTGGTCTCGTCGAGCAGGTGTTGCTGCTCGGCGATGCTCCGCTGGTGTGCTGCCTCGAGATCCGCGATCGCCCGGTCGTAGCTGGTGCTCGCGTCGGCCAGCTGCCGTTCCATCTGGCTGCGCAGATCCGCCAGCTGCTGCTCGCTCCTCAGTCGCTCCTGTTCGGCCTCGCGCGAGATGTCGGAGTCCTGGTCCCGCCACTCGGTCAGGCGCTCTTCGGCCCGTTGCAGCGCGTCCGTGCGTTGCTGCACCTCCCTGCCGAGCTCGTCCACGCGACGTGTCAACGCGTCGATCTCGGCCTGGTTGGCCTCGCTTTCAGCCTGGCTGGTCTGGAGGTCCGCGCGACTGGCCTCGAGCTCGGTCTGGCTGGCCTCGATTTCGGCCTGGCTGGCCTCGATTTCGGCCTGGCTGGTCTGGAGGTCTGCGCGACTGGCCTCGATTTCGGCCTGACTGGCCTCGATTTCGGCCTGGCTGGCCTCTAGCTCGGCCTGGCTGGTCTGGATTTCGGCCCGACTGGCCTCGATCTCCGAGCGGCTGGCCGCGACCTCGGCCCTGTCCCTGTCCAGGTCGGCCCGTCGGGCATCGAGAGCAACGCTGTTCGCGTCGATCTCGGTCCGTCGGGCCTCGAGCTCGGCCCCGAGGGCCTCGAGCTCGGCTCGGCTGGCCTCGATCTTGGAGCGAAGCGCCTCGTCCTCCGACGGCGGGGAGGACGCCGGCGACTGCAGCGCCTCTTCGAGCCGCTCGACTCGTGCCGCCAGGGAGCGGGACGTCTCGTCCACCGAGGTGCGCGTGGCCCTGAGCTCCGCGGCCATGGCGGCGAAGGCGTCGCTCAGCTGATCCGCGACCTGCGACACCTGGGCGCTCGTGTCGGCGCGTACCAGGGGCTCCCGGCCCGGATCGACGGACGTCGACGCGGGAATCTCCTCGCCCACGAGGGACAGCAGCCTCGTCAGCAGGGTGGCGGTTCGTTCGGTCGACGGGGAATCGTCGGGCATTGGGCGAGCCTACCAGTTGACCCCTGCGGGGTCACTACCCCGCGTGACGCGGCCGCGTCAGCGGCAGTTCTGCGTCATGGCGTAGCTCGCCTCCTCGCAGCAGAACCAGCCGCACGGACCGTACACGTAGTACGTGCACCCCGTGGGCCACTGGCCGCTGTTGCCGCAGGTCGGCTCGCTGCTCACCCAGCCATCGGTGGTGACCTCGCAGAGGTCCGAGTCGATGGCCGGACACGCCCAGGCCATGGTGCCGGTGTACTCCTTCTCCTCGGACCCGTCGCAGTTGTAGTCGAACGAACCGTCACCGCGGCTGACGGCGAACCAGCCGGTCTGCCCCGGGTGGGCGTCGGCGTTGAGGTCGTAGCAGTCGCCCCCTTGAAGCGCGGTCCACGATCCGCTGGGGCCGCACAGGCACGAGGCCGATCCCTCGCCGAAGGTGTCGCTGTCGTAGTCGTAGAAGTAATCCACGCACCCGTCCGCGCCGTCCTCGTCCACGCCGCCGTCGCAGTCGTTGTCGATGCCGTCGCAGGTCTCGGCCTCGCCGGGGTTGGAGGCCATGTTGGCGTCGTTGCAGTCGCCGGGCTGGGAGCCATCCGTGCAGTCGTCCACACCGTCGCCGTCGAGATCGTCCCCCTCGCAGTAGCCGTCGCCGTCGTCGTCGTAGACCACCGTGCCCTCGTCGATCAGCGAGTCGCAGTCGTTGTCGAGGTAGTCGGGGGCCTCGGTGGCCGTGGGGAAGACCGCGGGGTCGGCGTCGTCGCAGTCCCCCTCGTTCTCGGAGAAGCCGTCGCCGTCGTCGTCCACCAGCACCGTGCCCTCGTCCACGTCGCCATCGCAGTCGTTGTCCTGGTCGTCGGCCAGCTCCGGGGCCTCCGGGTAGGTGTCCTCCTCGCCGTCGTCGCAGTCGCCGTCCACCTCGGTGTAGCCGTCGCCGTCGTCGTCGTACAGGTCGGTGCCCTCGTCCACGTCGCCGTCGCAGTCGTCGTCCACGCCGTTGGGATCCTCGGGCGCGCCCGGGTGGATGGTGGGCTCGGT
>CAZXHG010000062.1:0-39712 GCA_964639985.1 uncultured Rickettsiales bacterium
CCGTGGCCATGGTCACGTTGGCCAGGCCCTTCTTGATGATGTCGCACTGCACGTCGACCACCACCACGTCGCCCAGGCTGAGCACCTCTTCGTTGAACGTGGCCGTGAACGTGCCCTTGTCCTTGACGGTGCGCTCGACGATCTCCGGGACCTCCGGGTCCTCGGCCTCGAGCGGGCAGACCCCCTGGTTGATCATCGGGATCTTCCAGTAGGAGCGGGCGGACGGCCGCTGCAGGCCGACCACGAAGTAGTGGGGGTTGCCGTCCTCGTCCGTGGCGTCGGCCACGATGGCGGCCATCACCAGGCCGACGAAGCCCATGCCCATCACCACGCAGATCTCGCGGCCCATCGCGCGCTGCTCGTCGCACAGCAGCTTCACGCGTGCGAGTTCGGCGGGGTAGTCGTCCCGCAGGGGGAGGGGGTAGACGGTTCCATCCGGGGCGACCGAGGTCGGCATCTTGGCGTTGCTCATGGGTCCTGCTTCTCCAGGTTTTCTCGTGCGATCGCGTGGATCCGAGCGCGCACTATAACAGCGCCCGCAATCCGTGCAACAGGTCAGTCGCCCGCGCGGGCGGGTCATTCAATTCACTGTGAGGCCCCGCCACGGCGTGGTAGACCAACGATCAGGGGCCGATTCCGAGGAGTTCTCCATGATGGACCACCGGTGGTTCGCAGCGCTTGTCCTGCCCGCATTGCTGGTGCTGGGCTGCCCGGCCAGCGAGATGAGCATGGCGCCCAACGCCCACGACGACGACGACGAGGCCGGCGACTGGAGCGACGACGACGCCTACGACGACGACGACGCGGCCGACGACGACGACGACGCACCCCCGGAAGAGGAGGACGACTTCGTCACCGTGGCGCCGTCCGCGGCCGACGTGTTCGTGTTCGTGGTCAACCCCAACCGCGACACCGTGTCCAAGGTGCACGTGCTCACCCGCCAGATCACCACCCTGGACGTGGGTGACGAGCCCAGCCAGGTGCTGGTCACGGACGACTACGAGCGCGCCGTGGTGTTCAACGACGGCGAGGACTCGGTGACCGTGATCGAGGTGGACACGGACGAGGTGCGCTCCGTGGACGTGCGGGAGGACTTCAACTACCTGGCCCTGTCCCCCACGGGCGAGTTCGCGGTGTGCTGGCTCAACACCGGCCTGCTGGACGGCACCGAGACGTTCCAGGGGGTGTTGTCCTACACCGAGGTCTCGATCGTGGACCTGGAGCAGATGGTCAGCCACGACTTCTCGGTCGGCTTCAACCCCAAGCAGGTGAAGTTCGCCATCGACGAGGACCTGGGCATCCACCGCGCGGTGATCATCTCCGACGAGTTCATCACCGTGGTCGACCTGGACGCGGACCTGGTCGAGCCGCGCATGCTCGACCTCGGCGCCGACCCCTTCGAACCGCCCGTGGCCGCCGAGGTCGAGGTCGAACCCACCGGCCGGTTCGCGTTCGTACGCTACGAGAACCAGGACGCCGTCCAGGTGGTGGACCTGGCCAGCGGCGACCTCGACTGGATCGAGGCGGGTGACAACCCCACGGACATGGACCTGTCGCCGGACGGCACCCAGCTGATGATCGTGGCGCGCAGCAGCGGCGAGCTGTTCACCTACGACGCGGCCGCGCCCGAGCTCGACCCGGACCTGATCCTGCTGCCCAACAGCGAGACCATCGGCAGCGTGTCCATGTCGCCGTCCGGTGACGTGGCCCTGCTGTACACCACGGCCGAGCTCACCGATCGGGTCACCGTGTGGGACCGCACCGAGCAGGTCAACGAGCTCACCGGCGAGGAGGTGCGCCGGCTGGCCAAGCCGGTGGACCAGGTGATCATGGCGCCGGGCGGCGCGTCCGCCGTGGTCGTGCACACCCTGGCCGACACACCGGGCGAGTACGACATGTACACCGACAACCACGCCCTCACCGTGCTCACCCTGGGCCCGGACACCTTCGTGCCCAACGCGGCCATGCTCGAGGACGAGCTCGCCTCCATGGCCAACTTCGACGACGGCGACAAGGCGGTGTTCATGATGGTGGACAACCGCAACGTGGGCATCATCGACTACCCGTCGCGGCTGGTGGACGACCTCCAGGTGCCCTCGTACCCGGTGCACGTGGGCGTGATGCCCCACGTCGCGGGCCTGCCCGACCCGGTGGCCTGGATCTCCCAGGACCACGCCCTGGGACGCATGAGCTTCGTGGACCCCGAGTCCCTGGACCTGCAGACCGTGACCGGCTTCGAGCTCAACTCGGGTATCGAATAGCGCCGCTCCGCCCGCCCGCGAACGCACGCCTGCGCGCCACACCGCAGGCGCCCGTGCGTTCCCTTTTTGACAAGCTCCCACCTCCCCTCTAGACTCCCGCGGACTCGGGCCGACCGGTCGCCGACCCGTCCATCGATGGCTCACAGCGACAGGTCCTCTGCCGAGCGAACGAGGAGCTGGACCGATGAGCGACAACTCCGAACCCACCGGCGTCGACTGGAAGCGCGTCTTCTACATCCTGCTGGGCGTTGGCATCTTCTGCGCCATCTACTTCTCGCCGGCGTGGCCAGACGCGATGGACCCCAACGGCAAGGCCTTCGTGCTGTCGCCCCAGGGCAAGGCGGCGCTTGCCCTGTTCGGCCTGGCAGCCACCTGGTGGGTGACCGAGGTGGTGCCCATCGGCGTCACCTCCATCACCATCGGCGTGGTCCAGGCGATGTTCTTCATCCGCCCGGACATCATGCCCGTGCCCCCGGAGATGGTCGGCGAGGCGGTGGAGTGGGAGAGCATCAAGCCGATCAAGGGTGAGTGGCGGTCGTTCACCGACTTCCTCGCCCCATCGGTGTGGTTCATCTTCGGCTCGCTGTCCTTCGGCATGGTCTTCACCAAGACCGGCCTGACCAAGCGGCTGGCCTACAAGATGCTGGGCATCGTGGGCGAGCGCACCTCCATGATCTACCTCGGCTGCTTCGTGCTGACGTCGGCCCTGACCCTGATCATGGCCCACACCGCGGTCGCGGCCACCATCTACCCCCTGCTGGTGGCCATCTATGCGCTGTACACCGACGAGGAGAAGCCCACGAAGTTCGGCAAGGGCCTGTTCATGGGCATGGCCTTCGTGGCCGGCGCCGGGTCGATCATCACGCTGCTGGGCGCGGCCCGCGGCGCGGTCGCCCTGGGCTTCTATCGCGAGATCACCGGGGAGGACATCGGGTTCTTCGAGCTCACCTGGTACATGTTCCCCGTCGGCGTGATCATGACGATCATCCTGTGGGGCTTCTTCATGGTCTGGTACAAGCCGGAGCGCGCCACCATCCCCGGCCTCCGGGAGCGCTCCAAGAAGCTGTACTCCGAGCTCGGCCCGATCACGACGAACGAGATCATCGCCCTGGTGATCGTGCTGACCGCCATCGCCGCGCTGGGCGCCCGCTCCTTCCTGCCCGACGGCCACTTCATCAAGGAGATCAACAAGGCCGCCATCATCCTGCTGGCCACGGTACTGTTCTTCATCGCCCGCATCCTCAAGCTCGAGGACCTCGAGGACACCTCGTGGAACATCATCCTGCTGTTCGGCGGCGCCATGAGCATCGGCTACTGCCTGTGGCAGACCGGCGCGGCCAGCTGGCTGGCCATCAACTGGCTGGCCATGTTCGCCAACGCCCCCGGCTGGGTGTTCGTCGTCTCGATCGCCTTCTTCGTGATGATCATGACCAACCTGATCATGAACGTGGCGGCCATCGCCATCTCGATGCCGGTGGCGCTCGTGATCGCGCCCTACCTCGACGTGGCCCCCCAGGTGGTGGTGTTCTCGTCGCTGGTCACCGCGGGCATGCCGTTCCTGCTGCTGGTCGGCGCCGCACCCAACGCGATCGCGTATGCGTCCAGGCAGTTCACGTCCAAGGAGTTCTTCGTCACCGGGATCCCGGCGAGCATCATCCTGATGATCGTCACCACGATCTTCGTGCTGTTCATATGGCCCCTCATGGGCATGCCCGTCTCGCTGTCCCCTTGATCTGAATCAGTCGGGCCTCCCCCGCGTCTGCCATACTGGACGTGCTGCCGGAGGTCGCTTGTCCCCGATCCGCCTCACCATCCTGCTGCTCGCCCTGGCAGCGGTCCGCCCCGCGGCCGCGGTCACCGGCGACGGCACGTACGACATCTCCTACCTGTGGACCCCCTACCTGCAAGGCGCGCTCGACTACGGCGAGATGGTCGCCGAGCAGCTCGGACCGGACGTGGAGCGGCACCTGCAGATCGTGCTCGGCGGCAGCGGGAACTACGGCCTGATCTACGACCGTGGCGGGACGGACGCCCGGGAGGCCCGCAAGGTCGCCAACCGCCACCATCGCATCCTCCGCGATGCCTTCGGCGGCCGCGACCTGCTCGCCGACGTACTCGACGACGACGGATTCGAGCGGCTGCACCACGTGCAGTACGCCACCGGCGACCTCGAAACCTGCCGCCAGCGCCACGCCGAACTCGGCGAGCTGCTCGGCGACGCCGTCGCCCGCGCCCTGGTGGTGCAGCAGACCCAGGCCGGCCACGCAGTGCTCTACCAGCTCTACGGCACGGCCGCCCAGGCCCGGGACGTGGCGGCCGAGCACACCGCGAAGCACGACGGCGTCGAGGCGGTGGTGGTGGACGCGTCCGGCGGAGCACCGGTCTGGGACAGCTCCTCGGCCAGCCCGAGCGCCCCGGCCACACCGCCGGACCCGGCCGCCGTGGACGAATCCCTGGTCCTCCGCTTCGACCAGATGGACCAGGCCCTGCGAGACAAGGTCAACGACCACATCCAGGCCCTGCGGGGCCGGGGCGAGATCCCCTCGGACGAGTCCACGGCCTGGCTGGTCTACGATCTGGCCGCGGACCGCACCCTGGTCGCGATCAACAGCGAGCAGCCCATGCAATGCGCGTCCATGGTCAAGCCGTTCGTGGCCCTGGCCTTCTTCCACGAGGTGGAGCGGGGCAGGTTCATCTACGGTGACCGCTCCAGGACGAACCTGGAGGCCATGCTGCAGCGCTCCTCCAACGAGGCCACCAACTGGTTCATCGACACCATCGGCGGCGTGGACCGCACCCGCCGGATCCTGCAGGACAGCTACGGCGAGCTGCTGCCCCACCTGCAGCTCGTGGAGAAGATCCCCCCCGGCGGCGGCACCTACCGCAACCGCGCCTCGGCCGAGGACTACACCCGCTTCCTGCGCGCCCTGTGGCGCGACGAACTGCCCCACGCCGCCGAGATCCGCCGCGCCATGAACCTGCCCAACCAGGACCGCATCTACCGCGGCGTGCCCCCCATCCCCGCCGGCACCGCCGTCTACGACAAGACCGGCACCACCGCCCGCCTCGTCGGCGACATGGGCATCCTGGTGGCACGCGACGGGGACGGGAAATCAGCCCCGTATGTCGTGGTCGGGATCATCGAGAAGAAGAGGCGCCATCCTTCCCTGCGCACATTCGCCCGGTCGCGTGGAGACGTCATCCGGGAGGTGTCGGGGCTTGTATACGAGGAGCTGAGCGCGGAGCGGAACCTGCGCTGATCCCTGCCCCCCAGGGGGGCCAGTGGGCAGGTCGGGTCAAGGGGCCGCAGGTCCACAGGACCGAAGCCGATGGCTCCAACACCATATCTCGCGGAACCAGCCGAGATCATTGGGAAGATCTCCCTTGTCCCGGTGGAGCGACTGGGCCGGTGTGCCGTAGGTTGGGTCAAGGAACGCAGCACGGCGAAGCCGTGTGGAGTGACGGACCCAACACCTTGGGCAGAGCCGAAATGTCGGGTCCGTCGTTCCGCCGCTTCGCGGCTCCACTCCTTGACCCGACCTACGGGTGATGATGCCGAATTGGCCAATGATATCAAGGTGTTCCATGGAACCTGTTCCCGTGGGGAAATCGAACGGGCGAATCAGAGGTTCTCGGCGATCCCCATCTGCAGCAGCACGAACAGCAACTGGAAGTTGCACCCGGTGCAATAGTCGGGGGCTGCGTGGCCGTCTTCCCAGTGGTGGTGAACGATACCGTCGGCGAGGAGGCGGTCGCGAGCGAAGCGCATCAACTCCACGGCCCGCTGGGGGCGGGCCTCGTCGCCAGTCGAGTGGAACAAGGACAGCAGGGCGATCGCCGTGTAGTTCTGGCACGAGAGGAAGGCCTGGTCCGGATAGGAGGGAGAGATCGAGGAGGTGTAGGCACTCAGGTCCGGGAGGTACAACACCTCGATCGTGGCGAGGCAGGTCTCGGCAGTCGCGAGGTCGTCCCCCAACCCGAAATCGTGCGCCCGGGCAAGGGCGTGGATCATGGCCACGTTGGGGTACAGCTGCAGCTCGTCGTCGTAGGGATCGGCCTGGTAGTACCCCGCCGGGTTCCATGCCCGCGTATCGATCTCCTCGAGAATACGCCGGCCCATCTCCAGACGCTCGCTGTCTCCCGGTGCGACCACTCGCACATACTCGAGGTACAGGGAGGCGACCAGAGCGGTGATCGTGGTGGCGCCGTAGCCCGTGAACGGTCCGTAGACGCTGGGCAGGTAGTACCCCAGCAGCGTGATGGTCGGGTCGATCAGCTCGGTGAACAGTCGATCCAGCGCGTCGGCCAGCACCGGATCGGGCTCGATGGCGTACGCCTCGACCAGGCCCAGCGCCCCGATCACGACCTCGCCGACCTCCATGTCATCGAGGGCGGTCAGGTCGTCGATCATCGCCAGCTCCCGCTCGAGCACGGACCGGCCGAGGTCGACGACCTCCTCGTTGTTCACCAGCGCCCCATACGTGAGCAGCACGGGCGGGGCGTAGGCCGTGGCGTCACCGAAGTCGCCGTCCCAGTCCCCACCGACGAGGGTCTCTTCCTCCACGAGGTGGGTGACCACGTCGAGGAACATCGGCACGAACTCCGCGGTGTCCGCGATCGGCTCCGAATCATCGTCCGCGACCGAGTCGTCGTCCGCGGTAGCGTCGTCGTCCCCCGCCGTATCGTCGTCCCCGGTCGTCGTCGAATCGTCGTCGCCCAGGGGATCCCCGTCGTCGATCTCGAGGGCACACCCGATGACGAGCACGACGCCGAACAGCCACAGACCCCGCAAAGTCACCACGCGCACTCCTCCTCCATGCCGGTCCACGCCGACGAGGCAGTCTGCGCAGCGCGCCGCGGGTCACGCTCGAGGGCTACAGCGTCGCGGCGAGCACCTGCGGCAGCTGCGCATAGAAGGCCGCAGCCTTGACCAGGTCGTCGATGGGGATGCGCTCGTCGGCCACGTGGGCGAAGCGCTCCTCGCCCGGGCCGAAGCCGATGGTGGGGATGCCGAGGCGCCCCATGGAGGCGATGCCGTTGGTGGAGAACACCCAGCGGCTGATTGCCGGCTGCTCGCCACGCACGTCCGCGGCCGCATCCACGCCCGCGCGCACCAGGGGGTGATCCGGGTTCAGGGTCCAGGTGGGGAATTCCTTGGTCGAGGTGACCTCCAGGCCCGTGTGGCTGGTCGCCGCGTAGGGCAGCACGGACACGGTGCAGCCCTCGGGCAGCACGTCCTCCACCTCCTGGCGGGACGACTCGGGGCTCTCGCCCACGGTCAGCCGGCGGTCCAGGTAGATCGTGCACGAGTCCGGAACCGTGTTCAGCGAGCCGGTCAGGCACTCGGTGAACGTGGCCGCCACGGTCCCCTTGCCGAGGAACGCGTCGTCGGCCAGGCGCTCGTTGAGCTGCTCCACGGCGACCGCCGCCTTGGAGGCGCGGTACAGCGCGTTCACGCCGCGGGAGGGCGCGGACGCGTGGCAGGACACGCCGGTCGCGTCGATGCGCAGCTCGCAGCGGCCGCGGTGGCCGCGGTAGATGTCCAGGTTGGTGGCCTCGCCGAGCACCACGAACTGGGCGGGCACGTCCGAGTTCTCCAGCAGGTACTGCAGCGCCAGGCCGTCGCAGTCCTCCTCCTGCACCGTGCCGCTGAGCCACAGGGACACGCCGTCGAGCAGGCCCAGGTCCCGGGCGACGGCCGCGCCGTGCACCATGGACGCCATCGCGCCCTCGTTGTCGGCCGTGCCGCGGCCGTACACGCAACCGTCGCGCACCAGGCCGCCGTAGGGATCCACGGTCCACAGCTCGGGATCGGCCACGCCGACCGTGTCCACGTGCGCGTCGAGCAGCAGGTGGATGTCGCCGTCGCCCACGCGGCCGATGGCGTTGCCCATGGCGTCCATGCGCGCCTCGTCGAAGCCCAGCCGCTCCATCTCGGCCACGATCCGGGCCACGACCTCGCCCTCCTGGCAGGAGGGGCTGGGGAACGCCACCATGTCCTGCAGGAAGCCCACGATCTCGTCCTGACGGGCCTGCGCCGCCTTCGTCACCTCGTCGATTCCGCTCATCTCGTCTCCTCGGGGTCGGGCGCTCCAGATAGCTCAAAAGAACCCTGCACGTCCATACCTGCGTGCGCAGGGGGACTTTTTGAGGTAAAGATCCCGGTCCCCGGCGTGGCCGGGCCCGTGACCCTGGAGGACCCCATGATCGACCCCACCGCCCTCGACAGGCTGTACGGCAAGAGCGTGCTGCTGACCCAGGACTGGTCCCGCGAGGACCTCGACTCCCTGCTGGCCGTGGCCCGCCGCTTCGCGGAGATGGACCGCGGCGGTGAGCGCGCCACATGGCTCGTCGGCGAGCTGGCCTACGCGGTGTTCTTCGACAACTCCACGCGCACCAAGTCCGCGTTCGCCGGCGCCGCCACCCGCCTGGGCATGAACCCGGTGATCGTGGACGGCACCTCCACCCAGGTCGCGCATGGCGAGACCGCGGAGGAGACAGGTGCCATGCTGGGCATGAACGCACACACCCTGGGCATCCGCCACGACAAGATCCTCGGCGAGGGCAACGCCTTCATGCGGGACGTGGGCAAGGGCATCGACGACTACCTGGCCGCCACGGACGACGACCGCGCCGTACCGATCGTCAACCTGCAGTGCGACATCGACCACCCGACCCAGAGCCTGGCCGACCTGATGTGGTTGCAGGAGGTGTTCGCCGGTGGCCTCGAGGGCAAGAAGATCGCCATGAGCTGGGCCTACTCGCCCAGCTACGCCAAGCCGCTGTCCGTGCCCCAGGGCATCATCACCCTGCTGACCCGGTTCGGTGCGCACGTGACCCTGGCCCACCCCGAGGGCTACCGGCTGATGGAGCCCTGCATGGAGGCGGCCGCGGCCAACGCCGAGCGGCACGGTGGCCGGTTCGAGGTCGTGCACGACATGGACGCCGCCTTCGAAGGTGCGGTCGCGGTCTACCCCAAGAGCTGGGGCCCCTACGACCTGATGATGGAGCGCGTGGCCGCCAACCGCGCGGGTGACGACGTGGCCATGAACGACATCGAGCACCGCTGCCTGGAGCGCAACGCGCGCTACACGGACTGGATCTGTGACGAGCGCCGTATGGGTCTGACCGCGGGCGGCGATGCCCTGTACATGCACTGCCTGCCCGCGGACATCGGCGACGAGGTCACCCCGGGCGTGATGGACCGCCACCGGGTCGACGTGGCCCGAGAGGCCAACTACAAGGTCTACGTGATCATGGCCATGATGGCCGTGGCCAAGATCCGGGGCCTGGCCGACCGGCTGTAGCGCGGTTCGGCGCAAACGGTTCCCTGCCCGGTTCGGGCTCGCGTTCAGCTCTGTAGGAAGGGGGGTTCCGGCGTCAGCCGGCGGCGAGTCGGTGCGCCGAGCGGCGCGGGCGCGGGATCACTCCTCGCAGTCCCAGGTGTCCAGGCAGGCGTCCATCCAGGTGCCGGTGATGAAGTCATCACAGCTGACCGCGTCTACTTCGTCGAGGCAGTCCGCGGCGAAGTCGGCGGCGTAGACACAGGTGGTGTCGTCGTCATCGTCATCCGCGGCCTCGTCGAAGAAGGACAGGCAGTCGGCCTCGTCGGCCCAGCCCAGGGCCTCGAGGGTGACGTCGTCGTGGCACTCGATGGCGCGGGCGCAGTAGGACGTCTCGTACGCGTCCGTGAATGCTTCCTCGCTCATCGCACAGCCCACGATGACAGCACCGGCGAGCGCGACCAGGGACAGGATCAGGATGGTGTACTTCATGAAATAGCCTCCAGTTGGATGGTTGTGGTCTCCCCTTGGACGGCCCGATGGAGGATATCTTCAACGGGCAGCCCGACTTTCTTATCGATGCTGGGAAGGCGAGTCAACTCGTGTCGAGCAGATCGCCGACGCGTCAATCTTCCACGAGCTTGTCCAGCTCCGCGGCGGAGCGCGTACGCATGCTCAGCGCGCCGGAGATGCACTTCTGCGTACAGATGCTGCACCCGATGCACAGCGCCGGATCGATCACCGGGTGACGATCCGCGTCCAGCCCGATGGCGAAGTAGGAGCAGCGCGTGCAGTTGCCGCAGCTGACGCACAGGGCGCTGTCGCAGGCGGAGATGCCCTTGACCGGGGTGAGATCCATGAAGTCCGTGATCGGCGTGGGGCGCGCGATGCCGATCAGCTGGCCGACCGAGCCGATGCCCCGCGCGGCCATCAGGTGGCTCAGCCCCGAATGAAGCTCGTCGACGATGCCGTAGCCGTACTTCATCGCCACCGTGCAGAACTGCACCGTCTCGGCGCCGAGCGCCAGGAAGTCGGCCGCGGCCTTGTAGTCCATGGGGCCGCCGTTGCCTGACACGGCCACACCGAGGTGGGAGACCTTGGCCAGCGTGAGGTTGCTGATCGGCGTGACCCCCTCGCCGCTCATGCCGGCGATGATGCCCTCCTCCCACGTGGACTTGTCGCCCGGGCGGAAGGCCAGCGTGGGGAAGGTGTTGGCCAGGGTGACCCCGACCCTGGCCTCCGGGTAGCCCGTCAGCAGCTCGCGGATCGCGATCACGATCGCCTCGACCGAGGTCACGGCCGCGGTCAGCTTGAACAGCTTGGGCACCGCCGGGTCACTCGTGGACAGGATCCAGTCGATGATCCGGGTCGTCAGGACCGCGTTCTGCGACACGATGTCGCCCTCGGTGCCGTCACCGCCTTGGGGACAGGACAGGCTGTACTCGATCCCCATGGCGCCCGCGGCCTCGATCTTGCGTGTGTTGCCCTGCCAGGCCGCGGCGTCCGCGGCGTCGTCCCCGCTGACCGGCCCGCCAGTGGAGGCGATGGTCAGGTGGTCGGGGAATTCCCGCACCAGCTGCTCCACCTCCCGACAGACCCGGTCCAGGGCGTGGCCGGACACGTTGTCGCAGTTGGCCCAGGTGCGATCGTCGTAGGCGAACATGTACGCCGCCGGGATGTGGATCGGCACCGCGTCGAACGCGGTCTTCATGATGCCGCCGGCCCAGCCTGCCTCGAACGCGCGCCTCATCTGCTCGTAGCCGTCGGTGGGCGGCGCGGCCGACAGCAGCAGCGGCGACGGGATCGTGCGCCCGAAGAAGTCCGTCTCCAGCGACACCGGCCGGTCGTGGTAGCCCGGCACGGTGACCGTGCTCCTGTTCGGCCGGTCGGCCTGCACGACCTGCGAGCCATCGAGGTACGCGTCCACGGCCACGGCCGCGTTCTTGCCGGAGGCCGCGGCCTCCACCACGGTGGACGGCCCGGACAGACAGTCCCCTGCCACGAACCAGCCCTGCTGCGGACGGATGGACGAGCGGTGGCCGATGGCCACGATCACGTGGGCCACGCCGTCGCGACGCTGATCGCTGCGTGGCACGTCGACCACGCCGCGGGGATCGAAGGGCACGGGCTCGCCGGCCAGCGGGCCGTCGCCGGCGGGGAAGGCGACCTCGAGCGTGTCGAACCCGGTGATCCGGCCACCGTCGGTATGGATCGCGCTCAGCCGCGTGCGGCCGGTCACGGCCACGCCGTGGTCCAGCAACTCCTGACGCTCGGCGCCGGTCAGGGGCATCTCCGCGAGGGACTCCAGGCAGACCAGCTCCACCTGGGGCGCGCCCCGCAGCCGCGCGGTGACCGCGCAATCCACGGCCACGGCGCCGCCGCCGACCACGACCACCCGACCGTCGAGCGGGGAGGCGGCGGGGTCGCTCAGGTAGCCCCACCCGGAGATCGCGGCCTCCTCGCCGGGGATCCCCAGCTGGATCGGCTCGGTCAGCCCCACGGACACGATCACCGCGTCGAACCCGTCGAGGTCCGCGGGGTCCGCGACGGCGGTGTCGGTGTGCAGCTCGATGCGGTCCGACGCCAGCAGGAAGCCCATGTCGTTGTGCAGCATCACCGGGTCCAGCCGGTGCTCGGGGATCAGGCGACATGCCCCGCCCGCGCGGTCGGTCCGCTCGTACACCGCCACCCGGTGGCCCAGCCGCGACAGCGTGAACGCCGCGGCCAGCCCTGCCGGTCCGGCGCCGACCACGGCCACGCGCTTGCCGCTGTCCTCCACCGGCTCGCCCACGTCCGGCACATGGCCCAGCTCGTGGGCCCTGCGGATCAGGGTCTCCTGGATGGACGGTATCTCCACGGCCCGATCGAAGATCGTGCGCGAGCACGCGGCCATGCAGTGGGTGTCCGGGCAGGTGGCGCCGCAGATCCCCCCCAGCGGATTGTGCGTCAGGATCAGCGCGGCCGCCCTGAGGATGTCCGACGGCTGCCCCACCTGGGCGGCCATGATGAAGTCGGCGGGTGAGCAGTGCACGGGGCAGGCGTCCCGGCAGGGCTTGGTCTCGCAGTACTCGCAGCGAGCCATCTCGGCGCGGAGCTGCGCATCGGTCAGCTGGGGCATGGATCTCCTCCGAACAGGTGGGCCATTGTAGCCGGGTCGGGTCGGGTCGGTCGGCTACGAACCGAATCGCTGCCAGGTCGCCGGCGACCGCTGCGCCGCCTCGGCCGCGATGCGGGCGGGGTCGAGCGTCCTGAGCTGGTGGTCGTGCATCAGCACCTCACCCGCGCAGATGGTCGTGTGCACGGGCTCCGCCGCCGCCCCGAACAGGATCTGGCCCCAGACGTTGTCCGGGGAGGCGGGGGTGAACGGCCGATGTTCCACCACGATCAGGTCGGCGGCGGCGCCCGGGGAGAGCACGCCGAGCTGACGGCCGAAGTACCGCGAGGCGAGCGCAGCGTTGTTGCCCAGCATGCCCACGGTCTCGCCGAACCCACAGGACGGATTGCCCTCCACGTGGTGGCGCACGAACAGCGACGCCCGCGCCTCCTCCATCATGTTCGACGTCATGCCGTCGGTGCCGAGGCCCACGCGGATCCCCCTCGCCATCATGCCGGGGACGTCGGCGCAGCCGACCGCGTTGTTCATGTTGGACTGGGGATTGTGCACGACCGAGGTGTCGGTCTCGCGCAGCAGCTCCACCTCCCCGTCGTCCACGTGCACGCAGTGCACGGCGATGGAGTCCGGGCCGAGCCCGCCGACGTCGTGCAGCCGCTGCACGACCCGCTTGCCGTACTTCGCCAGCGAGTCCTCCTGGTCGGCGAGGTCCTCGGCCACGTGGATGTGCAGCCCACTGGCGTGCTCGTCGGCCACGGCCACGCAGGCGTCCAGGGTCTCCGGGCCCACGGTCATGGCCGCGTGCACCCCCACGAGCCCGTGCAGCAGCTCGCTGCCGCGGCAGCGTTCCAGCCAGTCGGCATTCTCGGCCACCCCCGCGCGCGCACCCCGCGGTCCGTTGCGGTCGGTCACCTCGTAGCACAGCGAGGCGCGTATCCCGGCCTCGGCCACCGCGTCGCCGATGCGGCCCAGGCTGCCCCGGATGGCGTCCGGGCTGGCGTGGTGGTCCACGATCGTGGTGGTGCCCGAGCGGATGCACCGCACCAGCGGGATCAGCGCGCTGTGATACACGTCCTCGAGGTCGAGGGCGCGGTCGAGCTTCCACCACAGGTTCTGCAGCACCTCCACGAAGCTGGCGGCCGGCGCTGCAGCCAGGCCGCAGGCGAACGTGCTGTACAGGTGGTGGTGCGCGCAGATCATGCCCGGCATGATCAGCCGGCCACCCGCGTCGATGAACTCGTCGGCGCGGCCGCGCAGCGCCGCTGTGGTGTCCACCTCGACGATGGTGTCGCCATCGATCAGGACGGCCCCGTCCGGGATCACCCGGCCGGGATCGCCCAGCGTGAACACGGTCCCGTTTCCGACCAGCAGGGTTCCACTCATCGCGTCTTGCCCTTCTTCGTCTTCAGCACCAGCGGCAGCGTGGTCAACGGCTCGCCCGTCCGCACGCGGTAGGCCGCGGCCACGGCCGGCGCGACCGGGATGGCCGTGACCTCGCCCACGCCCTTGGCGCCCAGCGGGCTGCCGGATGCGCCCACGCCCGGGGGAGCGCCGGGCAGCAGGATCACCTCGATCTCGGGCACGTCCGACGACCGGGGCAGGCCCAGCCGCGCCATGTCCGTGACCGTGGGCACGCCCGCATCGTACTGCAGCCCCTCGGTCAGCGCGTACCCCAGGCCCATGGCCACCCCGCCCTCGGCCTGCCCCTGTACGCCCAGCGGGTTGATCACCTGTCCGCCGTCCAGGGCCATGACCAGCCGCTCCACCCGACCGTCCTCGTCCAGGATCGCGACCTGGCTGGCGAAGCCGAACGCCGCATGGCTCCGCGGCGGCTCCGCGGGGTCGGTGATGCCGTGGGTGGGCGGCCCGAACTCGGCGGCAAAGGCCTGGCCCTCCAGCGCCTCGATGCCACCGGTCGCGGCCTCGCCGAGCTGCTGGCAGGCCAGCAGGCAGGCCGCGCCCGTGAGATAGGTCTGGCGGGACGCGGTGGTCACGCCCGAGTCCGGCGTGGTGGCCGTGTCGCCCATCACCACGTCGATATGCGCGGCCGGCAGCTGGAGCGTCTCGACCGCGATGTTGCGCAGCACCTGCTCCAGCCCCTGGCCCATGCAGGCCGCGCCGGTGAACAGCACGACTCGCCCACCCCGCACCTCGGCACGCACCCGGCCGACGTCGGGCACACCCACGCCGATGCCCACGTTCTTGATCGCGCAGGCCAGGCCCACCGAGCGCCCCGCGTCCAGCGCCTCCTGGTACACGTCGCGCACCGCCTCCAGGGTGGCGAGGAAGCGCACGTCCTCCTCCAGCACCTGCCCGGTCGCGAACGCCCACCCGGGCCGGAGCCCGTTGCGCAGGCGGAGGTCGAGCCGGTCGATCTCGACCGCGTCGGCCAGTCGGTCCACGAGCGCCTCGAGCGCGAACGCCACCTGCGGTACGCCGAACCCGCGCATCGCGCCTGCGGGGGGGTTGTTGGTGTACACGCATCGACCCACGAGCCTGACCGCGCCGAAGCGGTACGGCCCGGCCGCGTGCACCGTGGCCCGCTCGGTCACCTCCGCACCCAGGGAGGCGTAGGCGCCCGTGTCCGACACCACGTCCGCATCACAGAACGTCAGCGTACCGTCCACGTCGCAGCCCACGGTCATGGCCACGGTCATGGCGTGGCGCTTGGGGTGGACCCGGATCGACTCGTCCCGGCTCAACGTCACGTTCACCGGCCGGTCGCACAGCCACGCCGCGAGCGCGGCGTGGTGCTGCACCGCCAGGTCCTCCTTGCCCCCGAAGCCGCCCCCCGGGGGCACCAGCACCACCCGGACCTGCGCGTCGGCCAGGCCCAGCATGGGCGCGATCTGCTTGCGGTCCGAGAACACGCCCTGGGTGGCGGATAGCACCGTGAGCGTGCCCCGCGCGTCCGCCGGGAACGGCTCGGGCAGGGGTCCGTCCCAGGACGCGGGGATGGCGAGCGACGACTCCGGTTCCAGGAACGCATGCTCGACGGCCGGCGTGTGGAAGGTGTCGCTGATCACGTGGACCGATGTCTCGCGCGCGGCCACCATGTCCCCCCGCTCGACCTGCGGGTTCGACAGCAGGTTGCCGCCCTCGTGCAGGGCGGGTGCGCCCGGCGCCAGGGCCTCCGCGGGACAGGTCAGCGGCGGCAGCAACTCCAGGTCGGCCACCACCGCGTCGGCGCCGGCCCGCGCCGCGGCGCGGGACGTGGCCACCACCAGCGCCAGCACGTCGCCGACGTAGCGCACCTCCTCGCCCAGGGCCACGTAGGCCGGCCAGTCCCGGCGGATCATGCCGTGCAGCCGCTCGCCAGGCACGTCGCGGGCGGTGATCACCCGCTCCACGCCGCTCAGCCGCTGGGCTGGCACCGTGTCCAGCGCCTGCAGCCGCGCGCGCGCCACGCCCGCCAGCACCACCGCGCCGAACAGCATGCCCGGCAACCGCACGTCGTCCACGAACGGGTGCGCGCCCAGCGCCCGCCGGAGGTCACCCTCGCGACACGCCGGCTTGCCGATGCCACCGCCCGGCGGCGGCGGCGGCGGCCCCTTGCGCTCGCGCAGCCGGTGGGCTGCCTCGAGCACGCCATCCACGATGCGGGCGTAGCCCGTGCAGCGGCACAGGTTGCCCCGCAGCGCCTTGCGCACGTCCGCGGCCGAGGGTTCAGGCTTGCGCACCAGCAGGGCCGTGGCCGCCACCACCATGCCCGGGGTACAGAAGCCACACTGCACCGCGCCCCCGTGGGCCAGGCAGGTGGCCACCATCAGCGCCTGGGGCTGGGGCAGGCCATCGACCGTGGTCACGGCCCTGCCCTCGACCTTGGCCGGGTCCAGGGTGCAGGCACGCCGGACGCGGCCATTCACCAGCACCGTGCAGGCCCCACAGGCGCCCGTGCCACAGCCGTTCTTGGCCGAGGTCACCCCCAGCCGCTCCCGCAACACGTCCAGCAGGGTGTCGCCGTCGTGACACACCGGGGAGACCGGCGCGCCGTCCAGTTCGAATCGGATGGTCGTCATGGCGCGGAGGAGTCTACCTCATTCCCCTGGGATTCCGGCGAGATACGGAATCCCTGGATCGTACGCGGCGAGCTGTCGTCCACCACCAGCAGGATCTCCAGGTCGTCGTTCTCGCACGCCAGCCGGAAGGTGCCCCACCCCGGCGCGTTGAGCCGCAGCAGCTCCGGCGGCTGGCAGGCACCGCGGTCGTCGAGCCCGAGGAACACGTGGCGCAGGGCCTCGGCCGGCACCTGCTCGAGGAACATGGCCGAGAAGCTGTCTTCGATCAGCTCCGGGGCCGGGTCCTGCAGCAGCAACAGGACCCGCTCCAGGCCCCACTGCAGCGCCTCGTCGTCCACGACCGCGCCGCCGGGGAGCTGGCGGGCGAGCTTCTCCAGCGCCTCCTTGGTCATGCGGTCCAGGGAGTCGGGCGCGCCCACGTTGGTCAGCGCCACCACGGCCAGATTGCGCTCGGGCAGCAGGAACACCGAGCAGGCGTACTGCCAGGTGGCACCGGTGTGGAACACCAGGTGGCCCAGGCTCTCGTCGTGCAGCACGGCCCAGTTGACCCCGAAGGTCTGACCACCCGGGCGGGCGTGGCCGGCAACCAGGTGGGACTCGCGCACCGAGGCGCGGCACAGCGGCCCCTCGTCCGGCCCGTCCCGTGGCGGCCACGCGTCCAGCTGGAAGGCTGCCCAGCGGGCCATGTCCTCGAGGCTTGCGTAGGCCCCGCCCATGGCCTCGGCCGCGCCCAGCCGCCAGTGGTGGCCGCCGACCAGCGATCCCTCCTCGCGCCGGTAGCCGGTGGCGAGCCGTCCCTCGGCCACTGCCTCGGGATCCCATACGGTGGACGTCATGCCCAGGGGCTGCAGCAGCTCGGACGTGACCAGGTCGCGGTAGGGTTGGCCGGTCGCGCGCCCCAGCGCCAGGCCGGCCAGGGCCATGGCCAGGTTGGAGTAGCGCGTGCGCGCGCCCGCCGTGGACTCGGGCTCCAGGGCGGCCAGCGCAGCCAGCAGCTCGGCCTCGGTCACGCCCTGGTCGGGCCGGCTGGAGTAGTTCAGCCCGCCGACGCGGGGCAGGCCCGTGGTGTGCGTGACCGCGTGCCGCCACGAGATCGCCGGGCCGTCGCCCGTGCGGGGCGCGACCTCGGCGAGCTCGGGCAGGAAGGTCGCCACCGGGTCGTCCAGGGCCAGCACGCCGCGATCCCGCTGCTGCAGGATGGCCGCGCCCGTGAACGTCTTGGTCACCGAGCCGATACGGAACACGGTCTGCGGCGTGATCTGCCCGCCCGCTCCCACATCCTGCACCCCGGCGCACCAGCTCCACACCAGCTCACCGTCGGCCACCACGCCGAAGGCCAGGCCGGGCAGCTCCGCGCGCTCCATGCGCAGCGCGAGGAACCGCTCGAGGTCCTTCCCCACCGCGGTGACGTGATCCTCGGCGGCTTGCGCGCGCGCGACGAGCGCGGGTGTCAGGGCGGCGAAGAGCCCCAACAGGGTCAGCACGGCGAGTCCACGCACGACCATCACGCCCCCTCCCTGGCCATGAACCGGCCCGATCCCGGCCGCGCCAGCACCACCCCGTCCTGGACCACGTTCTCGCCTCGCCGCATCACCCAGCGGACCGCACCACGACAGCGCATGCCCGCGTAGGGGTCGGCCACCCCGGGTACGACGACCTGGGCCCCGAGCGCGGTGGGCGCTGCCGGGTCCACGGCCACGATGTCCGCGTCCGCGCCCGGCCGGATCGCGCCCTTGCGCGGGGCCAGGCCGAAGCGCGCGGCCGGCCCCATGGACCACACCTGCACCATCCTCCCCGGCGTGAGCCGCCCCCGCGCCACGCCCTCCAGCAGCAGGGCCAGCCGATGGCCGACGCCGGGCAGGCCGTTGGGCACGGTGGTGAAGCTGTCGTGGCCGTCCTTGTCCTGCGCGCGCCAGGGGCAGTGATCCGTGGTCACCGCGTCCACCTCGCCGTGCCGCAGCGCGCGCCACAGCCGCTGCCGGTGCGCACGGGGGCGCACGGGCGGCGTGCAGAGGTAGCGGGCGCCCTCCTCGCGGCGAAGCAGCGCCGGATCCAGCCACAGGTACTGGGGGCAGGTCTCGGCGGTGACGTCCTGACCGCGGTCACGGGCAGCCGCCACCGCGTCCACGCCCCCGGCCGAGCTCAGGTGGGCCACGTGCAGGGCCGCGCCCCCGGCATCGGCCAGCGCGATCACCCGCTGCACGGCCGCGGCCTCGGAGCGGGGCGGCCGGGTCCAGGCGTGGTCGATGGGCGCCTCCCGGCCTGCCGCCGTGGCAGCGGCCAGCCGCCGCTGGATGATCTCGTCGTCCTCGGCGTGCACGACCACCACCACGCCGAGCTCACCCGCTCGCGCCAACACCCGCGCGAGGTCGGCGTCGTCGAGCATCATGCGGCCGCGGTAGGTGGTGAACACCTTGAACGAGGACACGCCCGCGGCGGCCACGGCCGGCATCTCGTCCAGCTGGCCCTGCCCCAGGCCGATCACGGACATGTGCAGGCCCCAGTCCACGGACGCCCTGTCGCCAGCCATGGCGAGCCAGGCATCCAGGGCGGAGCCCAGGGACGCGCCCGGCACCGGGTTGGCGAAGTCCAGCACCGTGGTCGTGCCGCCCAGCAACGCCTCGCGGCTGCCCGTGTCGAAGTCCGTGGCCGTGTGGTAGGGCCCCACCGGCATGTCCAGGTGGGTATGGGCGTCCACACCACCGGGCAGCAGCCACAGCCCGGTGGCGTCCAGCTCCCGGCAGGGCCCGAACGGCCGCACCACGCCCAGCGCCTCGATGCGCTCGCCGTTGACGACCACGTCGGCGGGATACGGGCCGCGGCCGTCGACCACCAGGCCGTTGCGGATCCACAGGGCGGTCATCGCCATCCTCCGGGCCACCATGGTAGCGCGGACCGGGGCCCCGCGCGGAATCCAACCACAACGGTCCGAGCGCATGGCATCGTTCGTGCAGGGCTCTCCTCGTCGGGTACGCAACGGGAGTATTCGGAATGCGCGCGTCCACCATCTCGTGGGGGCTGACCCTGGCCACGCTGGCCCTGGCTGGCTGCCCGTCCACCACCTTCACCTCGGACCTCGAGCAGCTCCAGTTCGAGGAGCCCGGCCTGACCACCGACGCGTTCGGTGGGTTCGACAACACCGGACCGCTGCTCGCCGGCACGGCGATCTGTCCTGCCGTCGAGTGCACCGGCACCTGCCCGGACGGGTGGGAGGCCAGCGCCGTGGCGGCCGAGTGCTTCGCACAGACGATCGAGGGGGACGCCACCCTGGAGGACGGCTGCCTGTGGCTGGAAGGTGCAGGTGACACCACCTGGCAGTTCGACCCGACACCTTGCGACGCCAGCGACGACGGGTACGCCCCGGAGGCCGACCAGGTCTCGTTCCGGGTGGTCGATCCCGCCGCCCTCGCCGGTCGTCTCGACCAGTGGCCGGAGGACGTGGCCCTGGGCGGACTCTCCCCCGCGCCGGGCGCGGCGTTCCCCGACGACCTGCTCGTCCCCGAGGGCGAACCGATGCACGTGCTGGCCGGCGCCGAGATCGTGCTGATCGTGGAGCTGGTCGATCCGTCCACCGGCGAGGTCGTGGCCTGGCGCTCCACCGACGGTCGCGCCGAGGTCACGGCCACGGCTGGCGAGGTCGAGGTGACGGACGACGGGACCCCAGGCTGGATCGGCCTGCGCCTGTCCGAGGGTGCCGAGGCCACCGTGGCCCTGGTGGTCGGCGAGGGTGCATGGGACGCGGTCGAGCTGGTGGCCGTGGCCGAGGACGCGCCGGCGTCGATCGAGGTGGTGGCCGCGTTCTACCCGGGCGAGGATCTGGAGCCGGACGCGGGCTACCGCACGCCGTGGGGGGCGCGCGCGGTCCTGCGGGACGCGGAAGGGCAGGTCCTGTACGGCGCGCCCGTGGATTGGAGGATCTCCAGGGGCGATCTGGCGCTGGATCCGGGCCCCTGGCCAGCCGAGGGCATCACCGACCGCCTGCCCGGCGCAGACTACACCTACCTCGCCGACACCTGTGACCCTCCGAGCCGCCGCCTGGGCGAGCGAAGCGCGAGCCTGACCGCCTGCTACCGGGACATGTGTGACGAGGTCGATCTGAGCTGGACCATCACCGAGGACGCGATCACGGACACGGATGACGACTGGGCGCGCCCCGCCTCCTGCGAGGGATCGGGCTGCAGCTGCCGCGTCGGGGGATCGCCTGCCGCGGGCGCAGCCGGTACGGCCGCGCTCGCCGCGGCGGCCGGCCTGCTGATCCAGCGCCGTCGGCGCTGATCCTCACCGACCGTCGTACACCACCTCACCGCCGACCACGGTCAGCACCACCTCGGTCTGCAGGATGTCGGCGGGCTGCGCCTCGAAGACGTCCCTCGACAGCACCACCAGGTCGGCCAGCTTGCCCACGGCCAGCGAACCCTTGAGGTCCTCCTCGAACGCGGCGTACGCCGCGCCCAGGGTGAACCCGTGCACGGCCTGCTGCACGGTCAACCGCTGGTCCGGCAGCCACCCGCCCTCCGGCTGGCCCGCGTGGTCCTGCCGGGTCACGGCCGCGTGGATGCCCCACAGGGGATCGGGCGACTCCACCGGGAAGTCCGATCCGAGGGGTACGCGGGCTCCGCTGTCGAGCAGGGAGCGCCAGGCGTACGCCCCGGCCAGCCGGTCCGGGCCCAGCCGGTCCGGGGCCCATGGCATGTCCGACGTGGCGTGGGTGGGCTGCATGGCCGCGACCACGCCCAGCTGCGCGAACCGGGGCAGATCGTCCAGGTGCAGGATCTGGGCATGCTCCACCCGCAGGCGCGCGTCGGCCACCGGGTGTTCGGCCAGCGCCGCTGCGTAGGCGTCCAGCACGACCCGGTTGCCCCGGTCACCGATGGCGTGGGTGCACACCTGGAATCCGCGCTCGAGGGCGCGCAGCGTGGTCGCCTGGATCTCCTCGGGCGGGGTCACGACGAGCCCGCTGTTGTCCGGGTCGTCACCGTACGGCGACAGCAGGGCCGCGCCCCGCGACCCCAGCGCACCGTCCGCGTACAGCTTGAACGCACGCACCGTCAGGTGATCGTCGTGCAGGCCGACCTGCGGGCCGCGCTCCAGCCACGACGCCACCAGCGCCTCGTCGTGCTGCACCATGGCGTAGATGCGCACCTTCAGCTCGCCGGCCGCGCCCAGCTCCTCGTAGACCCGGAACCCGGCCTCGTCCACGCCGGCGTCGCCCACGCCGGTCAGCCCCAGGCGCAGGCACTCGTCCCGGGCCAGGCGGGCCCGGCGCAGCAGCTGCTCGTGGGTGGGTTCGGGCACCACGTCCTCGACCAGGGCCTCGGCGTTGTCGATCAGGATCCCGGTGGGGATCCCCTGATCGTCGCGCAGGATCTTCCCGCCCTCGGGATCGGGGGTGCCCTTGTGGATGCCGGCGGCCTTCAGCGCCACGTCGTTGACCCACAGCGCATGGCCATCGACCCGCGACAGGTACACCGGGTTGTCCGGGCAGCCGTGCAGGTCGCGCCACGAAGGGAAGGCCTGCCCCTCCCAGTCGTTCTGGTCCCAGCCGCGGCCGTAGATCCACTCACCCCCCGGCGCGCCAGCGCACGCCTCGGCGACCATCCCGCGCACCCGCTCGGCCGACGTGGTGTCGGTCAGATCGAGGTTCTCCAGGGTCTTGCCCAGCCCGAGGAAGTGGGCGTGGGAGTCGATCAGCCCGGGCAGCACCAGCCGGCCTCCCGCCTCGATCACCGCCGTGTGCTCGCCCACCCGGGCCTCGGCGCCCGCGCGGTCGCCCACGAACACCAGCCGTCCCCCGTGCACGGCCAGCGCCTCCGCGTGCGGTAGCGCCTCGTCCATGGTTCGCACGACGGCATCCACGATCACCAGGTCGGCGGGTTCCTCCACCATCCCCTCCTCGGGCGGCGCGGGGCAGCCCAGCAGGGCCGCCAGCGCGACCGTGGCCATCGTGACTCGAAATCGGATCGCCATCGGGCCTCCACGAATGCGCGCCGACCTTATCCCACCGCGGGGCCGGTCTGGTAGGGTGCCCGCGTCTCGATCCCCGGTGGAGGAGAACGATGCGAGCCATCGCCACGGCCCTGGTCCTCGGTCTGATGACCGTACCAGGCTGCACGCCCACGGTGAGCAATCCCGAAGTCCGGCACAACCCGCACAACGAGCTGTCCTGCTGGGTGTCGTGGACCACGGACGTGCCCACGCCCTCGCGCGTGGACTTCGGCGCGGACGGCCAGCTGCCGTTCTACGTGGAGGATCCCGAGGAGGTGACCGAGCACGAGATCCTGGTGTACGGCATGCGAGCGGAGACGACCTACGAGCTGCGGGTCTCCACCACCGGCGAACTTTCCGAGGACAGTGACGAGCAGGCTCCGACGTTCACCACCTCGATCCCCCCCTTCCACGACCTGCTGACCGAGGTCGACGTGCTGGAGCTCGACCGCATGGAGCGGGGCTGGACCCTGACCAACATCCTGGTGGACGAGGTGCTGTACAGGGCCACGGCCGTCATCTTCGACGCCGAGGGCTACCCGATCTGGTACCACCAGCACGGCGGCGACGAGTCCCGAGCGGACATCGAGGTCCGGCTCGTGGACGGTGACCGCGTACTGTTCGGCGGCAGCCTGGAGCCGGGGCTGTCCGTGGCCGAGGTGGACCTCGCCGGCGACACGGTCTGGGAGGGACCCGAGCAGCCCAACGACTGGGATCCGGCCCCCGACGACGCCTATCACCACTCGTTCCGCAAGCTCGAGGACGGCACCTACCTCGGCCTCAAGTACGAGTGGGTGGGGAACCAGCTGTTCGACGTGGTGCACCAGTTCGACGAGGCCGGCGAGACCGTGTGGTCGTGGCAGGCCAACGCCCTGCCCCACGCCGACTCCGACGTGTACCCATGGGGCAACGCAGCGCTGATGGACCTCGACGGCGACGCGGCGTACTACAACACCCGCGGCAACAGCGCGCTGTACAAGATCGACCGCGACACCGGCGAGGTGCTGTGGGTGCTGGGTGACGGCGGCGACTTCGCGCGCGATGCGGACCACGCCCGGCCGTGGTTCGCCGAGGCGCACTCCCCGGAGCTGCTGGCCGACGGCAACATCCTGATGTACGACAACGGCACGGCCGACCGGGGCCAGAGCCGGGCCGTGGAGTACGCCCTGGACGAGCAGGCCATGACCGCCGAGATCGTGTGGGAGTACCCGGGCAGCGGCCTGCACGACGAGTGGTACACGGTGCACATGGGCGATGCGGACCGACTGGACAACGGCAACACCCTGATCAACGTGGGCCACATGGTCGCCGGCGGCAGCCAGAGCCGCATCGTCGAGGTCGCGCCCGGCGGCGACGTGGTGTGGCAGATGTGGCTCGCGGGGGAGGAACACCAGCCGGCCGGCGGGTTCTCGGCGGAGCGCATACCGGTGCTGGTGGGGAGGAACTGACTCGGGCTACTCGTCGCAGGGATCGTCGCACGGGTCGTCGCACGGATCGTCCCCACCGCCACCCTCGCCCCGCACGTCGATGTCGGCGTTGGTGGTCTCCAGCTGGATGTCCACCGTGCCGCCGCAGCCCAGGTCGCCCCAGGCGTGCTCGTCGGTGATCGTGCCGGCGAAGTTCAGCCCGCCCACGTCCACCCGGCCGTTGGTGGTCTGCGCGTCCAGGGTGCCGGTGGTGTCCGCCGGGATGGTCAGCTCGATGGCGCCGTTGGTCGTGTCCACCACGCATTCCCCGCCCTCGGGGATCACCGACTCGAGTACCACCTTGGCGTTGGTCGTGGCCACGTCCACCTCGCCGGTGTGGCCCGACACCTCGATCTTGCCGTTGGTAGTCGCGCCGTCGAGCAGCCCGTGGATCTCCGTCATCTGCACCTTGCCGTTGGTGGAGCGGAAGTACACGTCCCCGGTCCAGTCTTCGATCTCCACGGGGCCGTTGGTCGTGTCGATGGTCAGCTCGCCCGTGCCGCCGTGCACGACCACCTTGCCGTTGGTCGAGTCCAGGGTCATGTCCCCGACAACGTCCGACACCTCGATGCCCGCGTTGGTCGTGGCCACGTCCAGGTTGCCGTTCAGATCGCTCACCACCACCTGGCCGTTGCGGGTGTCGATCTCGCCGTCGAGGTGATCGGGCACGTACAGCACCAGCTCGGCCACACCGAATCCGGCCTCTGGCGGGACGTAGAGCTCGATCACGGCCTCGCTGCCCTCCACCGAGATCTGCAGCTCCACGTCCTCCAGGCGACGGTCGGCCCCCTCCTTGGACGCCGCATAGGTGTGGTACTCGGCCTGCACCAGCAGGGTCTCGGCGTCGGGCGACGTCTCGACCGTGACCGTGCCATCCGTGGCTGTGAGCTGGAATGACTGAAGGCCCTCGGCCGAGACCTCCTCGCAGTCCGTGGCTACCGCGTGGTAGCAGCCCACGTGCAGGGCCAAGGTGATCAACAGGGCGAACAAGCTGTGACGCGCGACCATGATCCTCTCCTTCCGTCGTTCTCCGTGCTCCAGGATTCCCTTCCCGGGTCCAGCGGTCGACTACCGGCCTGTTACCTGCCGACCCGCCATCCGGTACCCTGGGAGCAGTGCCCCGCCGCCCCACCATGGCCGCTGCCGCACCCCTCGCCGCGCTGGGGGTGATCTGGGTCTTCCACGCCGCGGCCACCCTGGCCTGGCTCGCGCGCAACAGCCTGCCCGATGGCCTGCGCGACGAGTTCCTGCACTCGCAGCGGGCCGTCGAGCTTTTCTTCCGCGCCCGCGACCTCGGCGGCGAGGGGCTGCACTACTGGCTGTTCGAGGGCTACTACCCCCCGCTGGTGCCCCTGGTCGGTGACCTGTTCCTGGTGCTGGGCCCCAACCACGAGGACACGCTGGCCGCGTCCAACCTGCTGTGGCTGGCCCTGCTGATCGGCGCGACGTTCGCCATCGGCCGCCGCCTGTACGGACCCTGGACGGGCGTGCTCGCCGCGGCCCTGGTCTGCCTGTACCCCTCGATCCACGGCAACGCCCGCCACCTCGAGCCCAACGTGGCCCTGGCCGCGGCCAGCGCGTGCGCCGTGTGGGCCCTGCTGGCCTCGGACGGGTTCCGCCGGCTCGGCCCCTCGCTGGGCTTCGGCGCGGCCCTGGCCGCGGGCCTGCTGGTCGACCGGGTGGCCATGGCGCCGCTGATGGCCGGACCGGCGGTCGCGGCGCTGATCGCGGGCTGGCGCGGCAGCTCGACGCGAGGCCCGCTGCTGCGCAACGCGGGCCTGGCCCTGGGTCTGACCGTCCTGCTGGCGGGCTACTACTACGTGCAGTTCATGGGCGAGTACCTCGCGGAGATGACCGCCCAGGTGGGCGGCGAGGTCGACGCGTACGGCACCCGCACCGCGGCCCCCTCACCCCTGTCCCCGCTGTACTGGACCTACTACCTGCTGGTGTGGTTCGACGCGCAGATGGGCCTGGCGCTCGGCCTGGCCGCGCTCGCGGGTCTCGCTGTCGCCCTGCGCCGCCCGCGTGGCCAGGCCTGGCCGCTGCTGGTGTGGCTGCTGGCGGGCACGGCCCTGTTCACGCTGCTGGGCAAGAAGCAGCCCTACTACACCCTGCCGCTGCTGCCCGCGGCCGCGGTGCTCACCGCGCACGCCATCACCGCGATCCGGCTCCGCGGTGCGGCCGCGGCGCTGGCAACCGTCCTGCTGCTGGCCGGCCTGCACCAGTGGTCCGCCCTGTCGTGGGACCGCCCCTGGCTGCCCACGGCCGGCCCGCTGCGCATCCTGGCCGGCCAGTCGCCCATCCCGGAGGACTGGATGGGCAACCGCTTCCAGCAGTCGCGTCCACCCACCGACCATGGGCTGCGCTTCGACGACGCCATCGCCGCCATCCGCGGTGCGGGCTTCGATCCGGGCACGGACCGCATCGCCGTGTTCGCCGACGGCACCGCGTTCTACGAGTCCTACCTCGTGTCGATGACCCGGCTGCACCTGGACACCCTGGCCGTGGAGGGGGTGCTGATCTTCCCCCAGGCCGTGACCGAGCACGCGCCGCAGACCGGCTGGTTCCTGTACGCCACCCGGGACCTGGACCGCGCCTGGCCCACCGAGCACGAGATCGCCCGGACGCACGCGGAGTTCTACACCTGGGAGGGCAACCCGCCGCTGGTCGAGGCGGTGGAGGCCATGGGCCGCCGCGCCCAGCTGCTGGCCTCGTTCCCCGTCGCCAGCGGTGGCATGATCCACGCCTACCGGCTGGAGAGTACGCCGTGATCGGCCGCCTCCACCGCTGGGTCCACCGGGTGACCGAGCCGCTCGACGGGCCGGACCGCGTCCCGTTCGGCCCGCTGCTGGTGGTGCTCGTGGTGGCGGCAGGCGCGATCCGCTGGGGCCGGCTGCCCGTGATCTGGGACTACTGGGCCATCGACTACATCTCGTACACCTTCTGGCACTGGGACGACGTGTCGGCCGGCCGTTTCCCCTGGACCCGCCTGATCGGCATGCACCCGGGTCAGTACGCGCTGCTGATGGTGGCGGTGCTCAAGGTGTGCGGCAGCCTGCGCTGCCTGCTGTGGATCCCGGTGCTGTGCTCGCTGGCGGCGACGGCCCTCGGCGGCCTGTGGGTCCGCCGCGTCGCCGGCTCCTGGGCGGGCCTGCTGACCGCCACCCTGCTGGCGATCAGCCCGCTGCAGGTCCACTACGGCATGGAGCTGAACAACTACCCGTGGTTCCTGCTGGTGGGCGCCTCGCTGGTGGTCCTGACCTGGACGAACTGGGAGCAGCCGTCGTGGCCGAAGCTGGTGGGGCTCGGCCTGGCCAGCTGCGCAACCTTCCACACCCACTTCTTCCTCGTGCCCGTGCTCGGCGTGCTGGCCGTGACCCTGGCCATCACCCGCCGCGGCCGCATGCTGGCCGCGCTGGGCCTGGGCGCGCTGCCCGCGCTGCCCGTGCTGATCGCCGCGGCCACCCTCCCGGGGGAGCCCGGCTCCTACACCGGCGAGGTGCCGGCCGGCACCATCCTGTGGACCGAGACCCTGGCCGCCTGGGTCGGCCGCTTCGGCACCGCCCACGCCCTGCTGGGTGCACTGCTCGCGGTCGTGCTGTGCGCGATCCTCGCGCTGCGCCAGCGCCGCACCCGCGTGCCCGCGCTGCTGCTGCTGGGCACCACGGCCACGCTGTCGGTCGTGTACTACGTGGGCTTCGTCACGGGCGCGGCCCGCATCTTCCAGACCCCGTACTGGGTGCTGCCGTCGTGGTGCGGCTTCGCCCTGGTCGGCCTGGGCGCGGCGGCCGCGCCCAGGAGGCTGTGGCTGGTGCCGGTGCTGGTGCTGGCCGCCTGGGCGGTTGAGGCGGGCCACCGCGCGCTGAGGCCGCTGGCCCACGCCGACTCGCTGGGCGCCGCGGCCACGGCCGAGGACCTCGCCGCGCACCTCGACGCCGGATTCGGGACCGGGGACGTGGTCCTGTACCTGTGGGATCCTCCGTACATCAACGACCAGCCACACCGCTACGATCCGCTGTTCGCGGCCTTCCCCATGGCCGAGGTGGAGCCGTGGCACCCCGAGAGCGTGAACCTCGGCTTCGGCTTCGGGTTCCGCGGCGGCACGGTGTACTTCCACAACTACGTGCCGTTGCGGGGCGACGACAACGAGGCCGCGCTGGCCGAGAACCTGCAGCGCTGGCTGGGCGAGGGGCGACGGGTACACCTCGTGTTCGGCAACGTCGATCCCGAGCAGCCCACTGCCGACCCCGCCGCGCTGCAGGCCACGGTCGCGGCCGCGGGCGGGCAGTGGGAGGACCGCCTCGCCGGCTCCACCCGCGTGACCGTGATCCAGTAGCGCACACCGGATCCGCGCTAGGGTACACTCCGGTCCATGCCGAACATCCTGCACGTCGATCCCGACTCGTTCCTGCTGGACACCTTTCGTCTCGGCGCCAAGGTCTACGAGACCGGCTTCAGGCCGCGTCACGCCATCTCGATCTGGCGCGGGGGCACCCCGGTGGGCCTGGGCGTGGGCGCGTACTTCCGCTCCCGGGGCGTGTTCCTCAATCACACCACCATCGCCACGGACTCCTACACCGGCATCGACGCGCGCGGAGAGGTCACGGTCAAGAACCTCGAGCACCTGGTGCAGGTGGTCTGCCCCGAGGACGGGCTGCTGCTGATCGACGACGTGTACGAGTCCGGCCACACCATCCGCCGCGTGGTGGAGCGGCTGCGGGCCATGGCCCGGGCCAACGCGCCCGAGCAGATCCAGGTCGCCACCGTGCACGCCAAGCCGGACAAGCACGAGTACGACGAGCTGCCAGTGATCTCCCTGACCGACATCGACCACGACGTGTGGATCGACTACCCCCACGAGCTGGTCGACCTCGTCAGCCCGGACGACCCGGACGACAGCCTGATCCGGGAGAAGGGCGAGGACATCTGGCGCGCCCTGCGCGAGGATCCGGGCGACGTGGAGGTGGTGGAGTCGGACGGACCGCTGTACGTGGGCGCGCGCCAGTACCTGCTGGACTGCATCCGGCTGGGCGTGCGCATCGCCCGGGACACCGAGTGGCGGCCCGACTTCCTGATCGCGCTGTGGCCCGGTGGAGTCGTCGCCGGGCTGCCGGTGCACGAGGCGTACAAGTACTACCTGCGCAAGGCCGGGGACGATCACCCCCTGGATCACATCAGCCTCAACACCTCCCCCACCCGCACCGCCTACCGCAACCAGGTGCTGGGCATGCAGTACCTCGAGGACCACATCGGCCACGACGACAACGTGCTGATCATCGACACCACCTTCCGCGCGGGCCGGCTGGTCAACGACGTGGTCAACCGGCTCAAGGAGGTGCTGCGCCGCAACCTCAACCACAGGCGCATCCGGGTCGCGTCGGTCTACTACAACCCCGAGGACCGCTCCACGTGGACCGTGCGGCCGGACATCCGCAGGCCGCACTACTACCTCAAGGAGGTGCACCAGACCGTGGTCTACCCCACCTCCATCCACCGGCTGCCCGACCCACAGACCCAGCTGCGCACCCTCAACCCGGACCTGTGGCAGGTGCTGTACGGGGACATGACCCGCGGCTAGCGGGCGCCAAGCATGGGCCGGGGATGGACCTTCGAGGAGTCGGCCGCGCCGCCCCGCCGGGCGGTCGCGGCCACCGGCCTGGCCGCCCTCGCTGCGGTGACCGCGCTGGCATGCTGGCTGCGCCTGCGCGGCGTGGACGGCGCCCCCCTCTACATGGACAACCTGCACCCGCCGCTGCGGGCGGTGGACATCCTGCGCGGCCGGATCCTGCCATGGCGCGGCGAGGCGCTGGGCTTCCACTTCGGCCTGCTGCAGACCTGGATCATGGTGCCGCTGGCGGCGATCGCGGGCAGCCTGCGCCACGTGTGGCTGGCCAACGCGGTGCTGCACGGGCTGGGCACGATCCCCATGGGCCTGGCTGGCCAGCGCATCGGCGGCTGGGGCGCGGGCCTGGCCGCGGCCGTGCTGTACGCGTGCTGGCCGATCCTGGTGGACCACCCGGTGATCGGCGCGTGGACCTACCACGCCCCCCTGTTCGTGGCCCTGGCCGCCTGGGCCGCGGCCCACGCCCTGGAGCGGCCGTCGAGGATCGCACTGCTCGGCATGGCGGCCGCCCTGGCCGTGGCCCTGCACATGCATCCCTACGCCATGGCCGCAGTGCTGGGGGGCGCCGTGCTGTTGCCACGGCTGGTCCGCGTGCACGGCTGGCGTGCCATCGGCGGCGCGGTGCTGCTGGCCGGAGTGCTGCTCACGCCGATGATCGTGGACAACGCCCAGTCCGTGGTGCTCGGGGACCGCCACGACTCGGACTTCGCCATCGTGGAGGCCGCCCCGGAGATCGGCAACGCGCGGCTGCTGCGCGAGTCGGTGCTGCAGGTGACCACGGGCTGGCCCGACGCGGTCGTGGTCGGCGTGCTGGCCGGCCTGCCCCCGACCCTGCTGGTGCTGCTGGCCCTGCCCGCGCGGCGACGCTGGGAGGAGTCGGGCTCGTGGTTCGTGCTGTGGGCCGTGGCCAGCTACCCCGTGGTCGCGGCCATCGCCTGCGTGCTGCACTACATGCGGCCGTCCCACGCCGGACCGCTGCTGCCCCTGCACGCGCTGGCCCTGGCCTGGGCGCCGTTCGCCGTGGCCGCAGGGCTGGCCGAGCGGCGGCAGTGGACCGACCGCTGGCGGGCGCAGGCCGCGGCCGGGGTGGTCGTCGTGCCGGCCCTGCTCGCCGTCAGCCTGCCGCTGCTGTCACGCCCCCCCTACGAGCCCAACCTGCACCGCATGGCCGTGTTCGACCCGGCCGCGGCTGCGATACACGAGCACGCGGCCGGACGGGTGCTCACCATCGGGGTGATCCACGACGCCGAGCGGACCGCCAGCACCGAGATCGCGGGCTGGCACGCGGACCTGTGGCTGCGGGGCGCGCGCTGCGCCGAGTCCGCGGACGAGGTTCGCAACGAACCGACCATGCCCCTCGCCTACGTGGCTGCGTCCGTGACCCACGAGATGTGGGCGACCTGGGGCGCGGGCGGCGAGGTGATCTTCGAGGCCGACACCGGCCATGACACCGAGCTGCGCGTGGTGGCCTTCGACGACTCGGCCGCGGCGACCGCCTGGCTCGCCGGTGCGTGCGGGCTGCGCGATCGCTGGCCAAGCCTGATGATCAGCGACCCGGAGCGCTCCCTGGGCGAGATCCGCGTGAAGCAGTCCCCCGAGTCCGGTCCCCTGCCCGTGCTGGAGGCGTTCTGCGCCGAGCAGCTGCCCGAGGTCGCGCCGGAGCCGTCTGCTACCCTGCCGGAGTGACCCGCTCGCCACCCCTGCCGCTGATCCTGCTGCTCGTGGCCGGGTGCACGCCCACGCCCGCCGACGACAACACCACGGCCACGGACGACGACGACGCGCCCGCCCCCTGGACCGGCGGCACGCCCTCCGGTGCGGGGGACCCGTGGGTGGCATTCGAGCTCGAGGCCGAGGTCTCGGAGGTCGTGACCACCGTGGTCACGGTGAGGTTCTCGGTGGACGTGAGCGAGGTGGACGCGGCCAGGATCGAGTTCGGCCCCACCGGGGACTGCGGTCGAACCGCAAACGCGCTACCGACCGGCGACGGCGGGTACGAGGCCGTTCTGCTGGGGCTGAAGCCGGCGACCGAGGTGTTCCTCCGGGCCGCGGTGGACGTGCACGAGCGCACGTCCCGCAGCGCGCTGGTGAGCGCCACCACCGGAGATCTGCCGGTGGATCTGCCGGAGATCGACCTGGCCGCACAGGATCCCGACGCCGCGCTGGACGGCTACCTGCTGACGTCCATCGTCTCGGCACCGTCGTGGCCCGTGGTGCTGGACGCGGACGGCGACGTGGTGTGGTGGCACCGGGTGGACGCCACCTGGACCCCGTCGTTCATCCCACGGCTGCGGCTGGGTGCCGACGGTCGCACCTTCGTCTACCTGGCCACGCCCGAGCCGGTGGAGGAGGACGACCCCAAGCACAACGTGCTGGTGCGGGTGTCCGCAGACGGCATCGACCAGGAGATCGTGGACGTGGAGCACGCGCACCACGACTTCGTGGTGCTGGACGACGGCGCGCTGGGCCTGGTCGAGAACGACACCCGCGAGGTGGACGGTGAGCCCGTGGACGGGGATCGGATCGTGGAGCTGGCCCCGGACGGGACCCGGCACGAGGTGTTCACGGTCTGGGACCACTTGCAGTACGAGCCCTACGAGGGGCCGATCCCGATGGTCGGCTGGACCCACGCCAACGCCATCGACCTGGTCGGCGACATCTACTACCTGTCGCTGCACAACCTCGACGCGATCGTGGCGGTGGATCGCGACACCGGCGACCTGCTGGCCCAGGCCGGCGGCGAGGGTGGCGACTACGCCCTGCCGGACGGGTCCACGCACCTGTTCGACTGGCAGCACCAGTTCCAGGTGCTCGACGACGGGCTGCTGGTGTTCGACAACGGCCCCTTCCTGGCCCCGGAGTCGCGGCTGGTGGAGTACGCCCTGGTCGACGGCGCGGCCGAGGTGGTGTGGGACCACCGCGCCGACCCGGCCCTGTACGTGTACGTGCTCGGTGACGTCACCCGGCTGCCCGACGACACCACTCTGGCCACCTGGAGTTCGGCCGGGCGGATCGAGCAGGTCGATCCCACCGGCGCGACCCTGCTGCAGCTGGACCTGCCGCTCGGGGCGGGATTCGGCTACACGGAGTGGGTGGACGATCTCCCCTGAGCCGGACCCGGCGACGCCCCGGTCCGACGCAGCAACCCCAGCGCCACCCCCACGGTCACCGCCGCCCCCAGCCCCATGCCCAGCACCAGCGGCCACGATCGCAGGGCCATGCCGTAGCCGAGCAGCCCCGGCAGCGCTCCCGCGTAGAGGAACACGCACGGCAACCCGAACGCCAGGCCGGGCCGCATCGGCAGCAGGTGATGCGTGGCCTTGAGCGTGATGGCCATGGTCACCTGGAACAGCAGCATGCCGACCACCGCCCACACCGGCACGTGCACCCACACGCTGATCAGGGGTGCGCTCAGCACCAGCGCCCCCACACCCACCCGTCCCCACCCGAACCTGTCCCCCAGGAACCCACCGACCATCTTGCCGCAGCACGCGGCCACGGCCAGCAGCAGCATCACCTCGGTGGAGATCCCCCGCCAGTGCCCCGCCACCGTGCCCCCGCCCACGGACCGCACGGTCACCGACACCAGCAGCAGCGCCCCACACACCACCGCGACCCCCACCACCCCCCGCCTCACCCGCGGCAGCTCCGTCAGCCACCCGGCGTCGATCACACGCCGCCGCGCCATCACCCCCGCGGCCACGACCAGTGCCACCACGATCGCCCACCGCAGCGGCACGCCACCGAACCCGGCCCAGATCCCCGTGAACAGCCCCAGCGACCCCGGCCCCACGAACACCCCCGACTCGGCCGCCCGGTGCCCCGAGACCCGCAGCACATGCGCGCCCGCGCCCACGTGGAAACAGGCGTTGCCCACCCCCACCAGGACCACGCCTAGCACCACGGCCCCCGGGCCCACGGCCTGCCCCAGCAGGGGGTGCACGCGGAACCCCAGCCACGGCGCCACCAGACCCCCCACGGGTACGGCCATCAACGCCGTGGCCGCCAGCGCAGCCCCGGCCACGGCCAGCGGGCGGTAGGACCGCAGCCGGTCGGCGAACAACCCCACCAGCGCCTGCCCGGCAAACGCCAGGCCGTTGTACAGCAGCACCAGCGCCACCACGTGTCTTCTCTCGAACAGGTCGTAGCCCACGTCCGCGAACACCAGGTAGCCCGAGGCGCAGTCCACCACCGCGTGGGCCGCTCCCCAGCCCAGCGCGGCCGTGGTCACCCTCGTCCAGATCCCGTGGTGCGGACTCGTGCTCACGACACCTCGTTCCCTTCCCGATCCAACGGCGGTTCGACACAACAGGTCCGCGCAAACCCTGGCCGGACGGGCGCTGGGGTGACATTATGGACCTGTGGGCCCCTAGGGAGAGAAATCATGAGGCGATACGCACCCTGGCTGGTCGTTGCCATCGCCGCACTGCTGTGGACGACCACCGCGCTGGCCGACGCCGCGCCCTTCGACGACGACGACGACGACAGCGCCGACAGCGGCGCCTGCTCGCTGATCGAGCTGGAGTGGACCGGCCTGCAGTGCGAGGCCTGTGATCCCGAGGAGTGCGTGGAGCGCTTCGAGAGCACGGAGTTCACCTACGAATGCACCAACCTCGAGGGTGACGCCGCCCTGGAGATCTGGTGCGAGGATCAGGGTATCGGCCTTTCATTCTGCGCCCTCGTGCAGGGAGGTGACTCCCCGACCGTGGCCCTGACCATCACCATGGCCGCCATCGGCCTGATCGCCCTCTTCGCCGGCCGCCGCCGCTAATCCAACACCAGCCTCATCACCGCCGCCTCGTATCCGTCGTCCAGGGTGATCGACCCGATCAGCTCCCAGTCGTACAGCCACTGCAGCTTGGCCGCGCGCATGTGCACGTCCCGCGAGGTCCACAGCACGTTGTCCACGTCGTACAGCCAGATCACGCAGCCGTCGTGCTCCTCGAGGATCTCGGGGCGGTCCAGGGGATCGGCCATGTTCACGTGCGATCCGCACGCGGTGCGCTCCCACAGCGGCGGCCACTCGGTGATCAGGTAGCAGCCATCCTTCATGAACTCGCCGAGGTCGAGCTGCGTCTCCCAGGCGCTGGCCTCCACCGCCTCGACCAGCCGCTCGGGCTCGCCATAGTACCGGCCCCGGTACTGGCTCAGGGTGATCAGCGACGGCAGCACGCATCCCACGACCAGCAGCCCGGCCACCCCCCGCCAGACCCCGCCCAGGCGCCAGGTGTGGTCCACGCCTCCCGCCGCCAGCGCGGCCAGCAGCACCACGCTGAGCAGGGTGTGGCGGGTTGTGTAGTCGTAGTACACCGTGTACGGCAGGTGGAAGGTCAGCACGACCGCCGCGACCCCGGCCAGGGCCACACGCCCGCGCCTCCCGGACCGCACCATGACCCACGCGCCCACGCCGAGCGCCGGCCAGGCCAGCAGCGAGCCGTAGGGGTGCCACAGGTCCAGCCACAGCACGTGCTCGCGGAAGTAGCCCAGGTAGTAGGCCCACGGTTCGCCCGCGTCCCGCTCGGCCACGGTGCCGGCCAGGCGCAGCACGTGCAACGCACCCAGGCCCGCGGCGGCCACCACCCCCGCACCCCAGGCCCGCCAGTCCGCCAGCGTGGACCGGCCGCCCAGCAGCACGATTGCGGCCAGCCCTGGCCCCAGGAACACCACCTCGATGCGCGTGCCCACGGCCAGGGTCCACAGGGCCACGCCCACCAGGTACAGCCGCCCGGAGCTGCGCCGGGCCCCCAGCACCACGGCCAGCACCGCGCCCACGGTGAGCATGAACGGCGCGATGATCTGGTAGGCCGAGCTGGCCCAGCAGGCCTGGTGCGGATGCAAGGCCACCATCACCCCGGTCAACACACCCGCGCCGTCGCTGCCGGTCAGCGCCCGGCCCAGCTGCGCGGCCAGCCACACCGCGGCCGCGCCGAACAGGAGGTTGACCACCAGCATGGCCGTGGCGGGCATGCCCGGTACGGCCGCCAGCCCCAGGTACAGCACCCGTAGCAGGGGGGCGGTCAGCAACGGCGACGAGTGCATCTCCTCGTTGTCCCGGCCCAGGAAGATATCGAGGTAGAACGACTCGTGCCCCTCCCAGCCGTGGCGGGCGAACACCGGGATCACCACGGCCGACACCAGCAGGGCCAGGCCGGTGGCCCCCAGCAGCGGGCCGTGGAAGCGCCAGCCGCCGCGCAGCAGGTCCTCGCGCAGCTCGGCGCGCGCCAGCACCACGAAGCCCGCCAGCACGGCCAGGTGCAGGCAGACCAGGGCGTGATCGTGCGTCTGGGCGAAGCTACCGAGAGTCGAGAGCAGGTCCATGGTGGGGTTGGCTGGCCGGTGGGTTCCGGCCCGGATCAGCCCTGGAAGACCGCGATCACCTCGAGGCCGTCCATCAGGCGGGAACGACGGCACCCGGCCACGTCGCAGATCGCGGCGATCTCGCCTTCCCCCCCGGCGACCAGATCCATCGCGTGCAGCTGACCCTCACCGCAGTCACAGGGGCCGATCGCGGTCAGCTCCTCGCGGCACAGGGGACAGCGCAATTCGTACCGCCTGCCCGCAACCACGGCCTCGGCCCCCTCCTTGGCCTCGTCCCCGTGCATCGGGCTGAGGGTGAGCACGTCGTCCACGCCCTCGCCGACGATCTGGAGCGACAGGCCGGGGAAGCCGTGGAACAGCGGCCCGGGGAAGGCCACCAGGTCGTGGCCGTTGGGGCAGAACGCCTGCGCGACGAAGATGAACGCGTCGTCCGCCACCACCGCGAGGCTCTCCTCGGACAGGGAGAACTCCCCGGTGGGGAATTCCAGCAGGTCACGATCCACGATCTTGGAGTCCATCCTCAGCCTCTCTCGTCCCTGTCCCCGGTCCACAACCTGGAGCCTATCACCGCCGCTGTCGAGCAGGTCAACGTGAAAAGGCGATCCGTCGCTCAGTTCTCCTCCAGGTACTCCTCGGTAGCGTCGAACACCTGGTTGATGCCGTACTCGATGGTGCCCTGGATCTGCTCGTCACTGAACCCGGGCACCGTGTTCTCCGACCACAGCGCCATGTAGCGGATCCCACCCCCGTCGTGGGGGAAGAACACGTCGATGGAATAGCTCTGCAGGATCTCGTTGTTGCCCTGCTCGCCGATGGCCTCCTCCTCGCACCAGGACCGCCCCAGGATCCCCCACTCGCCGCTGCCGGCCTCGCCCACCTCCACCCAGCGGTAGTCCTTGTGCATCATGTACGGCACGGTCATGAAGGCGTTGTTCTTCACGATGTCGTTCATGGTGCGCAGCAGGTCGCAGTCGTTGCCCGGGAAGCACGACGGATCCGTGGGCTCGGTGAACTCCCGCGCGTACTGGTCGGGCGAGTTGGGCTCCACCGGGGTCTGGTCGTCGAGGATGATCACCTCGGCATGCTTCGCCGGTCCGAACGCGCTGGTCACGCCCACGGCCACGGGCTGGGTGTCCTCCGGATCGCGGTCCGGCCGCTCCACGTCGGCCACGTCGTCCGCGGTCAGCGACTCCACGGTGTAGGCCACGCCCTCGCCGTCGTCGCCGATGTCCCCGGCCAGGAACTCGTACAGCGAGCCCATGCCCAGCTCCAGCGACCCCTCCTCCGTGGATTCGAAGTTGCGGAACAGGTACGCGCTGGGATCGCTCAGCTCCTCGGGTGCCTCGGGGGGGGCGTCGCAGGCGGCCAGGGCCAGGGCGGTCAGCAGCAGTCCAGCGAACAACGGTCGGGGCATGTCGGTCTCCTCGGGAGAGCCCAGACAATATCCCTTCCCCGTGGCGCACGCTACACTCGGACCATGCAAGACCGCCTCGCAGCCCGCATCGGCACCGACGTACGCTGCGACGTGCCCCTGCGCGAGCACACGAGCTTCCGCATCGGCGGACCAGCCCGCTACTACTGCGAGGTCCGCACCGCTCCCCACCTCGCCGCCGCCCTGTCCGCGGCCCGCACCGAGGGCGTGCACGCGCTGCTGCTCGGCGGCGGCAGCAACCTGCTGGTGCGTGACGGCGGCTTCGACGGCCTGGTGATCCACAACCGGGTGACGGGCATCGAGGTGCACGGCACCACGGCCCAGGTGGGCTCGGGCGAGTCGTTCCACGGCCTGATCGAGCATCTCGCCGCCGCGGGCCTGGCCGGCCTGGGATTCGCCGCGGGCGTGCCCGGTACCGTGGGCGGCGCCGTGTTCGGCAACGCCGGCTGCTACGGCGAGGCCATCGGGGACCGCATCACCGAGCTGGTGCTGGTCGGGCCGGATGGCACGAACCGGCGCGCCGTGGCCCCGGGTGAGCTGGCATTCCGCTACCGCCACAGTGATCTCAAGCGCACCGGAGAGGTGATCGAATCCGTCACCCTGTCGCTGTCCGAGGGCGATCCCACGGCGCTGCACGCGGAGCTCGAGGGCCACCTCGAGACGCGCACGCACAAGCACCCGGTGGATCTTCCGAGCGCGGGTTCGTACTTCAAGAACCTCCCCCCCACCGAGCCGGGTGGACGCCGGGTCGCGGCCGGGCTCCTACTTGACCGGTGCGGGTGCAAGGGGTTACGGGTGGGAGATGCGGGCGTGTTCGAGCGACACGCCAACATCATCGTCAACCTGGGCTCGGCCACCGCGCAGGACGTGCTGCACCTGGCCGAGGAGATGAAACGCAGGGTCCGGCGCAAGTTCGACGTGACGCTCGTCGAGGAGGTGCGTCACGTGGGCTGCAAGGCACACAGGACCTGAGAGGAGACACCGTGGCTTCGCTTCAAGACATCCTGCTCGCGGACGACATGCGCCGCCGCGTCGTGGACGACGCAGCCCGGCTGGTGGAGGACGAGGTCCGCTCCAAGCGCGGCGTGTCCGGCCTGGCGATCAAGGCGGGCTTCAAGGCGTTCAGGAAGGTCCGGCCCGGGGCGCTGCCCATGGCCGTGAACAACCTGCTGGACCCGTTCGCGCGGGCCGCCGACCCGTTCTACCAGGAGCACCTGGAGTCCGGCCGCACCGGCTCGGTGTCCCAGACCTTCCTGCCCAGGGCCGACGCCGTGGCCGAGGCCCTGCTGTCGATCACGGACGAGCGCGCGAGGCGCTTCGACTCCGGCCTGATCAAGAAGACCTATTACAAGCTGCGCCCGCTGGGGAAGCGCAACACGGTCGAGGCCGTGCCCGGCATCTGCCGTCTCATCGACAAGTACGTCTGATCCCCGCCCGCCCCTCTTCCCGAGTTGCCCAACATCGTCACGATCACGGACAATGGGTACATGGGGTTCCCCGCGAGGACGTTCCTGCGGGGCAGCTTGGGGATGGACCATGCCACGGCACGTGCGGCTGGGGAGGCCGCGGCCGGACGCCTGCGAACCGGACGACGCTCCCACGCAGAAGATCGAGCGCAAGGCGCCGCAGCCCTACCTGCCCGCCGAGGAGCTCGGCGAGCCCGAGGCCGACACGACCACGTCGCTGGACGGTGAGGGGGCCGCCTCCGAGGTGGACCTCGAGGACTGGTTCGACGGCGAGCTCGACCCCTGGGACGTGCCCACCGTGCAGGACGAGGGCGTGCCGCGCGCGGAGGTGGACGACGCGGCGCCCGCGGTCAAGGTCTACCCCGAGGACGGCGTGCCCAAGCAGTCCGGCGACCTGTGGGATCGCAGCATGTCGGCCATGAACGCCGCCGACCTGGAGCTGGGCGCGGACGAGGCGCGGGACATCCAGCTGGTGGAGGACTCCGATTCGACCCCCCAGGGGCGCCAGCCCGACTCGCCGTTCTGGGCCGACGTGGCCGATCACGACGAGCTGTTCGGGCTGGTGGTCGAGGCCGAGGAGGACTCGGGCGACGAGGTGGTCTCGTCCGATCCCGAGGAGTGGAAATCGTGGCGCGAGGAGCGGCGCAACAAGGTCCGCTGGGAGTTCCCCATCGACTCCAAGCGCTGGCGGCGCTAGCAGTCTTCGGGGAAAGGCGCCTCGACGCAGTCTGAGGACTGCGCTGGCCC
>CAZXHG010000063.1:0-39502 GCA_964639985.1 uncultured Rickettsiales bacterium
CTACCGCCTAGGCTTTCTGAGTTCGTCTGGTCGGGCGAGCCCGTTTCAGCTGTGCGGCCGATTCTCGAGCGGCTCGGCTACGGGCGGATCCCACTGCGTCTTCGGTCTCCACCTGCGCAGACAGCCTTTGTAGTAGGTCCTTCCCGTGGACCTCGTCGCCCTGCGATCCCTTCAACAAGGACAGATGCAGGCTCTGCACTGCCGCGACGAGTTCCCTCGCCTGAGCCTCCTGATCCTCGTAGGCCCGTTCAATCTCCTCCATCGTGTTCTCCGTGTGCTCCGCCCCTCCCAACACGCGATGTGCATCAGCGGCTTCGTTCAGATTTTCCATGTCCAACAGGATCTCGCGTAGCCGATCGCTGGTCTGGTCGCACAGCGCATGCAGATCGGGCTGGTCGGGATGCATGCGGATGGAGGTCAGTAGCTTGTTGATGGCATCCCACCGGACATCGACGGGGACGGCTCCTGCGGCGCTTCGGATGGCTGGGACGGCGTCACCGGCCGCCCCGAGGGTGCCCAGTTTTCCCTTGGTCGTGGCGATGACCTTGCCATCCACGAACAGCTGCACGTCTAGGCGACCGAGACCCACCGTGAGGGTTGCCAGCACCGGAACCTCGCCCTGGGTGGTGTGGATGGACCCGGTCAGCTGGGATCCACCGCGGGGGCCCGGAGGCGTGCTGGCGACCAGCTTGCCGTCGATGAAGAGCTGCTCCGTCAGCAGGTAGTTGCGGACAAGGATCGAGTGCCCCTGCCAGGTACCGAGCCACTCCTTGCGTACTGTCGAGGTGATGATCGCAGCCATGGCGAACCAGAGCAGCAGAGCGAGGATCAAGCCGGGTTCCATATTCCACGATAGTAGCAACTGATAGGTGTCCGATACGAACTATCCGATGGACGCTGCAGTCCTCCGTCGAGGTTCCCGCCGAATCACGTATGCCCTCGTGTCCGGCCGGCCGGTACCCGGACCAACGGGGCAGCGACTTCCACGGTGTATTGCGTCAATGACCCATACGGCGGACCCTACGCCGACTCGTGGGACCTTGACGGCGACGGCTACCCGGAGTGGTGGCAGCCCGGCGACTACGACTTCGGCAGCTACCCGGCGTTCGGGTGGGACTGCGACGACGGGGATCCGGAGGTGATCCCGGGCGCGGGGTGCTGAGGCGTCACTCCTCGCCGTCGTCGGTGAGCGGCTCGCCCGGGTGAGCGGCCGGCGTCTCGGGCTGCTCCAGCCAGATCTCCTCGCCGTCCAGGATCACGAAGTGGACCCCGGAGAGGGGCCACCAGCGGGGAAGTCTGCCGTCGAGCACGGGGGGGCGACGCGGTATGCTGGGGGACTCGTCCGGCATGGGAGCGCGCCGATGGTGGCACGGCAGACCGGGTCCGTCAAACCGCTGTTCGGGGTCCTGCTCGGGGTCCTGCTGCTGTGGCCGGGTGCGTCCGCGGGCAAGCGGCGGCTGGAGCCCGTGGAGATCTCCGAGAGCGGCGTGCGCGGCGTGGACGACGTGGAGGAGGAGACCCGGTTCGAGGCGCTGCCCTTCGAGCTGGGGCCCGCGGAGGAGCACGCCTGCCGGCTGGACCTGGCCGCGGGCCACCAGGGCCACGGCACGCTGGCTGACGTGTTCTTCGAGGGTCCGGCCGGCGTGCGGGTCGACCTGCTGTCGGGCAACCTGGTGTGGCAGCGCCAGTGGCTGCCGCACGGGATGCCCGTGACGCGGCTGGCGTTCACCCTGGCGTGGAACGCGCGGCACGAGCGCCGCGCGGACGCGGCGCTGCCGTCGGGGTGGCGGCACCGCTTCGACACCGCCGTGGTGCCGGGATCGTGGGGGGTGATGCTGGTGCTGGAGCCCGACGGGTTCGTGCACCGCTTCTACGCCATGGTCGACGGCGTGCCCTACGACCGCGACGAGCTGGTCGAGGAGATCGTGCAGCGACGTCGCGAGGTGGGTGTGCCCCCGGGGGAGTCCCTGCCCTCGGGCCGCCGGTTCGTGCGGCAGCTGGAGCAGGACGACGTCTTCCTGGGCGCGATGCGCTCGCGGTTCCTCGGCGGTGGGGCCTGGGTCGAGGGGGCGTACGTGAGCGAGGCCCGGGGCCACCAGCTGTTGCAGGTGGCCCCGGACGGCAGCGCGGCGCTGTTGCGGGGTGACGGCACGGTGGAGCGGTTCGACGCGGCCGGCCGCCTGGTGTCCATCGAGCCGGTGGGCGCGCCCCCGGTCAGCGTGACCCGGAGCATGGACGCGATCCAGACCGTGCACGTGACGCAGGGACCCTCGCTGGACCTGGAGTACAGCGGCCGTGGGGAGCTGGTCCGGGTGCGCGGCGCGGCCGGCCGCGAGGTGCGGCTGGAGCGGGAGCGGGGGGTGTTGACCCGCGTGCGCACGCCGGCCGGGGACTGGCTCTTCGGCCACGACGAGGCGGGCGCGCTGACCTCGATCCAGGGTCCGGAGGGGTGGGCCCGTATCCGCTACGACGGGGACCGGGTGGTCGCGGTCGAGGGGCCCCTGGGCGAGACGACCTTCGAGCGGGAGAACCGCGGCGACACCCTGTGGGGGCGCGCGCGGGGACCGGCGGGTGCGGTGGAGGTGGAGCTGGACCTGGTCACCGGCGAGCGGGTTGTGCGCGGCCCCGCGGGCGAGCGGCGGGTTCGGTTCGACGGTGGCTTCAACCGCCCGCTGCAGGTCGGCCCGGCCACGCTGACGTACGACCGCTGGGGGCGGGTGGTGGTCGTGGACCATCCCGCGGGCCGGCTGGAGGTGCAGGCCGATGATTCGGGCGTGCCCACGCGCCTGATCGGCCCGGGCCGGCGCGGATTCCGCGTGGCCGTGGACGGCGAGGGGCGGCCGGTCGAGGTCGAGGACGACGACGGCGTGCGGTTGCAGTACCGCTACGACAGCGACGGTACCCTGGGTCGAGAGGGCACGACCCTGGGCGCGACCTCGCTGGAGCACAACGCGTGGGGCGAGCTGACCCAGGTCGGGCTGGCCGGCGGGGACCGGATCTACCTGGAGCGCGACCGCGCGGGGCGGCCCGTGCGCTACCGCACGTCCGGCGGCCTGCAGATGCGGCTGGACTGGGACGACGCCGACCGGCTGACGTCCCTGCGCACCGCCGACCTGCAGGACGTGGAGGTGGTGCACACCGCAGGCTCGCTGCGGGTGGTCGATCCCCGCGGCCAGGTGCTGGGGTTCGGGTGCGGGACGCACGGCCGCGTCGAGACCATGGAGCGTACCGGCGAGGCCCTGAGGCTGACGGTCCAGCGCGACGCGGCTGCGCGTCCCGCCGCGCTCTCGGGCGATGGGTGGACCGCCCGCTTCGAGCACCGAACGGGGCGGCTGGTGCGGGCCCGCGGACTGCCCTCGGGGGACCTGGAATGCCGCTGGCGCGAGGACTCGGGCGGGGGGGCGCTCGCCGAGATCGACATGGCCGGTGGGCGCTGGCAGTTCACGTACGAGTCGGACAGCGGCCGGGCCGTGGGGGCGACCGGGCCGGGCGTGGACCTGGGGCTGACGTATGATCCGGGCGGTCGGCTGCAGTCGATCGCGTCGGGAGTCGGCCTGCCCTGGCGGGTGGAGTCGAGCCCGGCCGGTCGACCGCAGCAGGTCGATCCCGGCACGGGCACCCCGGCCGCGCTGAGCCGGGATCGCGCCGGCCGCGTGGTCGAGGCGCACGACGGCGAGCAGGCGCTGCTGAGGCTGTCCCGCGACGGGCAGGGCCGCGCGTCTGCCGTGCAGGTGCGCGAGGGGGAAGGGTGGGGGCTGGCCCTGGGGCTTCACGGCTGGCCCCAGGGGCTGATCGGGCCCCAGGACGCGCGGTTCGCGGTGGAGCTGGACGTTGGCGCGCGTGTGGCCGCCCTGGCCTGGCCGGACGGGACCACGGCCGCGATCGACTGGACCGTGAGGGGAGACCTGCACCGGGTGGCGGGGGACTGGGGGGAGCTGGTGTACGGCTACGACCCGGCCGGGCGGGTCACGGAGCTGGTTTCCCCCGGGGCGCGCTTCGCCCGCTACGACTGGGGGCCCGGCCGGGTGACCCTGGGGGACGGACGGGAGCTGGGCTTCACGCCGCAGGGGGCGCTACGGCACGACAGTGGGGCGGCCGAACCCGCGCCCACGGCGCCGGCCGCGCTGGACGACGTGGCGTGGGCGCTGCTGCAGCCCTGGCTGCCCCGGCCGCCGGTCGGCAGCCAGGCGCCGGCCGGGGTGGGCGCCCCCCTGCCGCGCTGGGCCGTGGACAGGGCCTGGTCGTTCGTGGACACGGGCTGGGCCGCTGTGCTGGCCGCCCCACCGGGCGCAGGACTGGCGGTCCCGGATCCGGCCGCGGGCGAGCCGGTCACCGTGGTGGGCCTGCTGGCCCTGCTGGGATTCGGCCCGGGGGATCTGGGGGGGCACCGACAGCTGGTGCCCCAGCCTGCCCCGGTCCTGCTCGTGCGGTGCCCGGCCGTGCACGAGCTGCGCGCCCTGTTCGCCGGGCGGCGGGCAGCCCCGTTCGACGTGGGCCTGGGGGTGGTCACGGCCGAGCCGTCGGCGCGTGGCGTGGCTCTGCAGCCGGACGGGGCCGCGGTGGCGCACCCCACGCCGTGGGCCGCGGCCCACGATCCCCTGGGGCTGCGGTGGCCCGGTGTGGAGATCCTGGGGCAGGCCTCGCCGTCCGCCGGGGCCACGGCCGCGTCGATGGAGCTGGCGCGATGGCTGTCGGATCGGCGCCTCGCCGCCCTGGATCCGGCCGCCGGTCTCGCCGCCGAACCGGCGGGCGCGTTCCAGCTGTGGTCCGCTGGCCGGGTCCAGGCCGTGGTCGACGACCGCGGCCGGCTGCGCGGTGTGGACGTGGGCGCGACCGCGGTGAACCAGTGGAACCGCGCTCTGGTCGCCGCGTTCCTCGGCGGCGCGCTGGGAGGCCAGCCACCAGTCCTGGACGTGCAGCCAAGGTGGATGCCGTCCCCGGGTGGGGTGCCCGAGGTCTCGGTGGGGCTGTGGCCCGGGCCGGGCGCGGTGTGGCCTGATCCGTGGGGGCGTCTGCACGAGGTCCGTCCCTGAGCGCGCGCGCGCGGGGCGCCGGCGCTATACTCCCCCCATGTCGAAGGTCACCTTCATGCCCGATGAGGTCGCGGTCGAGGTCAAGGACGGGACCTCGTTGTTCGCCGCGGCCATCGAGGCGGACGTCGAGCTGGAGAGCCAGTGCGGCGGCCGCTGCGGCTGCGCCCTGTGCCGCGTCAAGTTGCTCGAGGGGCTGGACAGCGTCTCGCCGATGGAGTGGGAGGAGCAGGCCCACCTGGGTTCGGTGTTCCACGTCACGCACGAGCGGCTGGCCTGCCAGACACGCGTGCTCGGCGACGTGGTCGTGGAGATCCCCGAGGCGGTGGAGCGGGTCAAGAAGGCCTACGTCCCCCACGCCTACAAGAAGAATGCCCAGGCGGCGCTGCTCGCACGGATCCAGGCGCAGGAGAGCGAGGTCGACTCCCAGCGCACGGTCAAGGGCAAGCAGCGCCGGCGGCGCCGACGCAAGGGTCCTACCCCGAGCTCGCAGCAGCTCGCGGCCGCCAGCGGCGAGCAGCCCGCGGCTGGCGGTGGGGACGAGGGCCGCGCCCGGTCCCGGCCCCGGCCCCGGCCCGACGGCGGTCGGCCGGACGGCGGCCGGCCCGGCGGGGGACAGCCTGCCGGGGACAAGGCCGCCGCACCGCCGGATGGCGAGCGCAAGCGGCCCCGGCGTCGTCGGCGTCGCCGCCGCCGCAAGCCCCGCGGGGGCGGGGGCGGGGGCGGGGGACAGCCCGGCGGAGGGTCGTCCGGAACGTCCTCCGGGAGCTGACACCCATGGGAGCGCGCCTGCCCGCCCTCCTGCTCACGGCCCTGATCGTGGCGGGGGGCTGCGCCGCGGACGTGGACGAGGTGCCCCGCCAGACCGCGGCCCTGTTCGATAGGGACCTGGCCGACGGATTCCTGGCCTTCCCCTGGCCCTCCGATACCCGGCTGCTGGACACCGGCGCGCCCGACCTGACCGCGTTCCCGGTCATCACCGCTGGCGACGTGGTCGACGTGTACCGCCAGGCCGTACAGGAGCAGGTGCAGGGGTTCGGTACCAACCCCCTGATCCACGTACGCTTCGACGGCCCGCTGGAGTCCTACGGGTGGCCGGCCGCGGCGCAGACCCTCGCGCCGGACAGCCCGGTCCAGCTGATCGACGTGGACGCTGCCAGCCCGACCTACACGGCGCGGATCCCGGTGGAGCTGCACTGGCAGGCCGCGGACCGGGTGTACGTGCCAGCCCACACCCTCGGCGTGCGTCCGGCCCTGGGCTGGCCGCTGGCGCCGTCGACCACCTACGCCCTCGTGGTGCTGGACTCCCTGGTGGACGCCGACGGCCTGCCGCTGGTGCGTGCCGAGGCGCTGCAGGCGGTGCTCGCCGGCGGGGGCGACCCGGTGCTGGCCGAGGCCTTCGCCCCGCTGGGGCCGGCCCTGGACCTGGCCGGCGTGGACCGGGACGCGGTGGCCGTGGCCACCGTGTTCACCACCGGACAGCCCGTGGCCGAGCTGCGCGCCATGCGCGACTGGGTGGCCGACCCCGACAACCTCGAGCAGCCCGTGCTGCTGTCGTACGTGGAGTACGGCGATGCCGAGCTGTACACCCTTGTCGGCGGCACGTACTCCACTCCGATCTTCCTGACCGGGGACGCACCCTACGCCAGCAGCGGCGGTGGATTCGACGTCACGGACGGCGCGCCGGCGGTGCAGCGCTGGGAGAGCGTGGAGTTCTCCCTGACCGTGCCCCTCGCCGAGCCCCCGGCGGGTGGGTATCCCGTGGTGCTCGCGCTGCCCGGGATCGACGGCACCGTGTTCGACTTCACCGTCAGCTCGGGGGCGCGCCCGCTGGCCGACCTGCTGTCCGAACCCGAGCGCGCGGTGGCCGTGTTCAGCTTCGAGCCGCCCCTGCACGGCTCCCGCGGGGCGGACGTGGGTGCCGTGCCCGACCTGCACCTGGTCAACTACTTCAATCCCACATCCATGCGGTGCGTGCTGCGCCAGGAGGCCCTGGACGCGACGTTCGCGCTGCGGGTGCTGCGGGATGCCGTGTCCGTGGAGCACCCCGAGCTGTCGCTGGATACCTCGGCGGTGGGCCTGCTGGGGCACGGTCAGGGGGCGTACGCGGGGGCGATGCTGGCCGCGGTCGAGCCGCAGCTCGATCCGGTGTGGCTGAACGCGGGGGGCGGCGGCATGGCCCTCACCCTGACGGAGCGCACCCAGCCCCTGGACGTGGAGGACATGCTGCACGCGGCCATCGGCGAGGACGAGGCCGCGCCGCTGACCGTGTTCCACCCGTTCGCGGGATTGCTGCAGCTGGCCGTCGAGGTCGTGGACCCGGTCAACTACGCGCGGCCGTGGGCCCTCGGCGCGGCCGACGGCGAGGCGACCTCGGTGCTGATCAGTGGTGGCCTGCTCGACCCCCACACCGCACCCGAGATGGTCTCCAACCTGGCCGTGGCCGGCGGCGCACCGCCCATCGAGCCGGTGGAGTGGGGGATCCCGGAGGCGACCCAGGCCGGGCTGGAGTCGGTGGCGCTGCCGTTCTCGGGCAACGTCGCGGCCGCGGACGGTGAGATGGTCACGTCCGGGCTGATCACCCGCGGCAATCTGGGGGGGACCCTGATCTTCGAATGCCACTACACCGCGGCCACCGGCGCGGACTTCCTGGCCACCGGCCTGGCCGACGGCCTGCCCACGGCGCAGTAGGACCATGAGCGGACTGCGCCTGCTGGTGGACGTGCTGCACCCGGCCCACGTGCACTTCTTCCGCCCCCTGGCTGGCCACGTGGTGGCCGGGGGCGGCGAGGTGCTGTTCACCGGCCGGCACAAGGAGGTCACCGTCGACCTGCTGGAGGCGTACGGCCTGCCCCACGAGGTGCTCAGCGCCATTGGCGGCGGCGCGCCTGGGCTGGCCCGGGAGCTGGGCGCGCGCTCCATGCGGCTGACGCGCACCTGTCGGCGGTTCGAGCCCCACGTGCTGGCCGGGATCATGGGCCCCACCATCGCGCCGGTGGGGCGCCTGCTGCGGATCCCGGCGCTGGTCTGCTACGACACCGAGACGGCGATGGCCACCAACAGCTGGGTGTTCCCGCTGGCGACGCGGGTGCTGGTGCCCCGCGCCTGGGCGGGCCGGGACCGCTGGAACATGGTCCGCTACGACGGCTACCAGGAGCTGGCGTACCTGCACCCCGAACGTTTCACCCCCGACCCCGCGGTGCTGGACCGCCTGGGCCTGGACGAGCCGTTCGCGCTGGTGCGGCTGGTCAGCTGGGAGGCCTCCCACGACATCGGCGACAGCGGATTCGGTGATCCGGTGGCGTTCGTGCGGGCGCTGGCCAGGCGGATCCGGGTGGTGGTCAGCGCCGAGCGCGGCGTACCCGATGAGCTGCGCCCCCTGCGGCTGGACATGCCGCCACAGGACCTTCACCACGTGCTCGGCGGCGCCTCGCTGGTGGTGGGCGAGGGCGCGACCACCGCAGTGGAGGCGGCCGTGCTCGGCACGCCCGCGGTGTTCGTGCACACCGCCGTGCTGGGGTACGTGCGGGAGCTGTCCGAGCGGTTCGGCCTGCTGTTCGTGGAGACCGAGCAGGCGCGGGCGCTGCGGCGTTGCCTGGAGCTGGTCGAGGATCCGGTCCACACGGCCGAGGTGTGGGCGCGGCGCCGGCAGCGCATGCTGGACACCTGCGTCGACGTCACGGATCTGCTGGCCGACCAGGTGATCCAGCTGGCGCGGCGCTGATCGCGCGCCCGCGTGGCCGACCCTTGGCGGGTGGCGCCCGCCGTGCTAGAAGCCGAAGCGACCCTCCGGGAGGAACCATGGCCCGTACCCTCGCTGTCATCCTGACCTGCTGGCTGTTCGCCACCCCGGCCCTGGCCGCTGGGCTGTTCACGCCGGACACCGGCATACGCGCGCTGGGTCGCGCCGGGGCATTCACCGCCCTGGCCGACGACAACATGGCCCTGTACTACAACCCCGCCGGCCTGTGGCAGATCAACGGCGTGCAGCTCCAGGGTGGGCTGCTTGGCCAGTACCACCCCAGCTCGTTCCTGCGCGAAGGGGGCGAGGGGCGGTACAAGCTCGACGACACGGGAGCCATCATCGTCGACGGCAACGGCGACCCCGTGCTCGACGGACCGTACGAGGAGGTGCACAACCTCGACAAGTTCCGGCCCATCCCGGAGGGCGCGCTGATGATCGGGCTGGAGAAGCCCGACATGACCTTCGCCCTGGGCCTGTACGCGCCCCTGGCGCCGTGGCTCACCTACCCCACCTATGGCGCCAATCGCTACCGCATGACCCGGCTGCGCATGGTGCAGGGCAACCTGACCCTGGGCTGGGGCTGGCGGCTGCCCCAGCAGATGGACTGGCTGGCCATCGGCGCCACCTTCCAGCTGATCTACGTGAGCATGGCCCAGGACTTCTGGGCCACGGCCGACCTCGAGGCCATCGGCGACAACAACAACCCCGAGCACCCCCAGTACGACGTGTACACCCAGTTCGAGGCCGAGCAGTACCTGCCGTCGTGGAACGCCGGGCTGATGATCATGCCCAACGACTTCCTGCGCATCGGCATCGGCTTCGCCCCGCCGTACAAATTCGACGGCAAGGGCTCGGTCACCCTGTCGGGCCAGATGGCCGGTGACTACCTGCAGGGCATGAAGGACGAGTACGGCGCCATCCTCGAGCTGATGGGCGTGGATCTCGACACCTCGCCCATGCAGCTGACCGGCCTGGACGACGACATCATGGTGCACACCATCCAGCCCGCCATCCTGCGCGCGGGCGTGATGGTGCAGCCCACCCCGTGGCTCAACCTCGAACTCGACGGCCAGATCGAGTTCTGGTCCATCGCCGACGAGGTGCTGGCCGACGGCATCTCCGTGCCCCTGGAGCACTGTGACGAGGACGGCTGCCAGCCGCTGGTGGAGGAGCTGCAGGGCCGGCTGGAGAACGAGACCATCGAGCTCGATCCCTGCGAGTCGATCCCGGGCATCAGCGACGACCCGCTGGTCGACTGCTCGACCCTGGACTACTACGAGGGCTCGGACGGGTCGGGCACGCACACCATCGCGCAGAACTACAAGAACGCCTTCTCCATCCGCTTCGGCGGTGAGATCCAGCCGCTGCCGGGCAAGCTCGGCATCCGCTTCGGCTACGCGTTCGAGTCCAGCGCCGCGCCCGACTCCTCCATCAGCCTGACCATGATCGACAACCCCAAGCACCTGATCGGGCTGGGCGTGTCCGGCTACATCAACGGGTTCGACGTGCACTTCACCTATGCGCACATGTTCATGCACGAGCGCACCGTCGGCCTCGACGTCAGCACCGAGATGCAGACCGGGTTGCAGGGCACGGCGGTCAACCAGATCGACGCGGGCACCTACAACGCCCAGAACATCTTCCTGGGTCTCAACCTGAGCTGGAATTTCACCACGTTCCACCAGAACACCAAGCGCAAGAAGGCCGCGGCGGCCGAGCAGCGGCTGATCCACCTCTGACCCGATGATCCGCTGGCTCCGCATCGCTCCGCTGCTGCTCGTGACCGGGGCCTGGCTCGCGTGCACGGAGGATCCTGCCGCCGAACCGCCGATCGAGATCGATCCCGAGGTCGTGGATCCGGACCGCATCTTCGACGTGGTCGAGCTGCTGGCCTCGGACGCCTACGGCGGCCGCGAGCCCGGCACGGAGGGCAACGACCTCGCCGTGCAGTACGTGGAGTCGGTGTTCGAGGACCTGGGCCTGGTGGCCGCGGGCGAGGACGGCGGCTACCGACAGCACTTCCCCCACTTCCGCTGGGAGCAGTTCAGCCCCTCGTCGATGACCGTCGACGGTGTGGCTCTCGACGACGGCATCGACTTCCGCGCCCTGCAGCACTCGGGCACGGGGGCGGCCAGCGGCGCGGTGGTGTTCGCCGGCTACGGCCTGACCGTGCTGCCGTTCGACCCGGTCGAATTCGAGGACTGCCCCCTCGACCCGGCCGGCTACGACGACTACGCGGACCTGGACGTCACCGGCGCGGTGGTGCTGCTGCTGCGCCGCGGCCCGGCCAACGACGGGGACGTGTACGACCACTGCCCCGCGGGCGAGGACCAGGACCTGCTCATTGCCTGGGACCTGGGCTTCAAGGTGGCCAACGCCGTGGACCATGGCGCGGCCGCCGTGATCGTGGTGGAGGACTATGGCCACCCCTCGGCCCTGGTGGACGGGGACGTGGGCGCGAGCTGGTACGAGGCCAACACCCCGGTGGTGACCGTGGACCGTGACCTGGTGGAGGCGGCGCTGCCGGAGCTGCCGGACTGGGCCGAGGCCATCGACGCGGCCCTGCAGCCGGCCAGCGCGACGGCCGGATTCGAAGCGGCGATCACCCTGGACGTGGGCGTGGTCGAGCACGCGGTGGCCAACGTGCTTGGCGCGGTCGAGGGCAGCGGCGACGAGGTGGTGGTGATCGGCGCCCACCTCGATCACCTGGGCACCGACCCGCACACGGGCGAGATCTACAACGGCGCGGACGACAACGCCTCGGGCACGGCCGTGATGCTGGAGCTGGCGCGGCTGCTGGCCGGCAGCGGGGCCGAGCCGGAGCGCACCGTGCTGTTCGCCGGTTTCAACGCCGAGGAGGACGGCCTGGTCGGCTCGTGCCACTACACGGGCCTGCCCAGCTACCCCCACGAGGACACGCTGGCCATGATCAGCGTGGACATGGTGGGCGCGGGGGACGCCACCGGGGTCACCCTGTACGGCGCGCTGGTGGAGGACTACACCTGGCTGGCCCAGGTGATGGACCTCAGCGCCGAGGAGCGGGACCTGCCATACGACGTGGTCGCCTCGTTGCCCGTGCTCGCCTCGGACCACGTGTGCTTCATCACCCGGGACATCACCGCGGTGATGGCCCAGACATCGGGCCTGCACGACAACTACCACACGCCCGACGACGACATCGACAACGTCACCGCCGACGACCTCGGCGCGGGCGCCCACATCCTGTGGGCCGCGCTCGAGCCCCTGGCCATGGCCACGGAGCAGCCGTTCCTCGACCAGGAGTGGGATCCGCTCGCCGAGTAGCCGCGGCTGCTATCCTCCGGGCATGTCACGCATCCCCCTGCTCGCCCTGCTGCTGCTGATCCCGGGCTGCGGCCCGGACACGGACGGGGACGGGTACGTCGACGCGGAGGACTGCCACCCGGACGACCCGGACGATCACCCGGGGGCGGACGAGGTCTGCGACGGCAAGGACAACGACTGCGACGGCCTGGCCGACGAGGACGACGCCGTGGACCGGTTCAGCTGGTTCGCCGACGAGGACGGGGACGGGACAGGTGACCCGGCCACCGAGGTGCTGGCCTGCGTGGCCCCCGACGGCCTGATCGCGGACGACTCCGACTGCGACGACACCGACCCCGCGCTCGAGGGGCTGGACGTGGACGGCGACGGGCACGCGACCTGCGACGGGGACTGCGCGGACAACGATCCGCAGGTGCACCCGGCCGCGGACGAGCAGTGCCTCAACGGCCTGGACGACGACTGCGACGGCGTGGAGGGGGAGGGCTGCTGGCGATCGATCACCGCGGGCTGGGACCACGCCTGTGGTCTGCTCGTCGACGACACCATCGCCTGCTGGGGTTCACCGGACTTCGAGCAGCTCGACGCGCCGGGCGGCGCGTTCGTGGCCGTGGACTCGGGGCGCTCGTACATGTGCGCGCTGGACCTGGCGGGCGAGATCGCCTGCTGGGGCGACGACGTGCCAGGCACGCCGCCGGCCGGGCCGTTCGAGCAGCTCAGCGCCGGGCACGGCCACACCTGCGCCCTGCGCGCCGACGGCACGGCCGAGTGCTGGGGCGACAACGCCGAGGGCCAGTGCAACGTGCCGGCCGAGGCGTTCGCGCAGGTCTTCGCTGGCGGCCAGTTCACCTGCGGGGTGCGCGCCGACGGGTCGGCCACCTGCTGGGGCCTGGATGTCAACGGTCAGACCGATGTGCCCGCCGAGAGCTGGGCCTGGATCAGCGCGGGCGAGTACCACGCCTGCGGCCTGACCGACGGGGGCGAGTTGCGCTGCTGGGGCCTGGACACGGTGGTGGTCGACCCCGCGCCGGTCGGCGCCTGGCAGCAGGTCAGCGTGGAGTTCCTGCACTACTGCGCGGTGGACGACGCGGGCGCGGTCACCTGCTGGGGAGACGACGTGGCCGGGGAGACCGCGGCCCCGGACGGCGCGTTCGACCAGGTGGCGGTCGGCCACCGGTTCAGCTGCGGCCTGGTCACGGACGGCACGGTCCGGTGCTGGGGCCGCGACGACGAGGGGCAGTGTTCGCCGCCCTGATCACAGCTCGGCCTCCAGCCCCCAGCACACCACCTCGCCCGCTGTGGTCTCGCCGCAGTTGAGGTCGATGCCGGCGCGGATGTAGACGAATTCCCCGTCGGGATCGTCGCACTCGCCGTGCTCGCATGGCCCCCAGCCCCAGCAGGTGCCGCTGAGGTCGTCGCGCACCGCGCACAGGTGGTCCTCGCCCACGCTGACCCATACGAACGTGCCCGTGGGGAAGCCGTCCATCTGCTGCAGCTCGTCGGGCCAGCACGCCAGCGCGCCATCGCCGTCCACCCAGCAGAACACCGCCTCACCGGTGCTGCGGGAGATCGCCTCCATGGTCGGCACGTAGGGCTCCGCGGTCGGACAGTCCTGGTCCGTGGGGCAGGCCAGCAGGCCGGTCAGCACCAGGGCCGCGCCGGCCGCGCCGGCGATCACGTTTCGCATCGCACCTCTCATGCTCAGTCCACCTCCCCGGGCGCGCCCCAGCAGGTCACGACTCCGTCCCCTGCCCGCGCGCAGCTCGCGTCCGCAGCCGTCCGCAGCACCGCGTAGCGCCCATCCGGCGACTCGCATTCGCCCTGGCCGCAGTCCCCCCAGCCCCAGCACACCACCTCGCCGTCGTCCCGCCGCGCACACAGGTGGTCCTCGCCGACCCGCACCGTGGCGAAGCCCTCCCCCTGCGGGAAGCCCGTGCGCTCCTCGATGTCTCGCGGCCAGCACCCCAGCCCCCCGCCGGCATCCACCCAGCAGATCACCGGCGCCCATGCGCTGCGGCGGATGTACGTGTCGCCCCCGGCCAGGCCCTTGCGAGGGGTGGCGGGCGTGGCCCCGAGCACGGTGACGATCAGCAGCGTGGTCGCCGCCCCCGCGCCCGCAGTCGCCAGCAGGGCCCGCGCGGATCGCCAGTCAGTCGGCATGAGCTACGGCACCACCTCGTACGCGCCGATGCTCGGTGGGTCGGCGTAGCAGGTGCCGGCCATGTCGCCGACCAGTGCCTGGTGGGCCGTGCCCGCGCCCGCGGCGGGGCTGGATGCGTCGATGGTCCAGCCACTGACGAAGGCCGGGTCGTGGCCGATCACCGGGTCGGTCTCGGCCACGGGCAGGTCCGGCTCGGAGGCGGCCGGATCGTCGTGGGCGAACCACAGGTTGGTGGTGAAGTCGAACGAGCCGGGATCCGTGTCCGGCCCCACGTTGACGTGCGTGGACAGGTCCGCGTCGGAGAAGTACACGAGGTTGTTGATCCAGGTGCCGGCCGTGCACGGTTCGAACTCGTAGGTGCCGTCGCCGACCGTCTCCTGCAGGATGCGCAGGATCCAGTTCGTGGGATCGACGAGGGTGTTGTTGGCGGCCAGGCAGTCCACGCAGCCGACGAACGCCAGCGACGCCTCGCCCCCCTCGATCACGTTGGCGATCACGCGGATGCCCCGTGCCTCGGCGTTGGCCGCGGTCTCCGACAGGGGCGGCCGGAAGTACTCGTAGCCAGTCGATCCGCCCATGTTGAACCCGCGGTCCCCCGCGTCCACCAGGTGGTTCCAGCGGATCTCCAGGTCGGTGGTGCCGCCCTTGGCCTGCACCGCGTTGGCCGACAGGTCGTGCAGCGAGTTTCGCGCGACCAGGCCGCGGTGGCAGCCCACGCAGTCCACGGCGCTGCCCGACCCGCCGCCCCCACAGGCCCAGATCTCGCTGTCCAGCACCCAGAAGTCCCGCAGCCCCGATAGCTTGAGGCAGTCCTCGTTGCCGCCCGTGCCCACGTCGTGCAGCCGCAGGCCGCGGAACACCACGTGGTGGGTGGCCAGCTCGTCGGCCATGTCGCCGCCGTCGTCGCAGTTGATGCCGTTGTAGACCTGGCCGTGCGCCTCGAGGTCGTGCACCACCACGTAGGACGCGCGGGTCAGGTGCAGCGCCTCGTTGCCTCCCTCGAACACCGGCGCCGCCTCGCCCGGGGCGCCGCCGATCCAGATGGGCGCGGTCTCGCTGCCGGCGAGGTCGTAGAGGGACTCGCCGCCGGGGTAGGTGCCCTCGTGGATCCGGATCGCCGTGCCCGGGCTGGCGTCCTGGGCAGCCCGCTCCAGGGTGGCGTAGGGGCTCGCAGGGCTGCCGTCGCCCGCACCGTCGTCGCCGCTGGTGGCCACGTGCACCTCGGCCGTGGGCGACAGCCCGGTCTCGAAGGTGGTGATCGCCCCGCAGTCGAGCGGCCCGGTGTCGTCGTCGTCCGCGGTGATGTCGTCGTCGTCCGCCGCGGTGTCGTCGTCGTCCGCCGCGGTGTCGTCGTCGACCTGCGGTCCGGGACAGCCCAGCAGGAACCAGCACGCCAGCAGCGCGGCAACCCGGATCCCCATCGCCCCTCCCTTCACTTCTGGAAGCGGATGTCGGTCTTCTTCCACACCTCACCCGGGGCCACATCGAACACGACGGTCGACTCCTGGGCCACGCCGCACACGCCGCACACCAGGCGCAGCTCGTGGCGGCCCGCCGGGATCTGCCGGCTCATGATCGGCGTGCGCTGGAAGATGCGGCCGTCGAGGTAGGTCTCGGCCCAGGGCACCGAGTTGACCGTGATCGTGGCGGGCTCGTCCGAGTCGTACACCGGCGGCGGCGGCGGCGGCGCCTTGATCGGGTCCGGCGGCGGCGGCGCGGGCGTGGTCGGCTCCGGCGGGGGTGGCGGCGCGGGCGTGGCCGGCTCCGGCGTGGCCGGCTCCGGGGTGGCTGGCTCCGGGGTGGCTGGCTCCGGGGTCGGCGGCTCGATCACCGCCACCTCGGTGTCGCCCGCATCGGCCTGGCCGTCCGCTGCCCCGGCCGAGTCGTCGTCGTCCGCCGTGGCCAGCGCGGGCGTCGGAGGGTCGGTGGGCGGCTGCGCCACCTGTTGCTGGTCCCGTGCCCACCACCCCAGCAGGGCCGCGCCCACGGTGCCGAACAGGGCCACGCCCACGGCCAGGATCATCAGCAGGACCACCACCGGCACCATCCAACGACCCGATCGGCGTGGGGATGGCGGCGGGGGCGGCGGCGGAGTCGCGGGCGGTGGGTCGTGGGGCGGCGCAGGAGGAGGCCCGGGCACCGGGCCCGGCGCGCCCCGTACCTCGCTCTCCGAGGTCTCGAAGAACCGGCGGGTGATGTCGTCGGGCAACGACACGTCGGCCTGGAACTGCTGGGTGGGATCCTCCTCGCCGATGCCCGGCTCGCTGAACAGCTCCGTGGGATCGTCCTCGCCCACCGTACCGCCGGCCTGGCCCGCCAGCGTGGTCTGCTCCCGTTCGTACTGGGCCAGCCACGACACCACGGTCGGGCCCGGGCCCTGCTGGCCCAGCAGCTCGTCGAGGTCCTCGGCCATCTCGCCCGCGGTGCGGTAGCGGTTCTCGGGACGGCGGGCCAGCGCGCGCTGCAGCACGCCGTCGAGACCGGGCAGGCGCACGCGGGCCAGGGCCAGCGGCTGTTCGATCTCCACCATCAGCACCCGGTGCAGCACCTCCAGGGCATGGTCGCCGGCGAACAGGGGCTGCATGAACACCAGCTCGTACAGGATCGAGCCCAGGGAGAACACGTCGGACTGCCGGGTGAGCGTCGAGCTGGCGTCCACCTGCTCGGGGGACATGTACAGGGGCGTGCCCTTGGTGATCTGCGCGGCCGTGGTCTTGTACAGGTTGGTGTCGGCCTTGGCGATGCCGAAGTCCATGATCTTGACCTCGCCGCGCGTGGACACGATCACGTTGGCCGGCTTGAGGTCGCGGTGGACCAGGTTCATGGTCAGTCCGGACCGGGACGTCATGTCGTGGGCGTGGTCCAGGCCGCGGCAGATCTCGATGCAGATCTGCAGGGCGATCGGAGGCGGCATCGGCTGCTGTGCCTGCCGACAGCCGTTGACCAGGTCCAGCAGGGTCCAGCCCTGCACGTACTCCATGGCCAGGTAGTACTCGTCCCCCACCCGATCGAACTCGTACACCTCCACGATGTTGCGGTGGCGGAGCTGGCCGCCGAGGCGTGCCTCGTTGATCAGGGCCTGCAGGTAGCGGTCGTCGAGCTTGACGTGGCGCTTGATCTGCTTGAGCGCGACCTCCTTCTCGAACCCCATCGCCCCGCGCAGGACGGCACGGTACACCCGGGCCATGCCGCCGGTGCCCAGCAGCTCGACCAGGGTGTACTTGCCGAAATCCTCGGGCTTCATCCCACCTCGACCGTCCGGTCCGACCGGGACCGGCGCTTTCCCCTCTATACTTGTTGATCGTACCTCCTGCCGGCCGAGGTGACACGCCGACCATGACGGACACCCCCCACCGCAGAGCCCCGGGCCGTGCCCTGTGGGAGTTCACCTGGGCCTGTGACCTGCGCTGCGCGCACTGCCTGGTGGACGGCGGGCCCAACGAACTGCGCGAGCTCGACGCGGCCGAGGCCCTGGACCTCGTCGACCGGATCGCGGACCTGGGCGCGAGCGCCCTGACCCTGTCCGGCGGTGAGCCCCTGCTGCGGCCGGACTGGGCGGACGTGGCCGCGCGGGCCACGGGCCGCGGCCTGGTCTTCCGGCTGTCCACCAACGGCAACCTGTTGCGCGACGACGCGGTCGCGCACCTCGAGGGGATCGGCGCCCAGCGCGTGGTGATGAGCCTGGACGGGCTGCGCGACACCCACGATCGGATCCGGCGGCCCGCCCACGGCGGATCGCGATCACCGTTCGACCGGGTGATGAAGGCGCTGGCTCGGCTCGCGCCGAGCGCGGTGGGCGCGTCCATCATCACCTCGGTGATGCGGCCCAACCTCTCCGAACTGCCCGCGATCCAGCAGCAGCTGGCCGATCGCGGCGTGGAGCAGTGGACCATCCAGCTGGCCCACCCCACGGGTCGTGCCGGCGCCCGCCCGCAGCTCGACGGCGAGCCGCTACTGCTCGACCCGCCGGACCTCGAGGCGCTGTTCGGTGTGCTGCTGCCCCTGGTCGAGCACCCCACGCTGCCGCCGATCGTGTTCAACTCCATAGGCTACCTCGGCGAGGAGGAACCGCGGCTCCGCCCCAGCGGCCGGGCCGGGGGCTACCCCTTCTGGCGTGGCTGCCAGTGCGGCATCACGTCGGTGGGCATCGAGCCGGACGGCGGCGTCAAGGGCTGCGCCAACCAGGTGGGCGATCCGTTCGTGGTGGGCAACGTGCGCACCGAGCCGCTGCAGGCGATCTGGGACGACGAGGCGCGGTGGCAGCGGCTGCGACCCGACCCTGCGCTGCTGACCGGCACGTGCGCGGGCTGCGGGCTGGGCCGGATCTGCGGCGCGGGTTGCTCGGCCCTGGCCCACGCGGTCACGGGCAGCCTGCACGACAACCCCTACTGCATCCGCGCGGTGCGGCGAGGAGCGAGGTCATGATCGTGGTGATGCTGGTGGTGGACAGCCTGCGGGCGGACGCGCCGTCGTACGCGGGGGGAGCCGCGCACACGCAGGCCCTGGACGAGCTCGCGGCCGAGGGCACGACCTTCCCCCACCTGGCCGTGTCCGGCTCGTGGACCGTACCGTCGCTGACCGCCATCGCCACCGGCGCCTTCCCCCACCGGGTGGGCATCTGCCGCTGGCGGCACCGCTTCCCCCTGCGCCGGCCGACCCTGATGTCCGCGTTCGCCGCGGCCGGATTCGAGGTGCACGTGATGGCCCACAACCCGCGCTGGATCTTCGGCAGCTGCGGGCACCGCGGCGTCACCGGCGACAGCCAGGAGCCGGCCGAGGTGGTGGACGCGCTGCGCGGGCCGCGGGGCCGGGACCGCTTCGTGCTGCTGCACCACTGGTGGACCCACCTGCCGTACATCAACAAGAAACTGCCCGCGTCGGGCTGGAAGAAGGCCTGCGAGTACGCCCTGGAGTCGATCAGCCGGCACCCTGGGCGGATGGTGCCCAAGTTCCGGCGCAACTACCTGGCCACGGTCGAGTACTTCAGCCGCGAGCTGCTCGGCCGCTACCTCGACGCGGCCGGCGCGGGCGGCGAGGACGTGCTGGTGGTGGTCACCGGCGACCACGGCGAGAACTGGGGCGAGTCCCTGCCCCGGGGCCGGCGGGTGGAGCACATCTTCGACCTGCACGGCCGCTGGCTGCGCGACGCGACCACGCGCGTGCCGCTGCTGCTGTGGGGCAAGGGCCACGCCGGTGCCATCCCCGCGGGCGCGGCCCTGCAGGGCACCGTGCGCGGTGTGGACCTCGCGCCCACGGTGTGCGAGCTGGCCGGGATCCCCTGGCCCGGCCCCCTGCCCCTGGACGAGGGGCCGCGGGTGGTGGACCACGGCATCGGCCCCGAGGGCCAGGGCCTGGTGCTGGACGGCCGCTCCATCGCCGGGGCGGTGCTGGGCGGCCAGGACCTGGCCGAGGGGGACACCCTGACCGTGTCGACCCACAACACCCACCAGCCGGACACCTATCCGGACGAGGGCCGGGTGGTGTTCCGCACCCTCGGCCTGCGGCGGAGCCTGGGGTGGAACGTGTGGGACGGGGTGTCGCAGTCGCGCACCACGGTGGCCGAGAACCTCGACGGAGAGACCGATCCGGACGATCCCGACGTCTGGCAGCTGCTCGAGGACGAGTGGGCAGGCGCCGTGGACCCGGGCCCAGGCCTGCCCCTGGAGGCCTTCCCCAGGCACAAGGGTGAGCGGGAGGAGGGGGACTTCGACGCCGAGCCCGCGGCCCACGTCTCCCCCGGGCCTGCCGACACGGCTCCGGCCGAGGATCCCCAGGGCTCCGAGGCGATCCTGCGCAAGATGCGCATGCTGGGGTACATGGACTGATGGCCGCGCCTGGCCCCTCCCCGGTCCCCCGCCGCTGCTTCTGGGAGCTGACCCGCCGCTGCGATCACCGCTGCCTGCACTGCCGCGCGTCCGCGGAGCGGGCCGTCGCGGGCGAGCTGTCCGGCGACGAGGCCCTGGTCGTGGCCGAGGATCTGGCAGAGCTGGGCGTGCCGCGAGTGGTGCTGACCGGGGGCGAACCCACCCTGTACCCGGCCTGGGAGGAGGTCGCACGGCGGCTCGCCGGGGGCGAGGTCGAGGTACGCCTGTTCACCGGCGGGTACGGCCTGGATCGCAGGCTGCTGGATCGTGCCCTGTCCGCGGGCGTGGCCGGTTTCACCCTCTCCCTGGACGGTCCCCGCGCGGTGCACGACCGGCTGCGGCCCACGCGGGGCGTGCTGCGCGGATCGTCGTACGACCGCGCGGTGAATGCGATCGAGCTGCTGGTGGCGCAGGACCTGGCGCCCCGGGTGGTCACCGCGGTCAGCGCGCTCAACGTGGACCACCTCGGCCCGCTGTACCAGACCGTGCGCGACCTGGGCGTGACCCGCTGGCAGGTCAACCTGTGCCAGCTGACCGGCCGCGCCCGCGAGCACCGGGACGATCTCGCGCCCGCGCCCGCGGACCTGGACAAGGTGGTGGCCGTGCTGACGCGGGCCGCGCGCGAGGGCGTGGTGGTCGCGCCCATGCACTGCACGGTGGGCTACATGACCGCCGAGGAACCGGTGCTGCGCCGGCCGCTGTCGGAGAAGCGGCTGGTGTGGCGGGGCACTCCCGCTGGCCTGCACACCATGGCCATCACGGCCACCGGCGGCGTGCTGGGCTGCACGGCCCTGCCCGACGAGTTCGCCACCGCGAACGTGCGCCAGCGCCGCCTGGCCGACATCTGGGCGGACGACGACTGCTTCCCCTACAGCCGCGGCTTCTCCCCCGACCAGCTCGCTGGCGAGTGTGTTCGCTGCGAGCTCGCCCCCATCTGCCGGGCCGGCTGCCCGGCCGTGGCCTACGGCGCCACCGGATCGGTCGGCGCGAATCCGTATTGCCTGCGGGTGGTGCGGGGGAAGAACTCATGAGCGTCCCTTTTTTCCTGCCTCTGGCATTCGTGCTGCTGCTCGCCGGCTGTGCCGGCGGCGGGATGGTGGTGCCGGATGACGACGACGTGGCCCCGGGGGACGATGACAGTGGGGACGACGATAGCGCGGAGAACGACGACGACGTCACCGACGACGACGAGCCCGAGCAGGTGCCGGGGGCGGAGTATGTGCCCTTCGACGAGCCGCCTGTGCTGCTCGTGCACGTGGATCAGGAGATCCCGGCCAACACCAAGATCGACGGCCGCCTGCAGATCATCGAGGACCACGCCGGCTCGCTGGCCGACCTGCTGGGGGCGCCGCGCACGTTCGACGGGCGGATCGGCATCGAGATCCGCGGTCAGACCTCGTCGGGGTTCGCCAAGAAGAGCTACAACCTCGAGACCCGCGACGACGACGGCGAGGACATCGACCGGACCCTGCTGGGCATGCCCGACGAGTCGGACTGGGTGCTGTACGGGCCGTACACGGACAAGACCTTCCTGCGCAACGTGCTGGTGTACACCCTCGGCGCGGACATGGGCCGCTGGCAGCCGCGCACCCGCCTGTGCGAGCTGTTCATCGACGACGAGTACATGGGCGTGTACGTGTTCACCGAGAAGATCAAGCGCGACGAGGGCCGGGTCGACATCGCCCGGCCCGCCGCGACCGCGGCCGAGGGGGACCTCAGCGGCGGGTACATCTTCAAGCGGGAGGGCGCGGGCCAGGGCGAGGGGTGGACCTCGTCGCACAGCATCGTGTGGGACCACCACTACCCCCGCCACGCGGACATCACCCCCGAGCAGGACGCGTACCTGCGGGGCTGGGTGGACGATTTCGAGGACGTGATGCTGGGGCCGGACTTCGCGGATCCCCACCTTGGCTACCGGGCGTGGATCGACGTGCCGTCGTGGGTGGACTACGCGATCATGGCCGAGCTGACGCGCAACATCGACCAGTACAAGAAGAGCTCGTACTACCACAAGGCCGCCGACCCGGACGGCGGGTGGCTGGCCATGGGCCCGCTGTGGGACTTCAACCTCGCCTTCGGCAACGTGGACTACTGCGACGGCTGGCTGACCGGCGGACTGGTGGTCTACACCAACTGGTGCTTCAGCTGGCCCGACGAGTACACCCCGTGGTGGGAGCGGTTGATGGAGGACGAGGCCTTCACCACGGACCTGCGCTGCCGCTGGGAGGAGCTGCGCGGTGACGTGCTGGCCATGGACCACATCGACGCGCTGATCGACGAGCAGCTCGCCCAGCTCGACCTCGCCGAGCCCCGTGACCACGACCGCTGGCCCGTGCTCGGCGAGTACCTGTGGCCCAACTGGTACGTAGGCGAGACCTACGACGACGAGATCGACTACCTGCGCACCTGGATCGAGGAGCGCATCGACTGGCTGGACGGCAACCTGCCGGGGACCTGCCCCTAGTCGCCCGTCAAGATCCCCGCCAGGTACGTGTCCGTCTGGCCCATGGCGCAGTTGCTGGTGCTCACCAGCGCCGTGGCCTGGGTGACGAAGTGTTGCCGGGCCGGGCCCTTGAGCAGGCCGAGGTAGGTGGCGATGTCCGGGTCCTCGCAGCGCATGGAGGAGCGGGTGCGGATCCAGGCGAGCATGAACGGGGCCATGCGGGGGGCCTGGTCGGGGGCGGTCTGCAGCCAGGCCACGACCGGGGCGACGTGCCTGTCGAGGAGGGCGGAGTCGTGGCCGTCCCGCCGCTCGACCGCGGCAGCCACGGCGAGCAGGACGTCGGCCGTGACCGCGTCGTAGCCCCGCTCGGCCACGTGCTGGTCGAAGCGCCACCCGTGGTTGGTGTAGCCCGTGGCCGGGATGGTGGCAGCCAGGGCCACGTAGAATGCCCCGTGGTCGTGCGCGGGCAGCTGCGCGAGGTGGTGCTCGAGCAGGTCGGTGTAGCGTTCCAGCTCGGGCGCGGCCGCGAGCACGGCCTCGTGGCGCAGGGCGCCGCGCTGCACGAGCCCGGCGTACGCCGCCTCGTACAGGTCGAAGTCGGCCAGGTCCGCCTCCAGCTGCTCCACGGATCTCCCTGTCTGGTAGGACGTCGGGAAGTCGGCGTCGGCGATGAGCGCGACCCGGGCCAGGTTGGCTTCGGTCGCCGCGACCAGCTCGAAGGTTCCGTCCCCCCAGTTCGACGGCACCAGCAGCACCTGGTGGCCCGGGCCGAGCCCGTAGGCGGGCATGTCGTTCCAGTAGTGGCTGTGCATCACCCACTCACTGGCGTCGCTGGTGTCCGGCCCGCCCAGTAGCTGGAACCGCTGTGACTCGGCCCCGGTCTGGTCGCTGTTGCCTTCGCGCGACCACGCGCGCAGCACCTTGCCTTCGATGGCCGGCGCGGCCGGGTCCACGGCCGTGACCTCGATCAGCAGCGCGCGGCCGCGGCGGTCGAAGCCCTCGTACAGGCGGGTGAACTGGTCGGCGATGCCGCCGGCGTGCGCGACCCCGGCCGCAGCCAGGGCCAGTCCGAGGGTGATCAGGACGCGGGTCGCGAGATGGGTGTGCACGTCGTCCTCCCGTCCCCATTTTGCACGCTCGTGCCCGCTCGCGCGTTTGATAAGGTGGAATTCAGGCGGGGACGCAGGCCCGCCGTGGGAGGCCCACCATGACCCGCACGACCCCCATCATCGCCGCGCTGGCCGCCGTCCTGACCCTCGCGGGCTGCCCGGCCGAACCGGATCACGAGCTGGTGCCCATGGACCTGCACGTGTCCGAGGACTTCGTGGACTTCGGGGACGTGCCCACCGGCGTGACGGTCACCCGCACCCTGCGCGTGCACAACGCCGGCGATGCGGACCTGGTGCTGTCCCAGGTGCCGTACGTGCGCCAGGACGGCGACCACCAGACCTTCGCCCTCGAGGGCACCTGGGAGGTGATCGAGCCGGACGCGGAGGACCAGGAGCCCACCGTGGTGATCGACGCCCGCTCCTACGAGGAGATGACGGTGACGTTCACCCCCGTGGCCCAGGAGGAGTCCTTCGGCTACGTGGGCCTGTACTCCAACGACCCGGACGAGGCCAACCGGGTGATCGTGCTGCGTGGCGGCTCGTACGCGGGCACGCCCCAGGTGCAGGTCTCGCCCGGGCTGGTGGAGTTCGGGTTCGTGGCCGCGGGCAACACCTCCGAGCAGTACGTACAGGTGCGCAACACCGGCGAGGTGGACGTGGAGGTGGTGGACGTGTCCATCGGCGGCACGAACAGCCCGTTCGAGGTCGGGGGTGTGTCCGAATTCCCGATCCCGCCGGGGGACGGCATGCTGATCCCGGTGCTGTTCCACTCCGACGGCGGCGACCACGAGGTGGCGTCCCTGACCGTGGAGATCGCCGACGCCGTGGCCAGCGAGCACGTGGTCAACCTCAGCGCGAACGCGCCCGGGTCGACCAACAACTCCCCGCCGATCATCAACGTGCTGGCCCCGACCGAGCCCACGGTGTTCTACCTGTACCAGGACCTGGTCGTGCTGGCCCGGGCGTTCGACGCACAGCAGCCCAACATCGGCCTGTACTGCACCCTGGAGTCGGACCGGCTGGGCATGGTCGAGCAGGAGACATCGGACCCGACCACCAGCGAGGTGACGTTCACCATCGACGTGGACGAGTCGGACTTCGAGGACGAGACCGGGCTGCACACCCTGACCGTGTGCTGCACCGACGTGTTCGCGGCCACCTCGTGCGAGACCCTGGTGGTGTCCATCGACGTGGCCCTGGCCGCGGACGACGCGGACGGCGACGGCTATGGCGCGGCCGACGACTGCGATGACGCCGACGCCACCGCCTACCCCGGCGCCATGGAGCTGGCCGACGGCGTGGACAACGACTGCGACGCGGTGATCGACGAGCTGACCGACAACAGCGACGACGACGGCGACGGCTACGCCGAGGTGGACGGCGACTGCCACGACGACGACGTCGACATCCACCCCGGCGCCGCCGAGGAGCCGGACTTCTTCGACAACGACTGCGACGGCACCATCGACGAGGGCACGGTCAACTACGACGACGACGGCGACGGCTACTCCGAGGCCCTGGGCGACTGCGACGACGACGAGGCCGCGGTGTTCAGCGGCGCGCTGGAGTGGTGCGACGGCCTGGACAACGACTGCGACGGCGAGACCGACGAGGACTGCATCGACGACACCCCGCCGCTCGAGATCGTGGGCGGGATCCAGGCCTCGGTGGTGGCGATGAACGTCAACCCGACCGATCCAGTGGAGCTGTGCGTGACCACCGTGCACGGCCCGGACGCCTGCCTGGAGTACGAGTGGTGGGCCAGCGGCGGCGAGTTCGTCAGCATCGACGGCGCCTGTGCCAGCTGGCTGCCGCCTGCGGACGAGATGGATGACTACAGCGTGTACGTCCGGGTGTCGGACGAGTGCTCCACCGACGAGGAGCTGGAGGACTACGCGTTCATCACGCTGGTGGTGACGCGGCTGTACGTGGACACCGGCGGGGACCTGGGACCGTGCAGCGTGAGCGCGACGCAACGACCGGCCGCGCCGCTCGGCGCGCTGCTGGCCGCCCTGGTCGCCGTGGCCCTGGGCCGCCGTCGCCGCTGAACGACCCGCCCTGTACCCGACGAGGAAGCAAGCGTGTGGGTCCGGCCCCCGGCCCCGGTGGTATCCTCCGCCCGCGGAGGGACGACATGATCCGATGGGTATGGGTGTGGGGACCGTGGCTCGCCGTGGGGAGCCTGGCCGGGGGGTGCCTGGAGGGGGACTACCCCGACGTCGCGACCTGGGATCGCGACGAGGACGGCGTGCCCGACGACCAGGACTGCGAACCCACCGACGAGGATGTGTACCCCGGCAACGTGGAGGAGTGCGCCAACGGCGTCGACGACAACTGCAACGGCGACGTGGACGACTGGGACGAGGACTGCGGCATCGCGTCGGCGTCGGACGACTACGTGCTCGTGACCGCGGGGTACGACACCACTTGTGGGCTGCATGCGGACGGGACGGCGGACTGCTGGGGGGCGCGGATGGTGCTCGGTGGGTTCGACTACTCGACGGCGTGTGCCGCGCCAGACGTGACGTTCGCCGTGTCGGAGCCGTCGACCCGGTACACCACGCTGGCGGCCGGGATGTGGAATGTCTGCGGCGTACTGGCGGACGGCAGTCTGCTGTGCTGGGGTGAGGAGGATACCGTGCAGCCGCCAACGGGTGGCGGCCCGTACGTGCATGTGGCGAGATCTCATGAACTCGTATGCGCGCTCGACGAGAAGCACTGGGTCGAGTGCTGGCACATGGAGGATGGCCACGGCGTGGAGTTCCCGCCGGTGGCGGGTCCCTACGCGGCGCTGTCCACCGGCCTGAGCGAGGGGGCCTGTGGTGTACTGGAGACCACCGGGGAGCTCCATTGCTGGCCGGCTGATGTGACGTTCTCCCAGCCTCCCGACGACGGTCCATACGTGGACGTGGCCGTGGGCTTCCACAACGCATGCGCCGTGACCGAGGACGGCCGTGTGCAGTGCTGGGGGGCCGGGTGCGAGGACCCGGCGTCGACGTTCGGCCAGTGTGGCGCGCCATCCGGGTTGCCGTTCACCCAGGTACAGGGTTCCTACCACCACGGCTGCGGCGTGACCGCCGAGGACGAGGTCCGCTGCTGGGGGTGCGAGGACAGCGACTACGTCACCTTCCCCTTCGACTGGGGCGAGTGCAACGACCCCCACGGTCCGGCCGTGCAGGTCGCTGTGGGCAAGGACCATACCTGTGCCCTCGGCGTGAACGGTCGGCTCCAGTGCTGGGGCTTCAACGCCCACGAGCAGGTGTGGCCGGAAGGGGGGCTGCCATGAGGCGGTGGTTCGTGCTGGCCGTGCCGCTGTGCTTCGGCGCCTGCCTGGAGTCCGAGTACGAGGAGAGCTGGGACGGGGACGGCGACGGGTTCGGCGACGAACTGGACTGCGCTCCGGACGACGGCGCCATCCATCCCGACATGCTCGAGCACTGCGAGGACGGCATCGACAACGATTGCGATGGCCTGGTCGACCTCGCCGATCCCCAGTGTGACCGGGCGTCGTCCGACACCGGGTGGTCGCTGGTGTCCGCCGGTGGGTGGGCGAGCTGTGGCCTGGCTCGGCGTGGCGAGCTGACCTGCTGGGGGTACTACGGCGTGCGGGATGCACCCACGGACGACGCGGTGTACGTCACAGCGGGGACGAGCCATGCCTGCTCCCTCTCGCCCGATCTCGAGGTGGCATGCTGGGGCTACGCGGAGGGGTTCCTCTGCGTAGCACCGCCTGGCGAATTCGAGCTCCTCGCGGCCACGGCCACGTTCACCTGTGCCCTGGACGGCGAGGGCGTTGTCACCTGCTGGGGCGGCTTCGACGAGACGGACGTCGTGGATCCCGACCCCCTGGACGGCGCCACCGGGTTCACGCACCTGGCCGTGGGCGGATTCGGCTGCGTGCTGGACGACGCCGGGCAGGCCACCTGCTTCTTCTGCGGCGAGGACGACGAAAGTGGGGCCTGCTCGCCGCCGTCCACGGCGTTCACGGACATCGGTGTGGCCTGGTCGTACGCCTGCGGGCTCGACACGGACGGGTTGCTGGAGTGCTGGGGCGACACGCCCGCGTCCCTGGACGGCTACGACGACCAGGTCTTCACTCGACTCTCGGCCGACCACCACCAGACCTGCGGCTTGACCGACGAGGGCCGGGCCTGGTGCTTCCCGGGCGAGACGGCCGAGCCCGACGATTTCGGTGAGACCCACGCGCCGGACGAACGGTTCAGCGCCATTGACGTGGGCGTGTACCACACCTGCGCGCTGGTGGCGGACGACGGTCGCGTGCGGTGCTGGGGCGAGGACTGGGCCGGGCAGGCCAACCCACCCTGACCCGGTTCACGGCAGATACCACGCAGGGCTCGACCACGCGCGCTCCTGGACCGAGGTGCGTAGCTCGCCGCTGTTGCACGCCTCGGGGCAGTCGGCCTCGTCGAGGGCCAGGCACTCGTGGGTGGTCCAGCGGCAGGTCCAGGGCCTCTCCCCGGGCGAACGCTCACCACCCCATCAGGGCGTCCGAGATCCGGCGCAGGGCGGTCATGTCGTCCGCGCCGCCAGGCACCAGCGGCAGGGCGTCCGCGAACGCCTCGTCCCCGGCCCGGTGGTCCAGTTCGTCCAGCAGCCGCTGGTCGCGCATCATCTCTGCCCGCTCCAGCTCGCCGAGCTCCTGCAGCTTGGCCAGGGCGCTGGTGGCCACGGGCGTCATGCCGCCGGGGAACAGGGCCTCGTCCGGGAACCTGCGACCCGCGGCCACCGCATTGGAGCGGTTGAGCACGAACCCGCGGAACGGCAGGCCCAGGCTGTCGGTCTTGCGCTGGAAGAACATCGCGTCGGTGATCGCTTCGGGCGCGGGCGTGGTCACCAGCAGGAACGCCACCTTCTCTTCGTCCGACAGCATCTCCAGCATGCGGCCCGCGTTGCGGGTGAGCACGTTGAACAGGTCCTGGAAGGTGCCGAAGAAGTCCTGCAGCTCCACGTAGTTGTCCGGGCCGAAGATCGCGCCCAGCACCCGGCCCAGCAGGGCGCGCGCGGCCGCGCGGATGGTGCTCCTGCCCTCCCCGGGCAGGAACAGCTTGAAGATGCGGCCGTCGAAGAACCGCTTCAGCCGCTGGGGGCTGTCGAGGAAGTCCAGGGCGTTGCGGGACGGGGGCGTGTCCAGCACGATCAGGTCGTAGCGCCCCTCCTCCACGAAGTCGAACACCGCCTGCATGGCGGTGTATTCCTGCATGCCCGCGACCATGCGGGTGATGTGCTTGTACACCCGGTTGTTCATCAGCCGCTCGAGCTGCTCCGGCGACGACGCGAACCGCTCGACCACCCGGTCGGAGACCCGCTTGGGCGACAGCATCCACGCGTCCAGCACGGCCTCGTCGGCGATGCCGGCCTCGGCCAGCCAGTCCCGGGGCACCGGCACGGGCGCGGCCAGGTTGCGCTCCACGCCCAGGGTCTGGGCCAGCCGCCGCGACGGGTCCACGGTCAGGGCCAGCACCTTGCGGCCCTCCCGTGCCCCGGCCAGGGCCAGGCCCGTGGCCACGGTGGTCTTGCCCACACCACCGGCGCCGCAGCACACCAGGATGTTGCTCGACAGCACCAGCTCGCGGATCGTCGCGGTCACGGCGTCTCCGGGAGCAGGGCCTCGGCCACGGACGAGATGAGCGCGTCGCCCACCTGGGGGAACTCGGGCACCAGCATGCGCGGCACGCCCGAGGCGTCGCCCAGCTCCTCGAGGCACTGCTCGATCTGGGCCATGGCCTCGAAGCGGGACGCGCCGAACACGGGCTGGTCGGCCAGCAGCGGGGTCAGCAGGTCGCGCTCCGCGTCGTCGAAGCGATCCTCGACCACCTTGTTGACCACCACCCAGCCCACGTGGATGTCGGTCTCGCGCAGGCCGTCGATCAGCTCCAGCGCTTCGGTCACGGGCAGGGTCTCGGGCAAGGTCACGATGCAGGCCGCGGCCAGGGCCGGGTCGTGGAACACGGCCGTACCCTCGACCATGGCCTCGGCGATGGGTCCGGTGGGCATCAGGTCCAGCAGGATCGCCGGCAGCCCGGTCAGGGCCAGGGAGTGGCCCGTGGCCGGCATGTCCACCAGCACCAGGTCCCAGCGGGGCCGGCCTGACGCGGTGGTCTCGGTCACGCAACTGAGCAGGCGGTAGAACAAGCCCAGCTCGTTGAGCGAGGGCGCGGCGTTGAGCAGCCGGGCCAGGGACTTGGAGCGGATCCCGGCGCGCACCAGCGGCGCGGGCATCACCCGCTCGAAGAACAGGGCGTGGCCGTCGCGGGCCCACAGCAGGCAGCCCTCGATGCCCTCGTCGATGGGCACCGGCCTGGTGGGGAAGGCGTCGCGGCCGTACAGTCGCGCCAGGGGCGAGTAGTCGCCGCTGGGCACGCCGAACTCGGTCACGAGCACGCGCTTGCCCGCCCGCGCGGTGGCGCGCGCGATGGCCGCGGTCATGGTGGTGCGGCCCACGCCGCCCTTGCCCGCCACCAGCACTACGCGGCGGTCGAGGAAGTCGGCCAGGGTCGGATCCGCTGGGTCGACGTCGGTCATGAAGGGTGGAATCTGACCGAAAAAAGGCGGCTTCGCAACCTCGACGGTGTCAAACGCCGGTCAGATCCGCAGCACCCCGTCCGGCGTGACGTTGTAGTTGTCCGTGGACCCGTCCGCGCAGAACCGCTGCACGGCCACGGCCAGCTGGGCCGCGACCAACAGGATGAAGGGGGTGTGCTCGCCCGCCTCGCAGGTGGCCGCGCCCGCCGCAGACTCGGTGTCCACGGTGAACGCCTCCCCCCAGCGCACGATGGCGAAGGTGCCGTCCTCGGCCAGACCCGCGTGTACGCGGGTGCGCCCGAGGCGGTCGCAGGCCTCGATCAGCAGCGACCGCGACTCGGCGTTGTCCAGGCAGTCCACCACCAGGTCCGAGCCCGCCAGCAGCGTCTCGGCGTTGCCGCCGGTCAGCCGCGACGGGATCGGGGTGACGTCCCGCAGCCCGAACAGCGAGTGCATGGTCTGCTGCAGGGCCTGGGCCTTGTTGCGGCGCTGCACCATGCGGGGGTGGAACTGCGACCGGGTGTTCTTGCTCTCCACCCGGTCGAAGTCCACCACCCGCCACTGCACGCCCGGGATCTCCCGGGCGCACAGCACCAGGTTGGAGCCCAGGGCTCCCAGCCCCACCACGGTGATGAGCTTCATGGCTCAGCCCACCGGGGTCTTGGGCCGCAGGTAGATGCGGTTGGGCAGCGCCTCGCCGCGGCCACGCTGCGCCGGGAACCGCTCGACGTGGTAGTCGGTGAACTCGGCGCGGTAGGCCTTGCGCGAGGTGATGCCCGGGATGTCGCCGCTCTCCAGCGACTCCACCGCGATGCCCACCAGGGCGTGGACGTCGAGATCCCACGACACCGGATGGCGCGCGTACCCCGACTGGCCGCGGTAGGTCACGTGCAGCACGGCCAGGTGCCGCGCCAGCGACTCGAATCCGTGCAGTCCGGTGTTCATGGTGCACCTCCATAGGACAGCTGTCTGAGCAGGGGGACCCACCACGGCTCCTCCTGCGGGTCGATGGTCACGACCGCGTACTCGATGCTCGGGAACTGCTCGGTGAGCGTCACCACGATCGCCTCGTCGGCCGTGACCACGTGGTACGTCATCTCCCTGCCCAGCCCGACCTCCAGGCCGCGCCAGGTGGTCAGGTCGGTCTGCGACGGCCGGGCCAGCCCGCGGGGGTGGCTGTGGGCCGTGCCCGCCAGCCGCTCGCGGTTGGCCCAGATCGCCTCCCACCAGTCCCGCTGCTCGCCGATGCCGGTGGCCGAACCCGAGCGCACCCGGATCACGTCGCCGTCGGTCGACAGCAGGAACTCGACCTCCCGATCAGCCATGCCAGCCGTCCCGGTAGCCGCTGTTCAGCCAGTGCAGCACCGCGGGCAGCGACTCCAGCGTGAAGCGGTCGTCGCCGCGCTCGCCGCTGCCCTCGTCGGTCAGGCACACGCCCGCGTCCACGATGCGCAGGGTGGCGCGGTCGCAGACACAGCGGTAGCGCCGCCCCTCGAAGCGGAACGAGACCCGCGCCTCGTGCCGTCGTCGGTCCAGGGGCCGCCAGTCCAGCAGCTCGGCCCCGGCCAGGCGCAGTGAGCGCTCGGCCGCCTCGCCGAAGTCCTCACGCCGGCGCCGGGCCAGGTCCTCGGTCCGCTGGCGCGCGGCCTGTTCCGCCGCGGCCCGGGCCCGCTCGGCCGCAGCCCGCTGCCGCTCGGCCTCGATGCGCGCCCGCCGGTGCTCGGTCTGGGCCCGGCGCAGGGTCTCCCAGCGGAACGCCAGGTCCAGCGCCGGGGTCACGCCCGGCACGGCCGCCACCGAGTCCAGCCGGTCCTCGTAGGCCCGCTGTACGTCGTCCTCAGGGCCGAGTCCGAAATCCTGTTGCGCGTAGATCAGGCTGTCGTCCCACCACCGCACCGCGGCCACCCGCGCGAACCGCGGCAGGTCCGGGTCCAGCAGGTGCAGGCGCACGGCCTGGTGGATGGACCTGCCGATCTCCGCGGGCAGGACCGCCGCGCCGTCGGGCACGAACGCGTGGCCGACCACGTAGCCACGCAGGGTGCGGCGGCCGGTCAGATCCAGGGGAGGATCCGCGGCGCCGTCGCAGCGCAGCGCGCGTCCCACCTCGCTCCAGCGGTACCAGCCGTGCTCGGCGGGCGGCTCGGTTAGGCGGAACGTGCGATCCTCGGCGTGCACCCGGTCCCCGCCCAGCCAGGGCAGGATCCGGGGCTCGTCGGCCGTCTGCAGGAAGCGGTCGTACAGGGGCATCGCGCGGGATCTTATCGGATCAAAGAGCAACCCCGGAGCGGCCAGCCGCTCCGGGGTTGGATTTTGTTGAGAGACGCAGGGCCGAGCGAAGAAACCTCGTTTGTGCTTTTCAGCCGGTTCCGAAGACCGGTGCCTTTTCCATTAGGCCATCCCTCCATAGTGGTGGAGGGACCAGGAGTCGAACCTGGATATGCTTGTAGGGCCGCGACTTCTGGCCCCGCGTCTGGGGGGTGTATTCGGGGAGTTTTTCGGGGGTGGGGGATCTCGGGTGCGCGGCTGCGGGGTGGTTCGATCTCGGGCCGGTGCGTTGGGGGCGGGTTCAGGCTTCGATGCAGCGATTCGTGGGGTGACGGGACCGTGCTCTGTAGCCGCGAAGCGTCCGACGGGGACGGGTGCAAATCGCGCCGAGGTGGGTGGGGCGTGGATTGGCTGTCCCGACCCGTGACTACGTGGGGTGGTGGATCGTCTTCCCTCGGATATCCCATCCCGGTCGGATCCCGGCGGAGACCGCCTCCGGTGTGCCGGTCGGGTATCCCCTGCGGGGTTACCCGTCCCCGGCGAACACTTCGCTCACCGGGGCGGGACATGGAGCTGCGGGTTGCGATTTCGATGGCTACGTGGCCGATCGATCTCACACCACGGGTCCCCTCGTCCAAGAGCGCTTCCTGTGCCGCGAATCGGGGTTCTGCCCAACCTTGGCCCCCCAAGCGTGCCTGTTGGGCCGGTTTGCGGCGCGGTTCCCGGCGTTGGTGGGGGGGGGGGGGGGGGGCCGTCAGTACGGCCGGACCAGCAGCTCCGTGGCCAGGATCTGCTCCAGCAGCGTCGGTCCACGGCTGGCACGACGGGGGGCGGACTCGAGCGCGGCGCGCAGGATGCGCTGGACCTGGTAGGGGTCGTCGAACTGATCCAGGCCCAGCTCCACGAACGGCCGGTCCATCTCCGCGGCGATGCGCTGCACCACGTCGCCCCGCACGCCCACGTGCAGGTGGAAGAACCCGATCGGGTCGTAGTCGCCCTCGCGCAGGGCGCGCATGAACCGACGTACCTCGATCTCGCCGTGGGAGTGGGGGTTCTGGTCGCCCACGGTGAACACCACGCAGTCCTGTTGTGGTGGCACCCGCACGCCGGCCTGGCCCAGCGCCTGGATGGGCGCGGCGTAGTCGGTGCCGCCGCCCGCGCGGAATTTTCCAAGAGCGTGGCGCACGCCCGCCTCGGAGTGGGAGCGGAAGCGCAGCAGCCTGCCGGTGGTGTCGAACACCACCGCGTGCAGCTGGTCGGGCGGGAAGCTCTGCACGAACCGGCCCAGCAGCTCTTTGGCCTGCTCCAGGGTCTCGCTCATGGACGCGGACTTGTCGATCAGGAACAGCACCTGCAGCTCGCGGGTGGCCTCGGCCACCTCCTTGCGAAGCGCGTCGTCGGCCGCGTCGGCCAGGCCCTCGCGCAGTTCCCTTGCCCGCACGTTGCGCGCGATGTTGCGCGCGCGCTGGTCGTCGGCTGTGGCGCGGGCCTCGTCCCAGCGGGCGCGGATGTCGCGGTCGTGCAGCAGGCCCAGCTCCTCGAGCGTGGGCGTGAGGATGATCAGGTCGCGGTCGGACAGGCCGCCCGCCTCGATCAGCGCGGCCACGATGGCCGGGGTCAGGCCCACGTCCGCGGGCAGCAGGCCGGTGGCGGCCTTGAACGAGGGGCGCTCCTCCAGGATGCGCGCGCAGATCTCCGCCTCGCCCAGCCCGTCCCAGGTGGGGGTGTCGAACTCCAGATCCATGCCGATGGAGCGGCGGCCGTCCGCGGCCTGGGACTGCTTCCAGCGCAGCACCTCGAAGAACCGCGGCGACAGGGGCTTGTACCCGCACCACTGGGCCAGCTTCATCACCGTGGAGCGCCAGCCCTCGCGCGCCAGGCCCTCGAGCAGGGCCGGATTGTGCTCGCGGTGGCGCAGCCAGCGCTCGAGCGTCTTGTAGTAGCGGCCGATGGGGGGGCGGCGTGCGGACTTGCCGAACCCGGCCGCGCGGTTCATGTCCGCGATCACCGGGTCGCCGAGCAGCTCGTACACCCGCGCGATGTGCTTGGGCGACAGCATCTGGCGGTCGCCCTTGCGGTAGTGCAGCACGATGGCCTCGCCCACCTCGCGGAAGTCGTCGTCGTGGAACGCGACCTTGCCGTGCTCCATGACCGGATCGCCCGCGTGCTCCTGCACCAGCATCAGCGCGGCGAGCACCACCTTGAGGTCGCGGTGGTCGCGGCCGAACTCGAACGAGGCCCAGCGGGCGGCCAGGTCCGCGTCCATCTGGTACACGGCCAGGGCCTTGCCGTAGATGTGGCGGGCGGCCTCGGCGAACATGCCGGGCTGACGGTACTCGCCGAGGTGGCCGGCCTGGGCCGCGGCGCGGTTGCGGTGGGTGACCGCCGACCAGGTGGGCACCGGGCCGGTGGAGGGGCGGACCACGCCCGGCCGGCCGTGCCACAGGTGGTCGCCGAAGTTGATCGCGGTCTCGATGATGGTCTCGGCCGGGCCGAGGGACTCGAGCCTGTCGGGGCGGATGTCGACCATGGGGCACCTCGCGGAGACTGGATGCTAGCAGGTGCGGGTTTTCGGCGGGTTTTCGGGGGGGTCCGTGGGAGTCAGTCCAGGAGCCAGGTCAGGTCCTGATCGCAGTCGATCAGGATCTTGTCGCGGCCGGGCCGGTCCATGCCCAGGAAGCCGGAGCCGGCCGTGGTGCGCAGGCCGTGCCGGGTCGCGAGCTCGGCCAGGCGATCCGCGTCTTCGGGGGCGTGGCCGAGGTGCAGGGTCTCGATGGCCTCGAGGCCGGCGGCCACGAGGGGTGCGAGGTGATGCTCGATGGCGTCGATCAATGGCAGGTCCAGCGCCGGGTGGGCCCATGCGGCGTGGCCGCCGCAGGTGTGGATGGCGCGGATGACTTCCGTGGGATCGGGGAGGTCGCGGGCCATGGCGTGGTCGAGCAGGGTGCGGAACGCGGGATCGGGGGTCAGCGCGTAGCCGAGGATGTGGATGGGGTGGCCCGTGTCCGTGGGTCGGGCCCTGACGGCGACACCTGGAATCCACAGCGGGGACGGGGGGAGGCCGGCCGCAGCGAGGCCGTCGTTGTGGGACCAAGTGTCGAGGTCGGTGACGGAGAAGGCCTCGAGGCCGAGCAGGCGGCAGGTCGCGGCCAGCTGGACCGGCGAGAGGTCGCCGCCGGAGTGCGTGGACAGGAGGTGGAGGTCTGTTTGCATGGGCCTCACGCGGACGTGCTCGTGCGTGGATTCTACAGCCATGTGTGGCTGCGTACACAGCTGCTGCGAGCAATCGCTCGAAATGGGACATCTGGATCATCGGTTCCCGATAGCGTCCTCCGGCAAGGAGGACAGGGAGATGAACCACGAGGTCAGGTTGGTCTGGCCAGCGCTGTGCTGCGCGCTGGTGTTGCTGGTTGGGTGTCCCGGGGATGGTGATACGGGTTTCGCGATCGGGGACGACGACGACGACGACGACGACGATTCCGCGGAGGTGATCCCGGGATCGATCTCCGAGGGGCTCTGTCACCTCAAGGGAGCGTTCTTCCGCATGGACTCCGCGGTCGGCACGCTGACCCAGGTCTCGCCAGGGCAGGGAGTGGAGGAGATCAGCTGCGACTTCGACGCGGACGGCAACGACGAGACGTACTACGTGCAGTGGGACGAGCACCAGTGGCTGAACGAAGGTGGTGGCCAGCCAGATCCCTACCCCCGCCAGCACAGCCCGGTCCAGTCGGCAGACACGTACTTGAACGGCGGTACGGAGGGCGTGAAGTTCGTCATCTACGTGGGCGGCATCAACACGGACGAGCCCCAGGCATTCCTGTGGATCTCGTACCACAACACGCCGACGTACCTGGGCGACACGGACGAGGACACCTCCACCGTCGAGATGTGCAACCCGATCTGGTCGTTCAACATCGACGACGAGTATATCGAGGCCGGGCTGACCAGGCCGGTGGTGGGTACGCTCTCCGACTACGCGTCCTCGCTGGGATCGGGACACGACACCCGGCCCAGCGACTTCGGCTTCTTCCCGCTGGGGGTGTTCGATATCTCGTCCAACGCCGACTACTCGGAGATCACCTTCCAGGCGGATGAGGTAACGGACAGTGGCTGGGGCGCGGACTACCAGTACGTCTTGCTGGTCGACGGCGGTACGACCGTGGGCAGCCTCGACTACTGCAACGTCAATCCGGCTTCTGCGTTCACCGAGATGGAGCTCGAGCAATTCCAGATCCAGAACGAGACGTTCTTCGGAGAGGACACCCACGCCGGGTACTCTGACGACTCGCTGGCGGGGATCGACTGGAACCCGGCCGTGCTGGGCAACGACTCCACCGAGACCTGGTCCTACGTGAGCCGGACCTCGCCCACGTCCTTCGTCGACGACATCGAGGACGTGCAGTCGGGCACCACGTACGGGTTCGAATCCAACTGCAGCTGCCCCTAGGGAGGAGGTCGAGATGAGCATCAGGAACCACAAGGCGGGATCGGTGGTCGCGGCGGTGATCACGTGCGCGATGGCTGCGGTCTTCCTCATGGGGACCGGCGGCGAGGGGCTCACCCTGGCCAGTGACTACACGCTGCCGCTGCACCTCGCGCAGGACTCCGAGGTGCTGATCGACACGGAGTACTGTGAAGATCCATACCTCACTGGCGAGGGCTGGATCGCGGGTTGGTTGCACACGGACTCGTCGGGCGACATCGAACTCCGAGTTGGGATCCCACCGTGGAACCCAGACCTCAGCCAGTTCACCTTTTGCGGGGACGACCTGGTGCCCTTCGACGAGGGCATCTACTCGGTGGCGTTGGACGACTACGAGGTGTTCGGCGGGGGCAACAAGCTGCGCCTGATCTTCGACCTGCCCCAGATCCCGGACGACCTGGTGGTGGTGCTGAAGAAGGGAGGACCCCGCTTCGAGGTCACCTGGGATGGCGTGACCTGGTACGGCAAGGCCATGCCCGTGCGCGGCACCAGCTTCGACTGGACGGTGGAGTAGGCGCGACCAAGTTCGGCGCGCAGCAGCGGCGTGGGCTCACGGCGGGTCGCATTGACCGCGGTCCTGGGCCTCATCGAGTCCTTCCACGTCGCAGCCCCAGCACAGGATACGGCTCTCCAGGGTGACTGCGCACGTGTGATACGAGCCGACCGTTATCGCGGTGAAACGTGCACCATCGAGCGCGTCTGTTGCCTCGGCCGTCACGCCCCAGCGCCCCCAGCATTCAGCCGTCGCATCTTCACGCAGAGCGCAGTGGTGAAAGTCCCCCGTCGACATCGTGGAAAAATCCGTTCCCGACGGGGGCAGGTCTTGCCGGCTCGTGAGCCCACCCCAGCAGCGGATGCCCCCCTGCTCGAGGATTCCGCAAGATCGACGCGTTCCGGAAGTGACGTGGACGAATCGATCGTCCGGTGGAGCATCCTCACCGTAGCCATCACCTCCCCAGCAGGTGACCGAACCGAGTGGATCGATGGCGCAAGAATGGTCCCACCCGGCTGCGACCTGCTGGAAAGCTCCCGGCGGAGGTGCATTTTCGCTCGAGGATTCCCAGCCCCAGCAATGGATGGTCGAGTCGTCGCGGACCGCGCAGGAGTGGCATGCTCCTTGACTGACCCCGATGAATGATCCTTCCGGGGGCTCGTTGGCCGGGGTGCCAGAGTACCTCTTGCCCCAGCAACGGAGGTCGCCAGTTTCGTTGATCCCACACGCCCGCGTACCTCCCGATGAGATGGCGATGAAGCGCTCGGCGGGAATGCCAGTATCCCATGGCTCGTCGTCCCCCCAGCAATACACGGCACCGCTTTCCCGTAGACCGCAGCTGTGGTAGTAGCCCGCGCTCAACTCCACCCATCCCACGGCCCACAGCTCGGACAGGAAGTCCGATTCCGCCCCCCACAGCTCCGACTCGATCGCCGCGACCACCAGGTCGCCGGCGTCGTACACGAGGTCGCCGTTCTCTGCGGCGCCGTCCTCGTGCCGGAAGTCGGGGTTGGCCAGGTGGGCGGCCTCGTGCACCAGGATCTCGATGGCTTCGGCCGAGTCCACGAAGTACCCGTGGCCCAGGCCCCGGAGGGTTTCGTAGTCGCCCGAGACGGCCTCGTCGATCAGCTGCTCGATCGAGTCGTGGTCCAGATCGCCGTAGCTGCGCGTCTCTTCCCACGACGCGATGGAGCGTGTCCACAGGTCGGAGTCGACGTTGATGAAAAGCTCGCCGTCTTCCCAGACCGTCCATCCGATTGGGTTGCCTCCCGCTTCATTCAGTAGCTCCTTCTCCGGGATGGCACAGAAGACGAGCCCGAGCTCATGTGTTTCTTCCAGCAGCTCTGCGGTTTCCGCCATGGACGCGTAGCCCGACCCGTACCTATCGACCAGCTCGTCCTGCACCGCGGGCGCCACGATCCCGGCCCACTCGACCCCCCGCTCGATGTAGGCCGTCTCGGAGTCCGTGCAGTCCCTGACGGTCCAGTTGGGATCCTCGGCACGGCAACCCACGGCCGCCGCGAGTCCGACCACGGCCAGGAGGCGGGTGAATCCTGGATCTGAACCCGTCATGGTCCGTCCTCGCTTTCCGACGTCCGTCCGTCACGCCACCGCCCCGGCGTGACCCCCATCCTCCTGCGGAACGCCTTGATCATGGCCGGCGCATTCGCGAACCCCGCTCGCATCGCCACCACCTCCAGCGGCAGCCGCGGCTCCTCGGCCAGCAGCTGCACGGCCCGGTCCACCACCAGCCTCGACCGGAACTCCCCGGGAGGCGTTCCCACCTCGGCCGAGAAGCTCCGGTAGAAGTGGCTCCTGCTCACCCCAGCCCGCACGCAGAACGACCGGACCGAGCCGAACCCGACCGGATTGGCCTCCATCTCCTCGATCGCCTTGCCGACAGGATAGCTGTGAATCGCCCCCTTGGTTTCCCCGCCCTGAACGCAGCCCCTTCGCTCGGCGCCGCGGTCGTTCCAGCCCCTGACCCTCTGCCCGTGATCCTACATGGAGCGCCTTGCTCGCGGTGAAAAAAAAAAACGAACAAATGGAAAAGCCGTGGAATTTCA
>CAZXHG010000064.1:0-14907 GCA_964639985.1 uncultured Rickettsiales bacterium
CGACGACACCACGCCGACCGACGACGACGACACCACGCCGACCGACGACGACGACGACAGCCAGTACTCGTACCTGCACTCGCAGGACCTGGCTGGTGGTATGTCCGAAGACGTGTGTGAGGGCTGCGACTTCGCCTTCGACATCAACTACGTTACGGTCCAGCAGACCGGCTCCTGCGTGGTGTGCTGGGACCTCGACGACGGCGTGCACACCATGGCCTTCGACAGCGACTACTACATCTCGGGCTACGGAACCTACCCGTCGGCGCTGTACTACTACCCGGGCAACGGCTGGCAATTCTGGTACTTCGCGGCCGAGGGCCAGGGCGGTCACGCGGTGACCTTCTGGTACGAGACGGACAACTACGGGGTGACGTTCTCCCAGTACGGCTACTGGGACCTCGGCGGCGGCCAGGTCACCGGCTACGTGACCACCACCGAGTACTGACCTGCGCGCGGACGTGCCGACCATGCGCCACCGGCACACGCTCCCCCCCCTGCTGGCGCTCCTCTGCACCCCGCTGCTCCCCGCCGCCTGCATGCTCCCCGCGGATCCACCGTGGTGGGAGGAGCGGCGCAACGACGACACCTTCATCCCGGGCGACGACGACGATGACGATGATGGTGATCCGTGCTCGCCGGGCCACGCGGTGCAGCAGGGCTGCGGCCCCATCGGCTACGAGGGGTGCTGTGACGGCCACGACCTGTACTGGTGCACCGGCGGCTGGGTCTGCACCCTGGACTGCTCGTCCAACCTCGCCTGCGGCTGGAACCCGGACGGGCTGTACTACGACTGCGACACCGAGGGTGAGCCTGCCCCGGACGGCGTCCCTTCCCTGGAGTGCGGCGTGTGGCGATGAGGTAGGATCGACCCTGGAGGCCCCCGATGGACCCACGATCGTCCCTCCTGCCGACGGTTCTGTGCCTGGTCATGATCACCGCCGGGTTCAGCTGCCTCCTGCCCGCGGACCAGCCCTGGAAGCGCCTGGTGCTGGACGACGACACGGTCGGCGACGACGACGACACCACCCCGGTCGGCGACGACGACACCACCCCGGTCGGCGACGACGACACCACCCCGGTCGGCGACGACGACGACGACACGTCGGGTACCCCGTGCGCGGGCGGCGGCGAGCCGCTACAGCAGGGCTGCGGCAACTTCAGCTGGGAGGGGTGCTGCGAGGGAGACGACCTGTACTGGTGCGAGAGCGACTGGGTGTGCCACATGGACTGCACCGAGCTGGAGTCGCAGTACTGCGGCTGGGACTCGGAGCAGGGGTTCTACAACTGCGGCACGGATGGCAACCCGGCGCCGGGCAACAACCCGCCGATCGACTGCTAGAACACCTTGACGGTGTTGCTGCCGCCCGCCGGGGAGCGGCCCTCGCCGCAGCGTTGCACCGTGAGGTAGTACTCGAACGAGGGGCTCATCTCCGCGGTCACGGCCAGGGACGTGCTGTGGGACTCGCCGCTGCGGGACATCGACTGCTGGCTCCACGATCCGCCGGTGGGCCTGTAGACCACGAGCACCTTGCAGTTGCGATGCCCGGGCGTGGTGGCGCTGAGGGCCAGCGAGTCGCCCACGATGGCCATGCCCTGCGCCGAGTGCTCCAGGCTCACCGGGCCGAGATCCCCGCTGGTGTCACGTCCGGCCGAGTCACCCGAACCGCGGCCACCCGTGTCGGCCTGGCCGTCGTCTGACGGGGTCGGGGGTTCCGGGGTCGGCTCCTCGGTCGTGCCCTCGTCCGCCGTGCCCTCGTCCACGGCCGCGTCGCCGCTGCCCTCGTCGTCACTGCCCTCGTCGCCGCTGCCCTCGTCCACGGCCGCGTCGCCGCTGCCCTCGTCGCCGCTGCCCTCGTCGCCGCTACCCTCGTCGCCGCCGCCCTCGTCGCCGGTGCCGCCGTCGGCCGTACCCTCACCGCCGCCGTCGGTCATCCAGTCGCCGTCGGGCGGGTCGAGCGCGGAGCCGTCGCCGGTGGGGATCAGGTCCTCGAGGTCGCCGAGGAACGACAGGTCCGGCGGGCTGTCGGTGTTGGTGTACCACCAGTAGCCGCCGCCCACGCCGCCGACCAGGCCGAGCACCACGAACAGCAGGCAGCCCAGGAAGCCGCACCCCAGGATCATCTTGAAGAAGCCGCCCTTCTTCTTCTTCTTGGGTGGCTCCTCCTCCTCGGTGGGGTCTTCGGGGGTGGGTGGCAGAGGTTCGGCGCCCTGGCCGGCGCCCTGGCCGGCGCCCTGGCCGGCGCCCTGGCCGGCGATCGGCTGAGGGCCGGTACTGTACGAAGCGAGGATCTCCTCCTCGGGACGCTGGTCGACCACGGTCAGCAACTTCTCGGGATCGGGGATGTCAGCGGGACACATCGTTCTGTTCTCCCTACACGCGCGTGAAGCCGCCCGAATATAGGGCAAGGGACAGCTCAGGCCAAACGTTTGTTCCGCGGCGGGCCGCTCAGGGGGGCACGACGCGGCTCGGGTTCGCAGCGAGGAAGGGCTCGGCAGCGCCGATCCCCGGCCCGCAGACCTCGGCCGACGCGCGGCAGCCGGCGCGGCAGGTGTCCGCCTGCGAGCACGCGGTACACACCGACGGCAGCGGAGTCATGAACGGAGCCAGCCGCTCCCCGCCCAGGATCGCCGCCATGGGCTCGCGCCAGGCATTGCCCAGCACGGTGGACGCGTGGTTGCACGGCCGCACGTCGCCCGCCGGATCCACGGTGTAGTAGGCCGCGGCCGTGCCCACCGCGCAGGTGCCGAAGCCCAGGTTGGCGAACCGGGACGTGTCCACCAGGCACGGCATGATCGGGATCGAGCACGCGACGTTCAGCCTCAGCTCGCCCGCGACCCGGTCGGCCACGGCGAGCGCCTCGGCCAGTTCGTCCACCCCGGGAAGCAGCGCCTCGATCTCCGCGGGCTCGCGGGTCCCCGGATTGAAGCGGTTGAACAGCACCCCACGCGCGCCAAAGGCGAACGCCAGCCTCAGCGTCTCCTCGACGTGGGGCAGGTTGCGGCGGGTGGCCACGAACACCACGGCCGCACCGCCCCGGTGGTATCGGATGTGAGCCAGGGCCGCGAGCACCGCGTCAAACGCACCGGGCACGCCGCTCATCCCGTCGTGCACCTCCCGCCGCGGCCCCAGCAGGGGCAGCTCGAACAGGGCCACGCCTCGCTCGATCAGGTCGACCACGGCGGCCTCGTCCAGGTGACCGCCGTGGGTGATCAGGTTGATCCGGCGGCCGCGGTCGGCGAGGAAGCTCACCAGCTCGGGCAACCCCGGGTGCAGGGTGGGTTCCCCGCCAGTGAGGGTGACGTCGGCCACGTCGAGCTGGTCGAGCACGTGGCCTGCCAGGGGTCGCAGGTCGTGCACGTCGCGGCTCGGCTGCCCGCGTCGCCAGCGCGCGTAGCAGTGCGCGCAGTCGTGGTCACAGCGGTCCGTGACCTCGAAGACCAGCGTACGCGGGGAGGGGACGCTGTTCATCCCTTGCGGCCGAGCAGGACCTCCACCAGCAGGTCGGCCGCCTCGGCGGCGTCCGGGTCGGCCTCGATGTCCAGCTCGGCCAGGCTGACCCAGGTCTGCTCGTTGGCCCGCTGCAGGGCGTGCTGCTGATCCGAGGGGAGGCCGAGGAACTCCAGGTCACGGCGGATGGCCCCGCGCGCCTGCTCCAGCACGGCCGGGTCGATGTCCGCGGTCCCGGCCAGCGCCTCCAGCGTGTCCGCCTGCTGGGCCAGATTGGAGGCCGCGTCGATGTCGTACTGGGGCCACGGGACCGGCTCGTAGCAGCTGATGGGCGCGTTGGCCCGCCACACGTGGTACGCGGCCTCGGCGAATGCCGCCTGCATGTCGTCGGCCACGGGCTGGCGAACCTCGCCGCTCGCGACCAGCTCCTTCAAGGCGGATTCGTGCCGCTTCACCAGCTCGTCACGCAGCTTCTCGACCGCCTCCCAGTCGTCGGACTGCACCTTCAGCCGGTCCAGGTCGGTCCAGGCGGCCCGCAACCGGGCCCAGGGGGTCTGCGGCGGGGGGGGCGTGGCCGCCTCGCCGCCATCCCCGGGCACCTCGGTGCCGCCCACGGCCGCGCCGCAACACCCGCCCGCGGCCAGCGCGGCCAGGGCGATGCCCACCTGCCGGAGGAACTGTCGCCGGTTCTCGTTCATGGGTGGCCTCCCGCTGCGCGACCCAGGATAGCAGCCCCCACCCGACGCCGCCGCGTGGTAAACCCTGGGCCGTGTCCAAGGACCACGCACCACGGCTGCTCGGCGATCCCGCCCCGCTCCTGACCACGGATCGCGGGCGCCTGTTCCGCGGCGACTGCCTCGGCCTGTTGCCCTCGATCCCCGACGAGACCGTCGACTGCGTGTTCGCCGACCCGCCCTTCAACCTCGACAAGGACTACGGCCGCAAGGTGGACGATACGCGGGCCGACGCCGACTACCTGGACTGGTGCCGCCGCTGGCTCGACGAACTGGCCCGCGTGCTCGCCCCGGGGGGAGCGCTGTTCCTGTACAACCTGCCGAGGTGGAACATCCACCTGGCCGCCCACCTCGCCGGCTCGCTGACCTTCAAGCACTGGATCGCGGTGGACATCAAGTTCTCGCTGCCCATCCCCAACCGGCTGTACCCCTCCCACTACGCGCTGCTGTACTTCATCAAGGGCCCGCGCCCGCGCGTCTTCCACCCACCGCGCCTGCCCCTGCCCACCTGCCGGCACTGCGGGGGGGAGCTCAAGGACTACGGCGGCTACAAGAACAAGATGAATCCCCGCGGCGTGAGCCTCACCGACGTGTGGACCGACATTCCGCCCGTGCGCCACCGCCGCTACAAGAACCGCGGCGCCAACGAGCTGAGCCTGAAGATGCTCGATCGGGTGCTCGACATCGCCACCGATCCCGGCGACCTGGTGCTCGATCCCTTCGGCGGCAGCGGCACCACATTTGCCGCCGCCGAGCTCAAGGACCGGCGCTGGCTGGGCGTCGAGCTCGGCGACTGCCGACCCATCCTCGCGCGGCTCGCCGACCTCGACGACGAGCGGGCGCAGCTGGCCCGCATCCGCGAAGACGTGGATGTGCTGTTCACCGACCGCGCCCTGCAGCTGCGCGAGCGCCACGGCCACGACTCCTCCCGCTATCGCCTCGACCCCGACGACTGACCCGGGCACGGGGATGCCCGCTCCCCCGGCACGGTTCCGGCTCTGTCCTCCTCGCACGAATCAACCACCGATGGAGGAACGATGCGCCACGACACGATCCAGACCCTGATCCGCTCCACCCTGCTCCCCCTCGCCGCGCTGACCCTGGTGGCCGCCACCGGCTGCCGTGACGACCGCGAGATCACCAGCGCCGAAGGCGACATGGCCGTGGTCGTGGACGGCAACAACCAGTTCGCCGTGGACATGTACCTGGCCAACGCCGACACCAGCGGCAACCTGTTCTTCTCTCCCTTCTCCATCGACATCGCCCTGTCCATGCTCTACGGCGGCGCCGAGGGCGAGACCGAGGCCCAGCTCGCGGCCGCTCTCGGTGTGGACGGCGAGGACGCCTGGCACGACAACCTGGCCGCCCTGACCGCCGACCTGTGCGGTGAGCACCATCGCGCCTACTCGCTGTACGCGGCCAACGCCACCTGGGGCCAGGAGGGCGTGCCGTTCCTCGACGACTTCGCCACCCTGATGGACGCCACCTACGGCGCGCCCATCGAGGAGGTGGACTTCATGGGCGACGCATCGGGCGCGGCCGACGACATCAACGCCTGGGTCGCGGACCAGACCCAGGGCTACATCGATCCCCTGTTCGAGCCCAACGACATCGACGCATTCACCCGGCTGGTGCTGGCCAACGCCATCTACTTCGAGGCGGACTGGGCCACCCAGTTCGACACGGGAGACACCTACGACCAGGACTTCACCCTGGCGGACGGCGACACGGCCAGCGTGCCGATGATGCACGCCACCGAGGACTACCACCTCGCCGTCGTGGATGGCGCCCGGCTGCTGGAGATGCCCTACGAGGACGACGAGCTGTCCATGGTCGTGGTGCTGCCCGACGAGGTCGACGGCCTGCCCGCGCTCGAGGCCGCCCTGACCGCCGAGCAGCTCGCCGACTGGACCGACCAGCTGCACGAGGCCGAGGTGATCGTGACCCTGCCGACCTTCGAGCTGCACCACGAGCTGCCGCTGCGGGAGAACCTGCAGGCCCTGGGCATCACCGACGCCTTCGACGTGGACCTGGCCGACTTCACCGGCATCGTCGACGCCGCGGACATGGCGGACAACTACTACGTCAGCGCCGCCCGCCACAAGGCGTACGTCAAGGTGGACGAGGAGGGCACGGTGGCGGCCGCGGCGACGGGGATCGCGGTCAGCGACCTGTCCGCGGCCCCGTCCGAGAACGAGTTCACCGCCGACCACCCGTTCCTGTTCCTCATCCGCGACATGCTGACCGACACCATCCTGTTCATGGGCCGCGTCGAGGATCCGCGCGGTTAGCTATCATGCGCATCCGATGCGCACCCCCCGCTGCCAGCCGCTGACCTTCGTCGGCATCATCCTCACCTACCGCTGCACCAGCGCCTGCCGCCACTGCCTGTACGCCTGCTCGCCGGCCCGCCGGGAGACCATGGAGCACGCCACGCTGGAGCGCACGGTGGCTGCGCTGGCCGCGCTGCCCCACCCGCCCAGCGTCCACCTCGCCGGGGGCGAGGCCTTCCTCGAGCCCGACCTGCTGGTGCGGGCCACCGAGGTGGTGACGCGCGCCGGCCTGGAGATGGACTTCATCGAGACCAACGCCGCGTGGCTCCGCCACGACGACGACGCCCGCGCCCTGCTCCAGCGGCTCGCCGACGCAGGCGCGCCGCGACTGCTGATCAGCGCCACGCCGTTCCACGCCGAGACCATCCCGCTGAGCCGGGTGGAGCGGCTGTACCGACTCGCCGAGCAGGTCTTCGGCCCCCGGGGCGCGGTGCTGTGGACCCACGATTTCTACGCCCAGCTCTCGGCCATCGAGCGCGGCGGCCGGGTCTCCTTCGACCGCTACCTCGGGACCGTCGGCCCGGCGGCCGCGGCGTTGTCCGTGCTGCACCGCTTCCCCATGACCGTGGCCGGCAGGGCGGCCGAGGGGCTGGACGGCCTGGTTCGGCGCGCGCCGGCCGAGCACATCCGCTCCCGTCCCTGCCGCGCCGAGCTGTTCGGCACCAGCCACGCCCACTTCGATCCGGGCGGCCGGCACCTCCCTGGCTACTGCACCGGCATCGCCCTGGGCGACATCGAGGAGGTGGCCCGGCTGCAGTCCGCAGGCCTGCCGTCGGAGGACCACCCGATCGCCACGCTGCTCGCCGAGGGCGGGGTGGGCGCCCTGCTCGAGCGGGCGAGCGTGGGACACGGATTCGAGCCCGATCCCGAGGGATACCGCGGCGCCTGCCACCTGTGCCAGGCGATCCGCGGCCACCTCCTGTCCGGCGGTCTGCACGAGCCCGAGCTCGCGCCCAGGGGCTTCTACGGGGACCTCGGCCTGCTGTAGGCTGGCGCTGACGAGGGGAGATCGCATGCGTTCATGGCTGGTCCTGCTGCTCGCGGCCGCCCTGGCCTGCGCCGGCTGCCTGGAGCCCACGACGGGGGGCGACGACAGCGCGGTGGCAGACGACGACGACAGCGTGCCCGCGAGCACCTGGCTGCACGTCACCACCAAGGAGACGCACTCCTGCGGGATCCGATCGGACGGGATCCTGCTGTGCTGGGGCGACAACGGCCACGGCAAGGCCGAGCCGCCGACCGGCACCTTCGGCCAGGTCAGCGCCGGGCGCTGGCACAGCTGCGGGATCCGCACCAGCGGCGAGCTGCTGTGCTGGGGCTACAATGACGACGGCCAGTGTGACGTTCCCCTGTGAGAGGGGACGTCCCCCTGCGAGGTGACCCATGAGACAGACCCTGATCCCCCTGCCCCTGATCGCGACGGCCATGCTGATGGCGGGCTGCCCGGGCTCCATCGTCGAGTACCCCCACGACGGCATCGTCGAAGAGGAGCTGCCCCCGCTGGAGCTGGCGGTCACCAGCCCGACCTACGGCGAGTTCGCCGGTGACCAGACCATCACGGTCGAGGGCACGGTGTCGCCGATCACGGCCGAGGTGCGGATCGAAGACGAGGTCGTGGAGGTGGCGGGCGACGGCTCGTTCACCGTGGACGTGACCTTCGATCATGCCTACCTGCTGGTGGACGTGCTGGCCACCAGCGGCGACGAGGACGCGGACGAGCGGATCCCGGTGTTCGCCGGCAACCCGCCCGCGGACAGCTGGACCGGCGGCCTGACCGCGCGGCTGCTGCCCGATGGTCTGGACAGCCTGGGCCCGGTGCTCGGGCCCATGATCGACGAGGCGGGCTGGTCCGCGGCCATCGAGGGCAGCCTGCCCGCGTTCCAGGGCAACTACCTGTCCATGGAGCCGCAGGGCCTGAGCCACGGCGACACCGAGGTGGTGCTGGCCGCGGCCGAGCACGGCATCGAGGTGACTGCCACCCTCAACGACGTGGAGGTGACCTACGACCTGGTCATCGCCATCGGCGGCTCGTGGACCGTACCGGTGGTCGTGGGCTACGAGGCGGTCACGATCACGGCCATCGCCACCCCGTCCCTGGACGCGGACGGCGTGATCTGGCTGACCCTGACCGAGGCGGCCATCGACCTGGGCGACACCACCCTGGAGGTCAGCGACCTCGATGCCTGGATCATCACGTGGCTGCTGGACATGCTCAACGACTGGGTCACCGAGCCCCTGGGCGAGCTGCTGCTGGAGTGGCTGCTGGGCGAATACGGCACCATCGAACTCGGCGGGCCGATCGCCAGCGAGACCGACCTGCTGGGCACCACCATCGCCATCGAGCTGTCCCGCCTGGAGTCCGACCTGGACGGCCCGGCGGCCACCCTGGCCGTGGCCATGGACGGCCTGGAGGCGGACGCGGACTCCATGCCGTTCCCGATCGGCGACGACGCGCCCGACGCGGACCTGGCCCTGGCCCTGCACGAGGCCCTGCTCGACGCGGCGGTCAGCGATGGCGTGCTCGAGCTGCTGGACCAGGACATCCAGCTCAGCGGCACCTTCGGCGAGATCATCGGCGTGGCCGTGGAGAACCTGCCCGGCGGCGGCGACATCCCGCCGGGTGACGGCTGGTGCGTGTCCCTGGTGCCGGGCACGGCGCACGTGGCGCGGATGCAGGAGGGCATCGACCCGCTGGCCGTGGTCTACCTGCCCGACCTGCGCTTCTACGTGGAGCGGGAGGACGACGGCAACTGCGACGCGTGGCTGTCCGCGTCCCTCGCGCTCGAGGCGGGGCTGACCGTGACCGACGGCACGCAGATCGGCTTCGACGTGGACGTGGCCGAGGGCAAGGTGCTGTCGTACAAGACCGACGACGAGTGGGACGAGGACGAGGTGATCGAGGGGCTGGGGGACCTGATCGGCTCGCTGGTCAGCCTGGCTGGCGGGTTCGTGGAGCTGGACCTGACCGACCTGCTCGGCGGGGTCGGCGGTGAGTTCGGCCTGGAGGGGCTGGCGCTGTCGATCGTGGACTCACAGCCGATGGTCGACGAGGACGGCGAGCCCATCGAGGGCCTGTACGCCGTGGGCCTGCGGTTGTTCGAGTGATGACACCCGAGGAGAAGCACCACAAGCAGCTCAAGCGGGTCGTCCGCCTGTCCAAGCTCAACGCCTACAGCATCGCGATCATCGCGGGCTCCTTCGGGCTGCTGTGCGTGGTCCTGCTGGAGCTGTCCGGGATCATCGTGGGCGCGGCCGTGGCCGCCACGGCCATCTTCGAGATCCGCGGTCACCGCATGCTGCAGCGGGGTGAACCCGGGGCCCGGCAGTGGATGGCGGGCAGCCAGGTGTGGCTGATCGTGTGTGTGCTGATCTACTGCGCCTGGCGGTTGCTGGCCTTCGACCCCGAGGATCCCCTGGCCGTGCTCGGCGACGCCGAGATGCTGCGGACCGCGGCCAGCCTGGCCATGATGCCGCCGGGCATGCTCGAGGACCTGGTGACCACCGTGTACACGCTGACGTACAGGCTCGTCGCGCTGCTGGTGTTCCTGTTCCAGGGCGCGCTCGGCCTGTACTACTGGGTACGGGTGGGCAAGCTGCAGAGCACGCAGGTCCCCGGCGCCTAGCCGCCGTCCCCGGCGACCCGCCGCAGGTTGTGCTCGTAGGCCTCGAGCACCTCGTCGCCCACGCACTCCCGCGCCCTGTCGCACCACTGCAGGCAGCTGGTCCCCGGGTCACGCCACGTGGTCGCACCGCAACGAGGGCACACCCCGTGGGACTCGTCGGTCCAGATCTCGAGCTCTTCGCCGCAGACGCAGTGGAACGCCTCGGGGAGAGGCTCGGTCAGCGCCTTGGAGCCGGGACACGACTTGAGCAGGGTTCCCTCACGAGAGCGGGTTCACATACACCCTAAGGCCTCTCCATGGAGATTGGTTGCACCGTTTTCCCGACCCGGTGGCTCCTGATCCAGCGAAGGCGCCCATGCATACGGGGCCACACCAGGAGAGACGATCATGGCCAATCCGCTCGAGATCACGCAGGAGGCGCGCGGTGCGCTGCACGGTCTGCTGGACGAGGACGCACTCGGCAGGACCCACGTCCGGATCTCCATCCAGGGCTTCGGGTGAGGCGGGCCCCGCATGGGGTTGGCTCTGGATGAGCCCAAGGACGACGACAAGACCTTCGACATCGACGACCTGAGCTTCGTGATGAACGACCGCGAGGCTCCGGACCTGCTGCGCTATGGCACCCTCGTGGTCGACCACCAGGTCGGCTGGTGGGGCCAGTCCTTCGTGGTCCAGCCCTCTTTTGGCCAGGCCTGCGGCTGAACGGATTCAGGGGGAATCCACTCCCCACCACACCTGCGATCAGTCCGGTCCGACCGTAGTGCTATCCTTCTGCTCGACGCAGAGGGAGGCGCACGAGATGGGCAGCGGGGATTCGCAGCACGGCTCCACGGAGCTGCCTCGCACCTTCGGCAGGTACGAGCTGCTCGAGCTCGTCGGCCAGGGGGCGATGGCGTCGGTGTACCGCGCGGCCCGGTCCGGGCCCGGCGGGTTCCGCAAGCAGGTCGCCCTGAAGCTGCTCAAGCCCGAAGCCGCGGCCGCCCCGCAGGTGGTGGATCTGCTGTTCGACGAGGCGCGACTGGGAGGCCTGCTTCAGCACGCCAACATCGTGGAGGTGCACGAGTTCGACCAGGTCGACGGCCAGTACTTCATGGCCATCGAGTACGTGCACGGCTACACCCTCGCCGAGGTCCTGCGCCGCCTGCCCGAGGGCCAGGGCTTCCCCCCGCGGATCGTGGCCAAGCTGGGCATGCAGATCTGCCAGGGCCTGGCGTACGCGCACGCGGCCCGGGACGAGCGCAGCGAGCCCATGAACCTGGTGCACCGGGACCTCAAGCCGGCCAACGTGATGATCCACCGCGAGGGGGTGGTCAAGATCGCGGACTTCGGCATCGCCAAGGCCACCACCAACCTCAGCCAGACGCAGACCGGGTTCACCCGGGGCACACCGTCGTACATGAGCCCCGAGCAGGCCCTGGGCGCGGTCAAGCAGCCCATCGACCGGCGCTCCGACCTGTTCTCCCTGGCCTCGGTGCTGGCCGAGGCCCTCACCGGCCGGCTGACCTTCGACGCCGACGAGACCCTGACCGTGCTCAACCTCGTGGCCTCGGCCGACGTGGACGACACCCTGGATCGGATCCTGGAGCTGGCGCCCCCGTTCGTGCCCATCCTGCAGCGCGCGTTCTCGAAACGGCCTCAGGACCGTCACGCCGACGCCGTGGAGCTGGGCCAACAGATCCGCGCCGCGTACGACGATCTGCCCGGTCCACAACCCCACCTGGCGTCGTGGCTGGCGCGCAGCATGGGCGAGGACCAGCCCACCTCGCTGGACCGGGAGATCGACCCGCTGACCACCACGGACAGCCGGACGGCGGCCGATCCGCCGGCCGACCTCCACCCCGGCCCCGAGCCCACGATCCCGTCCGGGCGATCCCACGCTGCGGACGCGCCCCCCGCGTCGATCCCCACGGACAGCCGCCTGACCGCGGACGGCGACGGATTGCCCGAGCCCCCCGTGGCCGCCCCCCCGCGCCGCGCCCGCCCCAGCGCCTCCTCGGCGCCGGCCAGGGCGGGCCGCGGCGGGTCGTGGCTGGTGCCCATCGGAGTGGCGATCATCGTCGTCGGCCTCGTGGGCGGCCTGTCGTACGTGTCGCTCTTCGGGTGGCAGCTGCCGCCGGGGATGGGCGAGCAGGGCGACACGGCGACGCACGAACGCGGCCGCGTCACCACGACCGCCGCCGACATCGAGGCGGCCGGACCCGTGGTGATCCCGGCCGAGGAAAGCGAAGCCCGGTCCTTGCCCGCGGATGCCGAAGGGACCGGGACCCCGGGCGCAGCTCGGACCTTCCAGCGAGCCGGACCGGACCTGGCGTCGGCCCTCGACGCGAGGCCCCGGCTCAAGCAGTGCCTGCGCAAGCACCAGCGGACGCACGGTGAGTTCGCGTCCGTGGAGGTGACGTTCACGATGGTTGCCGACGGCAGCATCGAGGGAGCCGCGCTCGACGCACCCGGCAGCGTCGATCCCGAGCTGGGTCAGTGCCTGCTCGACGGCCTGGCCAGGCTACGCCTCCGCGCCCACGCTCCCGACGAGCCGACCCGCCTCCGCCACGGCTTCGGCCCGGTGCAATCCGGTCCCTGACGCACCGGGGCCCCGCCGAGGCCTAGCCCATCATGCGCGACCAGTCGTCCTCGCTGATGCGCAGGTAGGGATTGGTCTGGTTCTCGTCACCGATCGTGCTGCGCGGCGCCGAGCCATAGTGATGGCCTGGCAGCACCACGGTCTCGGGCGGCAGCTTCGCGAGGCGCTGCAGCGACTGGTGCATCTGCCGCGGGCTGGCGCCGGGCAGGTCGGTGCGGCCGCACGCGCCCACGAACAGCACGTCCCCGGTGATCAGGTTCCCGCCGACCAGCAGCACGATGTGGCCCGGCGTGTGGCCCGGGCAGTGCAGCACCTCGATGGTCTGCTCACCGATGGCGAACGTGTCGCCGTCCTCGTGCAGCGCCAGGCGGTCGTCCCCCAGACCGCTCAGCCCCTTGACCGCGGCCGCCTCGATCGGGTGACAGTGCACCGGCCCCGACACGATCTCGCACAGCTCCTTCAGCCCGGGTACGGGGAAGCCCATCATCGGCCCGCCGATGTGGTCCGCGTGGGCGTGGGTCGCGATGGCGCCCACCACCTTCATGCCGTCGCCGGCCGCGATGTCCACCAGCCCGCCCGGATCCCAGCTCGGGTCCACCACCAGGCACTCGCCGCTGCCGCGGCTACCCACCAGGTAGGCGTGGTTGGCCATCTGCCCGGCGACCGGGTGGTTGGCCGCGTGGTCGCGGCCCGTGAGCAGCTGCCGGATGTACAGCCCGTTGTCCTCGCTCATGTCTCTCCTCTCGAGCGGCTGCGCCGCCAGACCACGATGCCGGCCAGGGCCGCGCCCGCGGCCACGCCCAGTAGCCAGGCCAGCATGCCGCGGTGGGCCGCGCTGACCTCGACGGTCGGCCCGGTGACCCGCGTGGCCAGCGGTTCGCTGCCCCCCCGCGGGGTGAACCGGATCTCCACCGGATCGATGTGGAAGGTGCCCGCCTGCGCGGGCACCAGCGATATCGCATAGGTAAGTACTCGTAGCCCGTCCGCGCTACTGCTGCTGGCGCTGACCGCTTCCTGGGACAGCCCCTCGGGGAGGGTCAGCACCGGCGCGTGGATCCGGTAGTCCTCGCCCGCGTCGGCCCAGCGCACCGTGACCTGCAGCGTGAACGGTTCCCCGGCCATGGGCCGGTCACCGATCGTCGCCACCGTGGCCGTGGGGGGCACGAGATCGGGGGGCAGCTCGACCACGGCCTGTCTTGCGGGCTCGGGCTCGGGGGGCAGACCCTCCCCGGACGCCAGCCCCAGCGCATGCAGATCCGCGACCAGCGCAGCGGTCGCGGACCAGTCCCGCGCCCCCTGCACCACGCCGACCAGCCGCCCGGCCGGGTCGACCAGGTAGGTCAGCGGCACGCTCCAGGCCTGGTATCGCGCTGCCACGCGATCCCCCGCGTCGATCAGCACCGGGAACGTCAGCCCGTTGCGCTTCACCACGGACTGCACCGCACCGGCCTCCGATCCAACGGCCACGGCCAGCACCGAGAACCCCTGGTCGGCGTTGACCTCCCAGAACCGCTGCAGCGAGGGCAACTCCGTCAGGCACGGGCCACACCATGTGGCCCAGAACGTCAACAGCACCCAGCGACCCTGGTGATCCCGCAGAGAGACCTCGGCGCCGGACAGGTCCTCCAGGGCGAAGTCCACGGCCGCCGAAGGCGGCATCACGGGTCGGACCCGGTGGCGGTGGAGCACGTCGGCGAGTTCGTCCGCTGCCCCCGGGCGCACCACGCCCACAGCCAGCAGCACGGCCAGGAGGAGGAGGAGGACGGGGTGTCGGGTCGGCGGGGGGTTCATGCAGTCCTCGAAGTGCCGGTTTCTACCACAGACCCGCGCGTACGAGAAACGGACGGAAAAACCGCGACGATGCCGACGTGTGAACGGCCGGTCACATCCGCGGTGACATTCGTCGCCGCAGGTGAGGGCCCGCCGGCCGGTCACGTCGGCCCGCGGCCGACCTCGTCGGGCCGGTGCCACGGCTCGGCGTACGTCAGGCAGGGGACGGCACACCCCCTGCCGGAAAACACCTCCGGTGATCAAGCCGGCGTGGGAGCGAAAGATCTCCGGGTGGCGGCCTGCACCTTCGTGGTGTCGGGGACGACCGCACGGCGCCGGCCCCCGGGCGAGTGGCCCCGGGGCCGGCGCCGCCCCCGCCCGGGCGGGGGGCCGCGCGGGGCCGGGGGGCGGGGCGCGG
>CAZXHG010000064.1:14917-39304 GCA_964639985.1 uncultured Rickettsiales bacterium
CCACTTTGGGTGGGGGCGGGGGGGGGCGGGGGGGGGTGGGGGCGGGGGGGGGGGCCCGACAGCCCCCCCCCTGAAAACCCCGCTTCACCTTGAAGCTCGACGATCCCGAGGTACCCTGGGACTGCAGCAGGAGAGCCCGAGAGGTACCGCGCCATTGAAGCAACGCCGCAGCCCCCCCGCCCGGTTCGTCAAGATCGGTCGTCTGCGCATCACGTTCGCCTCCCGGCCGGTGCTGGTCATCGCCGCGGCGGCGACCGTGCTCGGCGTGCTGCTGGCCCCACCGATCTCCTCGTCGCTGTTCGCCATCCTGACGCCCTCGGCCGCGGATCGGCGCGACCTGTGGGTCGCGGCCGCCCTGCTGATCGCGCTCGGTGCCGTGATGGCGCTGGGCCGACCCCGGCCCCACCAGCAGCGCATCGCGGCCGTGGCCATGCTGCCGCTGCTGCTGCTCGGTGCGGAGCTGGCCGCCCGGCTGTACATCGTGCAGATCGCCTCCAACCGGGCCCGGGAGTACATGGTCGACCTCGAGCGCCAGGCCTACCCGGAGGAGTCCCGCTTCATGGCCCACCCGTTCATCGAGTACATCGGCAACCCGATGCACAACCGGGCCAACAACTTCGGCTTCCCCGGGGACGACTTCACATACACGGTCCCCGACGACACCATCCGGGTGGCCTGCCTCGGCGGCTCCACCACCGAATCGGGCTACCCCGAGCAGCTCGAGGACTACCTCGACGAGTACAGCGCGGCCGTGGAGACCGACTGGCAGGTGCTCAACTTCGGCCTGGCCGGCTGGACCTCCACCCACTCGCTGATCAACCTCGCGCTCAACGTCAGCGACTTCGATCCGACGTACGTGGTCATCCACCACGCGTGGAACGACTTCAACATGCGCGCCGAGCCCTGCACCCGCGGCGACTACCTGCACTCGGACGAGGTTGAGGTCGAGTGCTACGCCGGCCCGGGCCACTTCGACGCCTGGGGCCTGCGCCTGTCGCTGCTGTACCGCTTCGGCCGCGAGCGCAGCCTGCCGAAGCTGAAGAAGTGGTTCCCCTCCCGCCAGCCATTCACCGCCAAGCTGATCGAGCCCGCCCTGTGCCCGGACCGCGATCCGCTGTGGATCTTCGAGCGCAACATGCGCAACATGGTCACCCTGGCCCTGGCCAACGACCTCATCCCGGTGCTCACCACCCAGCCCTACAACACCCACGCCCGCGCCGCCCGCGGCGACGTGGGCGCGCACATCGACGAGTGCAACCGCTTCATCCGGGGGCTGGCCGCAGAGCACGGGGACCGCGTGATCCTGGTGGACCTCGACGAGCAGATGACGGGCAGGCAGGCCGATCGCTTCATCGACCTGGGTCACCTCGACCACGAGGGGCGGCAGATCAAGGCCGCGGCCATCGGCAAGGCCATCCTGCGCGACGCGGGCGCGACCAAGGCCGCGGTGCAGATCTCCGCGGACACCGACGATATCCAGGCCGATGACGGCGGCGGGACATCTGCGTCCTCTCCTTGATTCTCGCGCGCGACTTCCATATAAGACCCGGCCCTTGGGTGATCGACCTGGAGGGACCATGGACCACCGCCACACCGCACTGGCCGCGATCGCGCTGCTGACCCTCATCGGCTGCCCCCAGCCAACCGACGACGACGAGTCCGAGAGCGGGCTCGAATTCGCGGACGCCGCCCTCGAGGCCTGCGTCCGCGACGCGGTCGACCTCGGCGACGAGCCCGTGCCCGAGGACGTGCAGGGCGTACGCAACCTCGCCTGCCAGGACGCGGGCATCACCGACCTGTCCGGCCTGGAGCACTTCACCGGCTTGCAGACCCTGTCGCTGTGGGAGAACGAGGTCGAGGACCTCGCCCCACTGACCGGGCTCACGGAGCTGACCTGGCTGCAGCTGGGCAACAACGAGATTCGAGACCTGTCCCCCCTGGCAGGTCTGACCCGCCTGGAGCGGCTGGGCCTGTCGGTCAACGACGTGGACGACCTCGACGCCCTCGCCGACCTCGACGAGCTGCGCTGGCTCAACCTCGACCGCAACGAGCTGACCGACGACGACCTCGAGGTGCTGTGCGGGTTGCCGCCCATGCGCTGGCTGACCCTGGAGCACAACTACGTCGAGGACCTGTCGGTCATCGACTGCCAGATCGACGAGGGCTGCGACGTCTACATCGAGTTCCAGGACGACGAGTCCGAGCGCAGCGCGGACACCGACGCCCTGGTGCCGGTGAACGCCATCACCCTGGGACCGGCCGAGCCCGTGCCCGCCGGCGCCCTGGCGCTGGACGTGACCGACGACGGCCGGGTCCTGCTGGGCTACGACCTCGACGGCGTGCGCATCGACGCCCGCCCCGAGTTCGGCGGCGAACTGGTGCGCGACGGCCGCGAGCTGCGCTATCGCTGGCTCGGCCTCGACGTGGCCGTGGGCGGCCTCACCGACAACGGCTGGCAGCTCTGCGAGGGCGCCTGGGCCGACACCTGCGCCGTCCAGGTCGGGTCCAAGCACCCGGCGGGCGGCGAGCGCCACCCGGCCTTCGTGGCCGCCCCGGTGGTCAGCGTCTCGCTGGTGCTGTCCGACGTGCACGACCTGCTCGCCGCGGGGCCGGACGGCGAGATGATCCCACGGGACGAGGACTTCGACTACCACGGCTACAAGGACGAGAGCCTGGCGCCGTACGTGTTCGCTTCCCCCAACCAGTACGACGCGGGCAGCTGCCTGTTCATGGCCACCACCGGGACCGTGGAGGTGCTGATGAACCAGCACGCCGATCCCGACGCCATCGACTACTGGGGCGACACCGACCTGTCCGAGCGCTTCCTGATGGGCATCTACACCGACGCCTACGGCGCGATGAACTACTTCCTCACCGACCTGGTCTACACCTACAACGTCATCGGCGGATCCATGCTGGACCGGGACTACCCCTTTGCCGCCGGCTACGTGAAGGACTCCTTCAGCGGCGTGGTCGAGGCCTCACCCAACGACAGCGGTGCGTACTTCTCCTGCTACTACAGCTGGCTGGACCTGATGCCGGACAACTGGGACGAGCTGCTGGTGGAGACCCCCCGCGCGGACCGCACCACGATCTTCACCGACCCGGATCGGGACGACAACAGCTACTGGGCCGTGGCCCTGGCCGACCACGACACGGTGGAGATGATCAAGTACGAGCTCCGCACCCGCAAGGCGCCGGTGATCGTGGTGTACAACCACTACCTGTACTGGCACGCCAACATCGTGGTGGGCTACGACGACTCGGTGCCCACCGGCGGCTGCTCCTTCGTCGAGGACTCGGTCGACTACTTCTCCTCCCAGGGCGCGAACTCCTACGCCGTGGCCATCGAGAACCACATCGACGACCTCGGCGGCTGCATGGACCACGGCGTGTTCTACGTGCGCGACTCGATCTACGACGGCACGGACGCCGAACAGGACTACGTGTACAGCGAGCAGTACGGCTTCGAGGACAAGTACTCCCAGCGCATCGTGATGCGCTCCTACGACTGGGTCACCGCCCTGGCCAACCACGCCTTCGTGATCCACCGCCGCTGACCACCTCCCCCCTCCTCCAGGGGAGGCCGCGCCCGGCGGCCGGGCTGGGCAAGGCTGGGCGGATCTACTGGAACCGCAACGGGTAGCTGAACGTGACCGATCCGCGCTTGGCCCGCGGGTACTGCTTGGAGCGGATCTGGCGCTCCACACACGACTTCAGGTCCGCGTCGGTGAGCGACGACGACGGGTCCAGGGAGACCGAGGAGATCCGCCCTGCCGTGTCCAGGGTCAGCAGCAGGTTCATGGTGCCCCCGAGATCGGGCTTCTCCTCCTGCAGCCGGTCGAAGCACATCATCGCCTGGGGCGTGACCTGGCGCAGCACCGACTGCACCTGGTCCATGTCGACCCACGGCTTGGTGTTGGCGGCGAGATCCTCGTCGAGCATCTCCATCGACATGTCGCCCAGCTCCTCGAGCAACCGCTCCTCGGGCGACAGGGTCTCGTCCACCCCGCCACCGCCTCCGCTCACCGAGAAGCCGCCGGACGCAACCCCGCCACCGCCACCGCCACCGGTCGATCCCACGCTCGCCTGGCGTGGCCCCAGCCCCTGCTCCCGTCGATCGCGCGCCGCGTCCGCCAGCCCACCCCAGGCCTCTCCTTCGGGCTCGTCGACCTGCGACGACTCGTCGGAATCCCGGTGGCGGGTGAGCGCGGCGAGCACCTCGGTGTTCTCACGATGCTTGCGCACGAGTACCACGACCACCACCGCGCCAACGAGCAGCACCAGCAGCAGCAGCAGGGCCACCAGCTTGCGCCGCTTGCCCGCGGTGTACTCGTCGGGGACGTCCGGCTCGGCGCGCTTCGGCGCGGGCTTCGGTGCGGGCTTCGGCGCGGGTGCCACCGCCGGTGGCGCGGCCTCGGGCTCGTCCGCGGTCTCGGGCCTCACCACGGGGGTCCCCGAGGACGTGCTCCCCACCACCTCGTTGCCCAGCGGGTTGGTCGGCGTGGTCGGCGCAGCCGTCGCCGGATCCGGCGGGGTCGGTGAGAGTCGATCCGTGCGCCGCGGCGGTTCCTCCGCAGGCCGCGACTCCCTGTCCCGGATGGCCGCGGACACCCACGCCGCCGCGCCGCCGTCCTGCTCCGCGGATGGCTCGGCGCCGGGGGTCGCCTCCGGCTGCACCGGTGGCGCGGGCTCGTCGGACGGCTCGTCCGCCGCGTTCGCCTCGACCACCGGGACCGCCGTGGAGCTCTTCTTCCACTCCCGCCGCTTGAACGGCGGCGGCTCGGCAGCGGCCGGAGTGGCCGGCACGGCCGGGACGCTGCGGATGGTGGTCTCGACCGTCTCCTCCTCGGCGTCATCGCCGGGGACGGCCTCCTTCTTGGGGACGTAACGCAGCCGGAAGGTCAGCTTGCCCAGCGTGATCACCGACCCGTCGGCGAGGCGCATCCGCTCGAAGGTCTCGCCCTCGTGCTTCAGCCGGGCGTCACCGACCACGTTGACCGCCTCGATCCACGAACGCTGGACCACCTCGAAGACCAGGTGCTCGGCCTGTATCTTCTTGGAGTGCAGCCGGACCTGCGCGTCCTCCCCCGATCCCACCACGGTGCGCGCCTGCTGGATGTAGAAAGCACCGATCCGCTGATCCCCCTTGAGGATCTCGATCATCGGCAGGATGGTCCGCTTGCCCGCCACGTCACCGCCGTTCACCCCGGGATCATTGCGCCCGGACCGACGATTCTATCCCAGGACCGCCCCGGAGCGTGAGCCAGTGCGTCCGGTTCGGTTTGACGGCCCCTGGATGGTGATTAGCTTGTTCGGGCTCCTCACCTGCCCATGGGACCACTCGACGCCAGGCTGCGACAGCTCTACCACCGCGCCCGCGGCATTCCGCTGGAATTCGCCCTGGGCCGGTACGAGAAGGTGGTCGCACGGATCGACACGATGGCCACGGCCGTGGCCCCACTGAGCGATCCCGACATCGCACAGCGTGGCCTGGAGCTGCGCAAGGTCGCGTGCACGGGCACCCCCACCGACGAGCTGCTGGTCGAGATGTTCGCGTTGCTCCGCGAGGCCGCTGACCGCGCCATCGGGCTGCGCGCCCATCCCGAGCAGCTCGTGGGCGCGGTGGTGCTGCACCAGGGCAAGGTCGCACAGCTGCAGACCGGGGAGGGCAAGACCCTGGTCGCGGTGTTCCCGGCCGCGCTGGAGGCCCTGACCGGACGGGGCGCGCACGTCTTGACGTTCAACGACTACCTGGCGCGGCGCGACGCGGACTGGATGGGCCCGATCTACCGAGCGCTGGGCCTGTCCGTGGCGGCCGTGCAGGAGGGCATGTCCGCGGACGAGCGGCGGCAGGCATGGGCCGCGGACGTGACCTACGCCACGGCGCGCGAGTGCGGCTTCGACCACCTGCGCGATGCCCGCTGCACGGACGCCGATGCCCGGGTACACCGGCCGTTCAACTACGCGATCGTGGACGAGGCAGACTCGATCCTGGTGGATGAAGCTCGCATCCCCCTGGTGATCGCCGGCAGCGCGCTGCCGCCCGATGTGCCGCCCGCGCGCATGACCGAGGTGGTGCGCACCCTGGTCGCCGCCCGTCACGTGGACACGGACGAGCACGGCCGCAACGCCTTCCTCACCGACGACGGCCTGGACCATGCCGAGCGGCTGCTGGGCTGCGGCCCGCTGCACGACCCGGCGTCGGTGGCCATGCTCGCCGCGCTCAACCAGGCGCTGCACGCCGAGGTCCTGCTGTCCCGCGACGTGGACTACATCGTGCGCGACGGCGAGGTGGAGCTCGTCGACGAGTTCACCGGCCGCGTGGCCGAGGACCGGCGCTGGCCCGACGGCCTGCAGGCCGCGCTCGAGGCCAAGGAAGGGCTCGACCCGAAGCCCGAGGGCATGGTGCTCGGTTCCATCGCCCTGCAGCACTTCCTGCAGCTGTACCCTCGGCTGGCCGGCATGACCGCGACCGCGGCCAGCGCAGCCGACGAGCTGGGTACGTTCTACGGCCTCGGCAGCGTGGTCGTACCGCCCCATCGCCCGTGTGTGCGTGAGGACCTGCCCGACGTGGTGTTCACCCACGCCGCGGCCCGAGAGCGAGCGCTGGTGGAGGAGATCGCCGCGGTGAATGCCAGTGGCCGCCCGGTCCTGGTGGGCACGGCCAGCGTGGACGCGTCCGAGGCGCTGGCCGCGGCGCTGAAGCGTCGCGGCGTGCCCTGCGAGGTGCTCAACGCCCGCAACGACGCGCGGGAGGCCGCCGTGATCGAGCAGGCGGGACGGCTCGGCGCGGTCACCATCTCCACCAACATGGCCGGCCGCGGCACGGACATCCGCCTCGGAGGCAACGACGAGGGCGAACACGACACCGTGACCGGGCTGGGTGGACTGTTCGTGATCGGCACGAACCGCCACGAATCGGTGCGCATCGACGATCAGCTCCGCGGCCGGGCCGGGCGCCAGGGAGATCCCGGCGCCAGCCGGTTCTTCATCAGCCTCGAGGACGACCTCGTGCAGCGCCATGCCGACGAGGCGACCCGCTGGCCACCCCGCCAGGACGGTCCGCTGGACGATCCGGTTGTGGCCCGGCAGATCGCGCATACCCAGCGGGTGGTCGAGGGACAGAACTTCCAGATCCGCAAGACGCTGTTCCGCTACTCCACCATCGTGGAGAACCAGCGCGAGCAGCTCATGGCGCGACGCGATGCGTGGTTGCTGGGCGAGGCCCCCACCGTGGTCGCCGCATGCGGATCGGATTCGTGGGAGCGGGTCTGCCGCGAGCACGGCGAGCCCCACGCCAGGGCTGCCGAGCGCACCCTGGCCCTGGCCCTGCTGGACGCCCTGTGGGCCGACCACCTGGCGGATGTGGCCGACATCCGCGAGGGGATCCACCTGCACTCCCTGTCCGGTACCAACCCGTTCGGCGCGGGCCAGGACCCGCAGGTGGCCTTCCACCGCAGGGTGGCGCTGGCCTTCCAGCAGCGCTGGGACGACCTCGACGACGCCCTGACCGGCCGCTTCGACGAGGCCCTGATCACGGCCGCGGGCGTGGATCTGGGCGCACTCGGCCTGGAGTCGCCGGCCTCCACCTGGACCTACATCATCAACGACGACCCGTTCGGGGACGTGCTGTCCAGGGCCGCGCGGAACATCGGCCGCAGGGTGAAGAAACTCGTCGGGAAGGAACCAACCTGACGCGGTGTTGTCTGACCCGATCAGCACACCATGAACACCCCGGCGACCCTGCTGTTGATGACCCTGCTCGCGGCGCAGCCGACCACCGTGGTGGTCCCGCTCGACGCGCTCGCGCCACCGACGCCGCCCCCGGAGGAGCCGCCCATCGTCGTGCTGGTCGACGCCCTCGACGTGGTCGTGCAGCCGGCCGAGACCACCCGCGTGGACCTCACCTGGACCTTCCGCGTGCTGGAGCCCACCTGGGTGGACCTGGCCGTGGTCGGTGCGGATCTCACCGTGGAGCGAGCCGCGCTCGATGGCCGCGACGTGGCGCTGCCACCGGAGGGGGACGGACGCCGGCACCTGGTCGCGCGGTTGCAGGGCTGGCACGTGCTGCAGGTCACCGGTGTGGTGTCCACCCAGCGCTCACGCCTCGACCTGCCCGCGCTGGGGGCGGCCCGCACGACCGTGCAGGCGGCAGCCCCAGGGCTCGAGGTGCAGGTGGCCGAGGCGGTCGAGACCGCGCCGCACCGGTTCGATCTCTTCGGCCACGACCGCCTGGAGGTCACCTGGAAGCCCGCGGTCGAGGCCGCACCACGCCCCCGGGTGATCACGTCCGAGGCCGCCACGGCGATCCGCATCGACGACGGCGGGGTGGAGGGCAGGGCGAGCCTTCGCTACCGCATCCGGCACGGCACGGCCGACGAGCTCGGGCTGCACCTGCCGGCCACGGCCGCCGACCTGCAGATCGAGGGTGCCGGCGTGGTCGGATTCGATCGCGGGCACGACCGGGTGGCCGTGCGGCTCGGCCGCGCCGTTCGCGGCCAGGTGGTCCTGGACGTGACCTGGCGGCAGGCCGGCCCGGCCGGGGACTCGGACGAGGCCGCGGCCCTGCCGGTCCCGGACGGCGCCACCACCGGGTGGCTGTCGCTGCTGACCGCGGATGGCGCGCTGGTCCTGCCGACGCCGGTGGCCGACCTCGACCCGGTCACGAGCCGCTCCCTGCCGGCCTGGAGCAAGGGCCTGATCGACGGCACGGCCCACACCAGCTACCGCGTCGCGGGCAGGGCGCCGCGGCTCGACTTCCGCGTGCTTCGCTTCGCGCCAGTGGACGAGCCCCCGACCCTGATCGACGAGGCCCGCTACGAGGTGGCCTACACCGGCCACGGCCGGGTGCTGATGCGCGCCCGCTACCAGGTGCGCAACGACCGCAACCAGTACCTGCACGTGGTGCCGCCGCCGGGGTTCGATCCCATGGGCGTGCGCGTGGCCGGCGACGTGGTCCAGCCGGTGAGCGACGGCGAGGGGGGTCTGTTCGTACCCCTGGAGAAGTCGGTGGAGACCCTGACAGGGCTGGTCACCTTCCCGGTGGAGCTCACGCTGTGGGGCAAGGAGCCAACCTGGCAGCGCCGCGGTTCGCGCCAGCTGGTCACTCCGTCCGTGGACGCCCCGGTGGCCTACGCCCGCTGGGAGGTGGTGCTGCCGCCGGACGTGCTCGCCCGCGAGACGCGAGGCGTGCCCACCGTGGTCGAACAGTGGACCTCCCGGGCAGGCGGGCTGAGCTACGGCCGCGCCACCGGAGACAGCCTGGACGACGACGACGGCGTCGTGCGCGGCGGGTTCCGGCGCCAGCGCCTGGACCACGCCCAGGTCACGGGCCACGAGGAAGACGAGGAGGAGGTCTGGCTGGAGGACCTCTCCCAGGAGACGTGGAACGCCGCCTACCGCGCCTACCAGGACAACCGCTTCGAGGAGGCGGACGATCTGCTGGAGCAGTCCCTCGAGTACAACCCGGACAACGCCGCCGCGGTCGCGCTGCAGGGCAACGTCGACCTGCTGCTGGGCCACGGACAGGACGACACCGGCGGCGAACAGGTCCTGAGCCGGCGCGTGCGGGAGATGGCCCAGGCGCGCACCACCTCCCTGGAGGTCGAGCAGGACAAGAAGAAGCGCAAGGCCGAGCAGGCGATGCGCTCGGGCGATATCGACGCCGCGGTCAGCGAGTACCGCTCCCTGGTGGAGCTGACCGAACAGCTCGCCGTGGTGGAGCGGGAGGAGGCCGTCGACCAGAAGGAGGCGGCCGAGGAGTTCTCCCGCCAGCTCGGTGAACTGGAGCGCATGAGTGGCGAGCGCGCCCGGCGGGACGAGGGCCGCCGCGACCGCTGGGCCGACTCCCTGTCGATGAGCGCCGCGCCGAGCGGAGCGGCGATCGCGACCTCCGACACCACCGAGTACCTGTTCGACGACGTGAACGTCGACGGCGAGCTGCTGCTGCCCACCGACCGCGGCGAGGACGCCAGTCGGGATCTCGACCGCTTCGAGGACGAGGACGGCGCCCCGGACATGGACATGCTGTCAGGGCTGAACGGGGCGTACGCCATCGAGATCCCCATGGACCCGGCCGAACCGCCCGATGTGTCGGACCATCCCGAGCCCGAGATGATCGTGGTCACCACCATGGAGGTCCAGGCCAGCGCCCGTCCCCGGCTGCCGCGCCTGCCGGCGCCGCGCCTGCCAGCGCCACCGGCGAAGCGGGGTGGCCGCGCCGGAGGCGGTGACGCCGCCCGTGACGCGCCCCCGGCCCCGACCACACCCGCGGCCACGGCCCCGCCCCCGGTGGGCATCACGGCCGCGCTGCAGACCGTGCGCGTACCCCGCGCCGGCCAGGTGCTCCGCCTCGAGCAGCGCCTGGTCGCCGAGAACACCCCGCTGACCATCGAGGTCGGCTATCGCACCCCCGAGCGGAGGAACCGATGAGAACCCTGCTGCTGAGCGTCCTGGCCTTGAGCACCCTGGTGGCCGCCCCGCGGGCCCGCGCCCAGACGGACGACATCCCGACCGCGCGCGTGGTCCTGCCGTGGAGCGACTTCCGCGAGCTGTACGAGCGCGGCATGGCGCCCGAGGACCGGCCCGAGCTCGCGCCCCGCGACGCGGCCATCAGCCGCGCGGTCTACGAGGGCCGCGTGGACGGCGAGTCCACCGTGTTCACCGCGCGCATCCGCGTGGACGTGCTCAAGGCCGAGGGCTGGACCTCCGTGCCGCTGCTGCCGACCACGGTGGCACTGCGCCAGGCCCGCGTCGGCAACGGCGACGCGCCCATCTACCTGGAGTCGGGCTGGTACCGCTACATCACCGACCGGCCCGGCCCGGTGATCCTGGACCTGGAGTTCGCGGTCACCACATGGGAGTCCAGCGGCCAGATGGGCTTCGCCTTCCAGCTCGCGCCGTCGGGCGGTACCGAGGTGAGCCTGGCCGTGCCCGGGGACGAGGACCTGGACTTCACCGTGGCCAACGCCCAGCAGGTCACCGAGGAGATCCGGGGCAAGGACCGTGTGCTGCACGCGCTGCTGCCCGCCAACGGCAACCTGTCCGTGACCTGGGAGCTGGAGGCGCCCGAGGTGGCGCCCGAGGCCCAGGTCGCCCGGGTCTACGCCGAGCACCAGGGTCTGGTCGGCGTGGACGAGGGCGTGCTGCGCTGCCGCAGCACGGTCAACTACTCGATCCTGCACGCGGGCGTGGACGTCTTCCGCGTGGACCTGCCCGCGGACGTCACCATCCTCGAGGTGGAGGGCAAGGGCCTGCGCGACTGGTCCGTGGTCGACGCCGAGGGCCGCAAGGCGATCGACGTACAGCTCAACTTCGAGGCCCTCGGCCCCTACAGCCTGTACCTGGACTACGAGCGCGCCATCCCCGAGGGCGGCGGCACGGTCGAGGTGCCGGACCTGCGGGTAGGCGACGTGGAGCGGGTCAAGGGCTGGGTCGGCATCGACGCTCGCTCCAACCTGGAGATCGCGGCCGGCGACGCCGAGGCGGTCAGCGAGGTGGACGTACGCGAGCTGCCCGCCGCCATCCTCGGCCAGACCGACTGGCCCGTGCTGCTGGGCTTCAAGTACCGCAAGGACGGCTACCGCATCCCGCTGGTGCTGCAGCAGCACGACGACGTGGCCATGCTCGTGACCATCATCGACCAGATCTCGGCCACCACCGTCATGACCCCGGACGGCCGCCGCATGACCCAGGTGACGTACTCGATGCGCAACAACCGCGCCCAGTTCCTGCGCCTGGAGCTGCCGGACGGGGCCGTGCCGTGGAGCACGTTCGTCGGCGGCAAGGCGGTCAAGCCGGCCCGCGCGGACGACGGCCGGGTGCTGGTGCCGCTGGCCCGCTCCCAGACCAGCGGGGGCGAGCTCGCCCGCTTCGCCGTGGAGCTGGTCTACGTGGAGGACGGCGTGGAGCCCACGGCCGCGGGCACCGGCTCGTTCGCCGCGTCCCTGCCCACCGCGGACGTACCGGCCACGGCCTGCGCCTGGACCGTGTACATGCCGTGGGCGGCCAAGGCGCCCAAGAAGGGCTTCGAGGGCAGCATGCGCAAGGTGGACTGGTTCACGGCCATCGATCTGGGCGGCATCACCGTGGAGCAGGCGACCCACCAGGTGCAGGCCCAGGCCGCGGCCACCTTCGACAGCGAGGCCGTGGCCGCGGGCGTGCAGCCCGTCCGGGTGACCCTGCCCATCGACGGCCGCGCGTTCTACTTCGAGAAGCTGCTCGTGCTGGACGAGCCCCTGACCGTGTCCTTCCCCTACAAGGGCCTCAAGAGGTGACCCGCCATTGACCCGCAGGCCACCGAGTCCCTACGCTCGGTGGTGATGCAGGCGCGCTGGACCCGCCATGTCGGCCCGCTCGCGATCGCGCTGGTCGTCGGCGCGTTCGGACTGCACCGCCTCGCCGTGATCCTGTCCGCCGGCGACTTCCTGTTCCCCATCGAGCCCTGGGAGGGCAAGAACACCCAGATCGCCTGGGACCTGTTCACCGGCCGCTACGGCACCGAGGGCTACACGTTCACCGACTTCGTGACCAACACGGGCGCGGCCCACCATGCCTCGTACTCCACGACCGCGCTGGTGTACCTGCTGGTGTCGAAGGTGCTGGGCTTCGGGCTGCTCGGCGTGCGGATCACGCCGCTGCTGTTCTGGCTCGGCGCGCTGGCGGTGTGGCTGTGGGCGCTGCGCTGGGCCGCCGGCACACCCGCGGCGGTGATGGCCGGCGCGGGCATCTTCCTGGTGCCGTCCGCGGTGATCGGCTGGCAGCTGACGTTCTTCGGCTGCCACTCCGAGGCCGTGCTGCCCCTGGCCGCGGCCGTGGCCGCGTGGCTGGTGTGGACCGATCGCCGCAGCCACGGCTGGCTGCCGGCCGCGGCCGTGGGGGTGACCTGGGGTTATGCCGCGGCGTTCTCCTACCTGCTGTGGCCGGTGCTGGCCGTGATGGGGGTGCTGACCCTGCTGGGGACGCGGCCGCGGTTCGACGGCCGGGCGATCGGTGCGCTGGCCGGCGGCTGCGTCGTGGGGATGTGGCCCATCTGGGTGATCGTGCTGCTCAACCCCGAGGCGCTGTTCTCCTACCCGGTGACCGAGGACGCGGCCACCACCCTGGCCGACATCGGCGCGGGCCGCGGCAGCACCACGTCGCTGACGTGGCACACGTTCAAGGCGCCGTTCCGCGGCTTCTCCCACGACTACTGGATCACCACGGCGCGGGCGGGCGCGCTGTGGGGTGGGACGCGGTTCGAGGGGCTGTCGTGGATGCTGGTGGTGTTCGCGCCGCTGGGGTTGCTGCCGGCGGGGTGGGTGCTGCGCCACGAGGCGATGGGCAAGGTGGCGCTGCTGGTGGGCACGGCGCCGCTGGCGTGCCTGGCCTACGTGGCCTACGGCAGCCCGTTCAAGCCGGACCTGCCCCTGCGCTACATGCTGCCGCTGGCGTTCCTGGGCTGGAGCGCGCCAGGGCTGGCGGTGGGGGTGGGGTTGAAGCTGGCGCGGGAGACCGCGCCGTCGGCGCTGCAGCGGATCGGCGGGTGGGTGATGGTCGGGGCGGGCTCGGTGGCGCTGTTGTGGGTGGCGGTGCCGCGGGTCCAGGAGAGCGCGGGCCTGGTGAGGCTGGAGCGCGCCGGCGAGCTGACGCAGCACCGCTACGTGACCTACTACAACCTGGGCATCGGCACGGTCTGGGCCGAGCAGGTCGGGGAGGTCAACGACCTGATCGACGTACGCACCGCCCAGGGGGAGGCCGCGGGCTTCGGTGGCATGCAGGGCGGGCTGTACCACGACCTGCAGCGCACCGGCCTGGCCCTGCGCACCTGGCAACCGCTGCCCATGCAGTCCGACTCGCTGGCGCCCGGCCTGCACGAGTGGGCCGAGCGGCAGCAGTACACCGCGGTCAGCCAGCGGGAGTTCACGCCGCTGGCCACGAGGAACATCGGCTGGGGCGCGGGGATCCGCGCCCGCTGGAACGCGGCCGGGGCTGCGCTGGCCCTGGCGGGCGCGCGGGCGGACGGCTGGTGGCCCGCAGAACTCTCGGACGAGGACTTCTGGGAGGGCTACGGCATGGGTTGGGGGCGCGCGGACGACGGCGCGCCCGACTCCGCGGAGCTCATGCCCCGCACCATCCCGGACGCGTACCACGACGCGGTCGCGCGCGGGGTACGCCGGGGTCGTTCACTCGGCGAGGTCGAGGCCGGGCGCGGCGAACCGGTGTTCGTGTCCTTCCGCAATCCGGCGCAGTAGCTGCTGTCAAATAGCCGCAAAAAAAAAAAAAAACGCTTTCAGCGGACGATTGCTCTGTTCTGGATCACTGGATATCGTGCCTTCTGGAGTTCAGGGGAGTTTCTCTCAGGGGGAAGCTGCCCGGACGATACAGAGGGGGGTTTCCCATGGCTGATACAGGCGAGATCGCGTCCCGGTTCGAGAAGATCCGCCTCGACCGGATCGACACGGAGGACACTACCTTCCAGCACCGTGAGACGCTCGACGTCCGCCTGCTCGCTGCGGACATCCAGGCCAACGGCCAGACCACGCCGGTCTTCGTGCGGCCGGCGGTACGCGACGACCACTTCCAGGTGATCTCGGGATTCCGACGCCTGGAGGCGATCCGCAGGATTCACGGGCCCAGGGCGATGGTACTGGCGCGCGTGTTCACCACCTGCGGCGACGAGCAGGCCGTGCGGCTGGCCGTGTCGGAGAACTTCCAGCGCAAGGACTTCACCGCCATGGAGAAGGCGAGGCTATGCCAGCAACTGAAGACCGAGGGCATGACCTATCGCGAGATCGGACGGGCGATCGCGCGGGGGCCGAAGACTGTGAAGAACTTCCTGTCGCTGCTGAGGGCGGACCAGACGATCCAGAGGGCGGTGCAGGTCGGGGACATCACCACCAGCGTGGCCGTCCTGCTGGCCCGCGAGGAGAACGTGTTCCCGCCGCCGGACCACACGCTCGAGGCGGTCATCGCCTGCACCGTGGACCGCGAGTACTCGGTCAACGAGGTGAGACAGCTGCTGCGCGAACTCAAGAAGGACGAGGCTCGCCCCGACGTGAGGCCCCGGCGGGGGCGAGGGCCGTTCCGCTGCGTGGTCGAGAGGCTGCTGGACGGTGGCGGGTTCGACCTGGTGGTCAAGTGGCGCAAGACGCGCGGGCTCGACGAGCTGCGCGAGATCATCGATACCTTGGAGCGCTATGTCGAGCGGCTCCTGAAGCTGGAAGTAAAGCTGCTGGTCGAGGATCTGGACTGAGCCACCGGAGTCGGAAAACGTTTTCCCTGGGTCCCCAGGGTCCGCCGGCGTCAGTCCTGGACCTGCGGTGGGCTGGCCTGGCCCGCGCTGTCGTCTCCCCAGCACAGGACCTGCGCGTCGGTGGTGACGCCGCAGGCGTGATCACCTCCCGCGCTGACCTGGATGAACAGGGCTTCCGGGGGTTCGAAGTCTTCATCGGATTCTTGAAGGGGGAAGCAGGACACCACACCATCGCCCGCCAGCGCGCAGACATGAGATCCACCCACGCTGACCTGCGAGTACTCACCTTCCAGCTGAAACCCGGTTCCTCCCCCTCCACAATGAACCACACCAGAAGCGTCGAGCAGGCAGACCTCGGTTGAACCGGCATCCATCTCGAGGAATTCACCGATCTCGGGCCAGCCGCTGTCAGGATCCCCCCAGGACGCCACGGTTCCCTCCTCGTGGAGGCCCCACGAAGTGTACGTGCCCACTGCAACTTGCTGGAAAGCACCGTCGGGAGCTTCGCACTGGCCACGGTTGTCGTGGAATCCCTCCCAGTCACCGTTGAAATCGCAACCCCAGCATCTCGCCTGCCCCTGCTCGTCGACCCCACACGTATGGATGAACCCTGCGGCAACCTGGACGAATGGTGCATCGGGCGGAGAGCACTGACCGAGATCCGAGTCCTCGCATCCCCAGCACACGACGCTGTCCTCGGCATCGACCGCGCATGAGTGCTCGTAGCCCGTCACGACCTCCTCGAAACTCCCCCGGGGACTGGTGCACTGCCCGGCATTGTGCAGATGAATTTCCCAATCCGTGCAGCCCCAGCACTCGGCGCGGCCGTCCGTCGTGATCCCACAGCTGTGATCCTCGCCCGCGGAAACGGACGACCATCCGATTTCCACGTCCCAGTCCCCCTCGTGCTGCTGGACGCCGGCGCAACCACCTGACCCGAGCGCACACGAGAGGACGACCACGCAGAGCAGCGAATGGGTTGGGACGCCTGCGATCACGTCCATTCCTTCGGGGTCGAGAGTGTTCCCGTGAAGGCATCCGTGGTCAATGCGCGCTCCAGTACGTCTCGTTTAGCCAGTCCTTCTCCGGAACCCAGATCTCCCAATAGATGGTGTCAAGGGTGATGTCACTCACGTCCTGGACATAGTCGTCGTAGGCTGTTTCCTGGTCTTCCACGTGCTCGACGTAGCTATGGAGCAGACCTGTGGCGTAGTGCGCCGCCTCGTGGGTCACCAGGTAGGCAGAGAAGCCGCCGTCGAAGAGCCAACCGTGGGCTGCGTCCTTGAGATCCCAGAATCCCTGCAGATCGGCTTCACTCACCAGATCAACAATCTCCACCTCGGTCAGGTCGCCGTAGTACGCGCCCTCCTGCCACCCGTCCCGAGCTCGAATCCACTGACTGCCCCCTCCCCACTCGTCGGTGTTGATGTAGATGAAGCCCTCGGAATCCACCGTACCCGCCACTGCGTCCTCGCCAGAATCGTCATCCACCCGCGGAACCCCGCACAGCAGCATGTCGTCTTCGATGGTCCGGTCGACCAGCGAGAGTATCTCGGTGTATGTCACACGTTCGTCTCCATACTTCTCACCGAGTTCCCGGTCAACGATGTCCTGTGTTTCGCGCGCCATGGACAGCCCGTGCTCGATGAACTCGATGTCGACGTCAGCGCACACCTCGGCGTCCCAAGGTAGTTGCGGATCTGGGGGACAACCCGTATGTGCCATGCACAATCCGCCAACTACCAGTCGGGAAAATGTCACGAGCGTGCATCCTGCACTTCGATTGCGACCCATCGCTTCCACGACGTTCGGTTCTCCCACGACACAATTAGCCACGAACGCATACTATCACGCCGACCGCCCTCGATCAAATTCCACAACATTAAAATGCCACCACTATTTGAAATCGACAGCTCTGCAGATGACCCATACCATCAATAGCCTGAACCGTCCTGCATATAAGGCAACACAGCGACACAGTCGTCAAAGGAGGGAATCGATGCCGCCAAAGAGAGTACCCATCTTGCTGCTGGGCATGTTCATCTCGGTCTTCAACCTGGCGTGTCCGGAAGAGTGGGATCCCCCCACCGAAGACCCACCGCCCGTGCCGTGGTCCGATGGTCTCTGCAATCTCGAGGGCGCGTTCTTCCTCTCCGACACCACCTTCGGTGCTCAGCCCGAGGGCGCGCAGTACGACGAGACCGAGTGTGACTTCGACAGCGTGGGCGGGGACGACGCTGCCCACCTCGAGATCCCCAACGACGACGTGGACTGGCTGGACAACAGCCAGTCAAGCTGCCACCGCGGCACTGGAACGTGGGCCTACGATCCTATCCTCATGGGTGGACGGGACGGGATCACGCCGGTCATCTACGTCGGCGGTGTCGACCCCGACGAGCAGGAGGTCTTCCTGTGGATCTCCTATCACGGCGCAGCGAGCTTCTGGTACGGCGACCACAACAACGAGAACCACTGCAACCAGATCTGGTCGTTCAACATCGACGACTCGGAGAACGTCGTCGGAACCGACCTGGAGGACTACTGCGACGCCGCCTCCCTGTACTCCGGCCACGGCACGGCCTCGTACGACTGCCGGTTCGGGTTCTTCCCCCTCGGGGTCTTCGGAGTGACCATGGCAGACGGATATCAGGAGTTCACCTTCGAGCGCGGCGACAAGACCACCACGTTCGTCGACGGCGGCGGAGCCCAGCTGCACGACGACACCAACGACACCAACAACGAGTCCTGGGTCGACGGCGCCCTCGATGGCGCGTACTTCATGGCGGTGACGTTCGGTGGCGACGACGACGTGCTGGGAACGAACTGCGATCCCGGCGACCCCGGAGACTCGCTCCACGGCATCGACTGGGACGACGGCGTCAACGGCGACTCCGCGAGCTTCGTTTACAAGGAGCGCACCTCGCGGTTCACCCAGGTCGATCCATCCTCGTTCGAATCCGCCATCGCGTCCGCGCAGAACACCGCGCCCTGGGGCAACTGGACCTCGGGCTGCAACTGAGAAGGGAGCAGGACATGGACAAGCTCAACCTCAGGACGACCCTCACCGCGGGCGCCCTCACCGTCGCCGTCGCCCTCACCGGCCTCCTGCTCCTCCCCGGGCCGGCCAACAGCACCGGCGAGCAGCTGACCCTGGAGGAGGACTACCTGCTGACCCTTTACTTCGACCCGGACAGCCAGTACTCGGTGGACACCTCGGCCTGCCAGGACGCGACCATCACCGGAGAGGGCTGGACCTACGCATGGCTGTGGATGAACAGTTCGACTGTCGAGTTCGCGGTCGGCATCCCGGACTGGAGCCCCACCCTCAGCAGCTTCACCTTCTGCGGCGATCCCATCGACGCGTGGGACGAGCAGTACTACGTGATGTCGCTGGACTCCTACGAGACCCTGGCCGGCGGCAACAAGCTCAAGCTGACCTTCGACATCCCCACGTCTCCCGACGACCTCGAGATCGTGCTGGAGAAGGGCAAGCCGTTCTTCAAGGTCCTGTGGGACGGTGAGGTCAAGAAAGGCCTCGCCTCCCCGTCCCTCACCACCGAGTTCGACTGGACCATCGAGTAGCCATCCCAGCGAACGTCCAGACCGTTCAACCGTCCCCGGCAGCCACCTCCAGCAGAGACCAGGTCAGACCGATCTCCTGACGGACGATGGCTCGAACCATCCCGGCGAACACCTTGTCCTCGGCTCCTGCCTTGGCCAGCCTGCGTAGCGGTCACGAAGCATCGCCGTTCGAAACGAGCGCCTCGGCGTAGTCCCGCATGTGGTCGTAGGCGAGCTCGGCCTTCTCCGACCGCGCGTCACGCAGGGACTCCCTCCACAACCCACACACCTCGATGGTGGCCTTCCCCTCGTCGGTGATACCGCAGATCTCCCCCAGCTCGTTGAACCGGAGGTGGTCCACCGGATCCTCGGCTCCGAAGGGATGGAGAAGAAGGGGGGTCTCGTCCTCGTCCTCGACCGGTGGCAGCCTCCGCGGCGATCCCCACGGCCATGCGCTCCACGGAGGTATCCGCGTAGCGCCCCAGCCGATCACGGATCTCCCTCTCCAGCTCCTGGGCTCGTTCGGTGTCGGCCTCTCCAGCGCGGAACATGGCGCTGTGCTGTTCGAGGAGGTCTCGCGTCTCCGGGTCCAATGTCGAGGGGAGTCCGAACCATGCGCCGGTGAGGATGTTGTCCGCGCGGCTCCCGGGAGGGATGTCGATCTGAGCGGCGGATACGATGCTCGTCTCCGGATCTCGCGAGAGGACCTGGATCTCGCCTTCCGTCGCGCCATGAAGCGTCAGCGGATTGTGCGTGGACGCGACGAAGCTGAGCCTCGGGAACCACTCGCGCAGATCCTGGACCACACGCAGCTGCCAGCGAGGGTGCAGGTGCAGGTCCAGTTCGTCGATCAGGACGAGGCCCGTCATCTGCTCGCGGAAGTCGCCGCTGGGTGTGCGGCCGTTCCGCCGCTCGTGCTCGACCCAGCGGGCAATCATGTCCAGGATCCATCCGGCGGTCGTCAGGTATCCATCGCTGTAGGCATCGAGGGGAGCGCGGCCCAGGGCGGGGCCCTCGAGCCACACATCCTCCGAGGTGACGCCCATGTCGTTGATCCCGGGCAGCAGCTGGACGATGGTCTCTCGAACAGCTTCATACAGGCCGCCAGCATCCTCCGTCTCGTACGTTGCGTGGCGAAGCTTCTGAAGCCACGTGGACGCGTGGATCAGCTCGCCGTCCATGCCGCTGAACAGCGTGGCGAAGGCGCCGGTCGACGAGTAGATGTCCACGCTACGCGAGACCCCCCCCCAGGGCGCTCCCCCGTTGCGCGCCGTAGGCCCACACGAACGGCAGTTCGCCAGGCTCGGCCTGCGGCGGCTGAAAACCGTCCGTCCCGTCCGCCAGGGGGTACAGGCTGACGGTGCGGTTCCTGGCCTGCTCACCGGGTGTCCGCCAGCGCACCTGGATCTCCCCCGCCGGCGCCCCCGTTCTCACGTGAGGGGCACGCACACCGCGGGCGTCCAGGACGCTGTTTCCCTGTTTCATCCGGATCAGGCCGAGCACGATGGAGCGCAGCAGCGTACTCTTGCCGCACCCGTTGTCTCCCAGGATCAGCGTCCACTGTCCGCGGTCGCTCCGCGGCACGCGCAGCTTCAGCTCGAACCTCTCGAAGCAGCGGATGTCCTTCTCCCTGAGTCGGCTCAGCTGCACCACACCGCGTTCGTTCCCGCTCTGCATGGGGTCTCCGGGAGCACACGCGTAGGCTAGCACAAGGCGAGCCAGGCCCCAGGGAAGGGATCACCAGCCCCTCACCCCCCCTGCCCCACCAACACCCCCATGTCCGGGATCGGCATCTCCGCATTGACCACGTCGGTCAGCACCAGCCGCGGCTGACTGAAGCCGAACCCCGCGCCCAGCTGGGCCCGCACCCGCCACACCACGTCACCGGCGGGCGTGACCTCCTCGATCTGACCGGCCTGGCTCCACGTGATCAGCGTGTTGCCCCCCTCGAGCCGGTACACGTCTCCCAGGGCCGCGTTGAACATGGGCGGGTCCGCGTGCTGCTCCCACACCGGCTCCGCGCGGCCGCTGCCTTTGTCCAGTGCATACTCCACCACCCGCGAGTCCACCTGCTCGACCAGCCCGTTGTCGAACACCACGATCCCACCGTCCACCAGGTGGAACTGGTGCTGGTGGTGGAACAGGCTCCGCTCCCCGTCCGGCAGGGCGAAGTCGCTGTGCTCACCGCCGAGCACCCACACCACCTCGCCGCTCGCCCGGTCCACCTTGACGATGCAGTCGAGGTTGCGCAGGGAGACCAGGTAGGCGTCGTCGTCCTTGTCGTAGAACAGCGCGTTGGCGTGGGTCCACGACGCGCCGGGACCGGCCACGTCCTCGTCCAGCTCGAACCGATCCCACGTCGACCACACCCGACGCTCGCTCCCGTCCGGGGCCAGCTCCACGATCTCGTCCCCGATCCAGGTCTGGCCCTCCACCTCCCGGCGGTCGTACCGCAGCAGCGCCAGGGTGCCGTCGCCCAGCTCGAAGAAGTCGTGGTGCGTGTCCGGCAACAGCAGCACCTGCTGCTGGGATCCGTCCAGGGAGACCCGCACGATCGCCCGCGTGGAATCCACCTGGGTCAGCCCCTGCTCCTGGCCGCCGGAGACGTTGTAGTTGATCCACTCCCCCACCCGCGACGGGCGCACCCGCGAGATGAACTGCTGGGGCCACGCCAGCTCGGGTTGGTGGGACCACACCACGTCGCCGTCGCCGTCGAGGATCACGGCCGCGCCCCGGTTGGAGTACAGGGAGGTGGCCACATACAGACCTGCTGTGCGCCCGGGCTCGTCCACCTGCTCGGTCACGCCCACAGACTGCACGGGCAGGCTCCCCGTCTCCACGGTCAGCCGGTCGGACAGGAGGTGCTCGCCGTTGAGCACCTCCACCACCTGCGCGTGGTACAGGGTCTGCGGTTTCAACCCCGCCAGCACGGCGCGCGCATGCCCCTGGTCGTCGATCCACGCCCGCGCCCGGCGCGTCATGTCCGTGTCCCGGCCCCACTGCACGAACGCACCGCCGCACCCCGGCGTGCCCACGTCCCACGTGGCCGTGGCCACCGTGGGCATGGCGTCGCTCACGGTCAGCTGCACGTCGAGGTCGAGGTCCGGTCGGTGGCAGGCGACCAGCGTCAGCCCCACCGCCACCGCCAGCAGCCAGCACCTCATGGCTGGTACCACGGCCCCACCGGATAGCGCTCCTCGGGCCAGCGCCACACGTGGGACGAGCCCGCGTGCCAGCCGTCGCCGAAGGCGGCGAACAGGCCCCCGCCCCAGTCGGGATCCACGACCCCGGCGAGCATGGACGGGGGCATTCCCGCGCCCTGGGTCCAACCCAGTCCCCGCACCAGCTCCCGCACGACCTCGGGCTCCTGTCCGGCCACCCAGGGCTCGTGCCCCGGGAAGAGCGCCGACGGGTCGCCGGGCAAGGGACCGCGATCCCACCGCCCCAGGCACCCACCCAGGGCGAAGCACAGCGGCCGCTCGCCCCAGGACGTGGGCTGGCACAGGGCCTCGGCCACGACTGCGGGATCGGTCACCGGACACAGGTCGAGCCGGATGGACTCGCCCAGCCCCAGCAGGTAGGCGCGGCCATCATCCGGTCCCATGGCCTCGGCCGCGGCCATGCCGATCGTAGCCAGATCGGCGATCTCGTACCCGGCGCCGTGATGCAGCGCGTCCCCCAGCGCGCTGCCCATGCCGTGTGCCACGAACTGCCGGTCCAGGGGCTGCAGCGCCAGCTCGCGGGCGACGGCCTGCAGGGCGACCGCGTCCAGGTCCGGATCCGCGGCCGCGCGGGAGACCTCGGGCCGGTCGAATGCGCCGACGGCACGCAGGTGGTTGCCCCGGCTGATCGGCTCCGTGGTCGTGCCGTAGGCGTGCTGCTTGCGGCTCAACCCCCGGTCCGCGCGGTGGAAGCCGAGGTAGGTGTACGGCTGCAGCTGCGCCAGCGTGCCCGCCGGATCACGCGCAGAGGCGACGTCCACCACCGCGAACCAGCCGCCGGACAGCAGCATCGCCGCGGCCAGGCCCAGGGCGGGCCAGCGCTGCCACGTCGGTCCCCCCACGCGCACGGCCAGCCCCATCCCCAGGGCCAGGGGCAGGGTCCACAGCAGCAGCACGGGCATCAGGTAGCGGGCGTCCTCCACCGGTGGAGCCGTGAACGTGGACTGATACTGGCCCCAGAACACGGCCTCGTCGATGCGGAACGGGGCCACCACGTACAGGGCCGCGTACGTCAGCGGCAGCGCGGCCACCACCAGCGGCCGCCACGCGTCCCGGGCCACGATCCGGCCGCCGTCGCGTAGCAGCCACAGCCCCAGCGGCACGACCACCAGCGCGGCCACGAGCCAGCCCAGGATCCAGATCCCACCCGCCACGGTGACCCCGCCGTGAACCGGGGCGATGCCGGTGTCCAGGGCAGGCGGCTGCGCGAACAGCACCTTGCCCAGCGGCCAGGCCACCAGGTCCGCGAGCTTGGCCAGCTCGAACGGCGGGCGCTCCCCCCCCTCCATGGACATGGGGAAGGCCCAGGAGAGCGAGTGTGTCACGTCGGCCCACACGAGCGGCCGCGGGCTCTTCTCCAGGGCCAGGCCATGCAGCCGCACCCCGGCCGTGCAGGCCACCAGCAGGGGGAACGACAGCGTACCGAGCACCAGGTCGCGTACCGAACGCCACCCGCCCACCAGTACGGCCAGTCCCACGGCAGGCGCGGCCGCCACGGAGGTGCGCAGATAGAACAGGCCCAGGCCCAGCATCAGGCCAGCCGCGAACGCCCGGCGGTCGAAGCTGCGGTGGGGGGACGCGCCCATGGCCAGGGCCAGGGCCGCCACGCCGAACAGGATCCCGCTGGCGTGATACCCCACCATGGCCAGCAGGCCGTCCTTGACCAGGAAGGGTGCCGCGGCCAGCAGCACCAGGAACGCGCCGGCAGCCCGCGCGCCCCCCACCTGGTGCAGCAGCCACGCGCCGCTCACGGCGAGCCCGGCCGCGTACAGCAGGGGAACCCACTGCCAGGCCAGGTAGTGCTCGCCGGCCACGAGGAACCCGGCCATGCTCAGGAACCCGTCCAGCAGGGTCGAGGGGTGGCCGGGGTTGATGTAGTAGCCGCTGATGAAGCCGAACTGACCGCACGACAGCTCCCTGCCCACGGTGGGCAGCAACGAGATCGTCTCGGTGTGCCGCACGTGGCTGCAGTGAGCTGCCAGCCGGCACCACAGCGCCACCTGGGTCAGCAGCAGCAGGCCACTCCAGACCAGCCAGCCTCCCGGGCGGCTACCACGCGCGGCGTTCATCACTCGTGTCAGTGCAGTCACGGTCAGTCGCTATGCTACCAGGGGGCGCGCGCTCCGCGCGCCGCCGAGGTTGGAGGACGTCATGAACCGCATCTTCACCTTGCTGGCCCTGCTGCTGGCCCTGGCCCTGATCGGACCCGCGTGCTCCGAGTACGACCTCGGGCAGGGCGGTGGAGGGTACGACCCTGCCGGAAGCGACGACGACGACGACGACGATGATGACGGGGACGGCAACGGCAACAACGACGGTCCGGATCCCGACGGCTTCGACCCGGACGACTGGGACGGCGACGACGACGAC